>JBDSBU010000053.1:0-10983 GCA_039921445.1 Marmoricola sp. | reverse complement strand
CACCGACCGACCCGCGGAGGTTGCACTCAGCGGCTGGTGCTCGGAGTCCCCCTCCCTCAGGGCCATCAGGAAGCCGCTGACCGTCTGCTCGCTGATCTCCTCGAGCCCGCGCACGCCGACCGAGTCCAGATAGCCCAGGTAGCGGCGCAGGTCGCGGCGATAGGACTTGACCGAGTTCTCCGCCAGCCCGCGCTCGACCACGAGGTGGTCCAGGTAGGTGCGGACCGCACGGGTGAGGCTGGAGAGCTCGTGGTCCATGTCAGGGTGCCTGGTCCGGGGCACGTGGCCCCGGGCGTCGGGTCAGGCGAGCAACCCGTCGAGCTCGACCGCGTCCATGCCGTGCGCCTCCCCGACGGGTGCGCTGGTGAGCTGGCCCGCGTGGGTGTTCAGGCCGAGCGCCAGGCTGTGGTCGTCGCGACAAGCCCGCTCCCAGCCCTTGTTGGCGAGCGCGACCATGTAGGGCAGCGTGGCGTTGGTCAGGGCGTAGGTGGAGGTGTTCGGCACCGCTCCGGGCATGTTGGCCACGCAGTAGAAGACCGAGTTGTGGACGGCGTACGTCGGGTCGGCGTGCGTGGTCGCGTGGGTGTCCTCGAAGCAGCCACCCTGGTCGACCGCGATGTCGACCAGCACCGAGCCCGGCTTCATCTGCGAGACCAGGTCGTTGCTGACCAGCTTGGGCGCCTTGGCTCCGGGGATCAGCACCGCCCCGATCACGAGGTCGGCCTCGAGCACCTGCTGCTGGATGGTCAGCTGCGAGGAGGCCAGGCCGTGCACTCGGTTGTTGTAGCGCCAGAACGACATCCGCAGCTTGTCGAGGTCGTTGTCGAGCAACGTCACGTCGGCGCCCATGCCGAGCGCGATGTTGGCGGCGTTCTGACCCGAGACACCGGCACCGATCACGACCACCTTGGCGTTGGCCACACCACCGACGCCGCCCATCAGGACACCACGACCTCCCTCGGCGCGCATCAAGGAGTGCGCCCCGACCTGGGGTGCGAGACAGCCGGCGACCTCGGACATCGGGTAGAGCAGCGGCAGCGAGCCGGAGGGAAGCTGCACGGTCTCGTAGGCGATCGCGGTCACCTTGCGGGCCACCAGCTCATCAGTGAGCGGCTTGTCCGCGGCGAGGTGCAGGTAGGTGAACAGCACCAGCCCCTCGCGCATGCGGTGGTACTCCTCGGGCACGGGCTCCTTGACCTTGAGCACCATCTCGGCCTGGCCCCAGACGTCGTCGGCGCTGTCGAGAATGGTCGCGCCGGCTGCGACGTACTCCTCATCGGCGATCGAGGAGCCGACACCAGCAGACTTCTCCACCTGCACCTCGTGGCCGTGGGCCACCAGCTCGTGCACCCCGATCGGGGTGATCGCGACGCGGTACTCGTGGTTCTTGACTTCCTTGGGCACGCCGATGCGCACAGGTTTCTCCCTCAGCCGGCTCGGGCCACCGAACGTGACCATCGCCACATCTTTGGGACGACGGGCCGAGTCTAGGCCCGCGCCCTCTCCCCCGCCGCAGTGAGCCCCGCATCCCCCATCACCCGCAGGATGTTGCGACAGCTGAGCTTGACGAGGTCCTCCTCGGACCAGCCGTTCTCGGCCAGCGCGGCGAACAGCCGCGGGTAGCCGGAGACGTCCTCGAGCCCATCGGGCAGCTCACCGACGCCGTCGTAGTCGCCGCCCAGGCCGAGGTGGTCGATGCCGGCGACCTCGCGGGCGTGCTCCAGGTGCGTCACCACGTCGCCCAGCGTCGCCTTGGGGTCGGGGCTGGTGGCTCGGTAGCGCGCCAGGAAGTCCTCGTCGTCCTCGTCGACCCCCGCCGCCTCGGCTGCGTCGGCGAGCTCTGTCCACCACTCGCTGACCCGCGGGTTCACGAACTTGGGCACGAAGGTGACCATGCAGACCCCGCCGTTGCCGGGCAGCCGGGTCAGCACGTCGTCGGGGACGTTGCGCGGGTGGTCGCACACAGCTCGCGCCGAGGAGTGCGAGAAGATCACCGGCACCGTCGAGGCGTCCAACGCCTGACGCATCACGTCGGCGCTCACGTGGCTGAGGTCGACCAGCATCCCGATCCGGTTCATCTCCGCCACCACCTCGCGGCCGAAGTCGGAGAGCCCCCCGAGCACGGGTACATCGGTGGCAGAGTCCGCCCACGGCACGTTGTCATTGTGGGTCAGGGTCAGGTAGCGCACCCCGAGGCGGTGCAGCATCCGCAGCGTCCCGAGTGACTCGTCGATCTGGTGGCCGCCCTCGGCACCCATCAGGCTGGCGATCCGGCCCTGTCGTCCAGCGCGCTCCACGTCCTCGACCGTGGTGGCCGCAGCCAGCTGCTCGGCGTACCGCGTGATCATGCGGTGGCCGGCATCGATCTGCTCGAGCGTCGCGGTGACCGCTGCCCCGCCGGTGAGCGTCGCCGGGACGAAGACAGACCAGAACTGTGCCGCCATCCCGCCTGCGCGCATCCGCGGCAGGTCTGTGTGGGTGCCCAGTCCGCGGCAGGTCTCGGTGTCCATCAGGTCGAGTCGGTCGAAGTCGTAGCCGACCTTCTCCCGGGCTGCCCAGAGCAGGTCGTTGTGCCCGTCGAAGACGCCGTGCTCGCTCAGCAGTGCAGCGATCCGCACGTCGGTCGGGGCCGGCGGTCCGGTCGGATCCGCCATCAGAGCCGCCCGCGATGACGCAGGGAGTCATAGGCGAGCACGGCGGACGCGAGCGGCCCCTCGGTCACTCGACCGTCCAGGACGGCTTCGATCAGGTCGTCCACGGGCACCCAGACCACCTCCAGCTCGGCCTCCTCCGCGTGCAGCTCGAAATTCCCACGATCGGAGTGCGTGAGCCCCCGCGCAAGATAGATGTGGTGCCGCTCGGCGCTGATCCCTGCCGAGGGGTAGAGCGTGAACAGGTGGCGCCAGTCGCTGGCTTCGAGCTCGACCTCCTCCTGCAGCTCGCGCGCGGCTGTGACCTGCGGGTCCTCGCCCTCGGCGTCGCACAATCCGGCCGGGAGCTCGACGAAGACACCGCCGCCCGCGTGGCGGTACTGCAGGATGCAGCAGACGCGCTCCTGGTCGTCGACGGGCAGCACGACGACGGCGCCGGGATGACCGAGGACCAGCCGTGGGAACGACTCGTCCGGGTGGCCCGGGCGCTGCACCGTGTCCTCGCGCAGGGTGACCACCCAGCTGTCACGGTGGATCTCGCGGGTGCCCACGACCGGCCAGGTGAGCCGACGGTCGGAGATCCTCGACACCGACTCAGCTCCCGTCGTCGAGGAAGTCGTCCTCGTCGGCGATCCACCGCCGACGCAGCGCGCTCTCGTCGATCGGGATCAGCAGCTCGCGCTGGCGCTGGATGGCTGCTCCCACCAGACCAGCGAAGAGCGGGTGCGGCCGCGTCGGCCGGGACCGCAGCTCGGGGTGTGCCTGGGTCGAGACGTAGTAGGGGTGCACGTCGGCCGGCAGCTCCACGAACTCGACCAGGTTGTTGTCGGGCGAGGTGCCGGAGAACACCAGCCCCGCCGCCTCGAGCTGCTCGCGGTAGGAGTTGTTCACCTCGTAGCGGTGACGGTGTCGCTCCTCGACCTTGGCCTCGCCGTAGGCCGCTCGCACGACCGAGCCCTCCTTGAGCTCGGCGGGGTAGAGCCCAAGGCGCATGGTTCCGCCCAGGTCGCCGGCGCCCTCGACGAACTCACGCTGCTCGGCCATCGTGGCGATCACCGGCTCAGGGCACTCGGGGTCGAACTCGGTCGAGGCGGCCTTGTCCAGCCCGGCCTTCTGCCGCGCGTACTCGATCACCATGCACTGCAGGCCCAGGCACAGGCCCAACGTGGGGATCTTGTGGGTCCGCGCGAAGGTCAGCGCGCCGAGCTTGCCCTCGATGCCGCGGATGCCGAACCCACCGGGCACACAGATCGCGTCCACGTCGCCGAGCCGGCGGGCAGCCCCGTCAGGGGTCGCGCAGTCGTCGGAGGGGACCCACTCGATGTTGACCTTGGCCTCGTGGGCGAAACCGCCCGCACGCAGCGCCTCGACCACGGAGAGGTAGGCGTCAGGCAGGTCGATGTACTTGCCGACCAGCGCGACCGTGACCTCTTCGTTCGGGTGGTGCACTCGCTTGAGCAGGTCGTCCCACAGCGTCCAATCGACGTCGCGGAAGGGCAGGTTGAGGCGGCGTACGAGGTAGGCGTCGAGGCCCTCGCGATGCAGGACCTTGGGGATGTCGTAGATCGAGGGCGCGTCGGCGGCGGTGACCACGGCCTCCTCGTCGACGTCGCACATCAGCGAGATCTTCTTCTTCACCGACACCGGGATCTCACGGTCGGCGCGACACACGATCGCGTCGGGCTGGATGCCGATGGACCGGAGCGCCGCCACCGAGTGCTGGGTGGGCTTGGTCTTCAGCTCACCGGAAGGACCGATCCAGGGCACCAGCGAGACGTGCAGGAAGAACACGTTCTCCCGCCCGATCTCGTGGCGGACCTGGCGAGCGGCCTCGAGGAAGGGCAGCGACTCGATGTCGCCGACCGTGCCCCCGACCTCCGTGATCACGACGTCGATCTCCGGACCGCCCATCGCGAGAACGCGGTCCTTGATCTCGTTGGTGATGTGCGGGATCACCTGCACGGTGTCGCCGAGGTAGTCGCCGCGGCGCTCCTTGGCGATCACGGTCGAGTAGACCTGCCCGGTCGTCACGTTGGCGATCCGGTTCAGGTCGGTGTCGAGGAACCGCTCGTAGTGACCGATGTCGAGGTCGGTCTCGGCGCCGTCGTTGGTGACGAAGACCTCTCCGTGCTGGAACGGGTTCATCGTGCCCGGGTCGACGTTGAGGTAGGGGTCCAGCTTCTGCATGGTGACCCGTAGCCCACGCGAGCGCAGCAGGCGACCCAGGCTGGAGGCCGTCAGGCCCTTGCCGAGGGAGGAGGCGACCCCTCCGGTGACGAAGACGTGCTTGGTCTGCGGCGCTGCTAGCAAGGGAGCTCCCCGGGGACTCGAGTGGCGCCCGGAGACGGGAGCAGAAACTGGCAATTCGTACGTTCTTCCACGGGGTTCGACCCTACCAACGATTCGGCCGACCTCGCGCGCGACCCACGCATTGGCTCAGATGGCGCGTGCAGCCTGGGCCACGTCGAGCAGCTCCTGGGCGTGCGCCATCGCCGTGTCGGAGGCCTCGAGTCCCGCCAGCATCCGTGAGAGCTCCTGGACCCGGGCCCCGTCGTCGAGCGTGGTCAGTCCTGAGGTGGTCACGCTTCCGTCACTGGACTTGCGTACGACGACATGGCGGTCCGCGAACGCGGCGACCTGGGGCAGGTGCGTAACGACCAGCACCTGGGCGGACCGGGCGAGCGCGGCCAGACGGCGACCGATCTCGACGGCCGACTTCCCGCCCACGCCTGCGTCGACCTCGTCAAAGACGAACGTCGGCACCGGTCGGGTCTCGGCCAGCGCCACCTCGATCGCCAGCATCACCCGCGAGAGCTCACCGCCTGAGGCACCCTTGGCCAGCGGGCGCGGTTCGGCACCGGTGTTGGCGGCGAGCAGCAGCTCCACCTCGTCGACACCGTGTTGGGTGAAGCGCCAGCGGCCGCCCTCGATGTCCAGACCGGTGTCGTCGGCGAGCCGCGAGAGCTGGACCTTGAAGCGTGCGTGCGGCATCGAGAGCGAGTGCAGCTCCTCGGTCACGGTGGCGGAGAGCCGCTCGCCCGCGGTCGACCGAGAGGCGGTGATGCGGGCGGCCCCGGTGGCGAGCGCCGCCCTCAGCGACTCACGCTCGGCTCGCAGCGCGGCGATCCGCTCCTCGGACCCATCAAGACCCTCGAGGCGCTCCGCGGCTGCACGCGACCACTCGAGAACCTCGCTCGCGGTCTCGCCGTACTTCCTGGTCAGCGCGGTCAGGGCCGCTCGACGGTCGGAGACAGCGGCCAGCCGGGCCGGGTCGGTCTCGAGCCCACTCGCGTAGGAGGCAACGTCGGCAGCGACGTCGGCGAGCAGGTAACTCACCTCGGCGACCCGGTCCGCCAGCGCCGCAGCCTCCGGGTCGTGGGCGCGGACACCCTCGAGTGCCTGTCTGGCGGCACTGACCGCTCCCAGCGCATCCTTGGTCTCATCCTCGGAGGAGAGCGCCTCACGGGCAGCCTCGGCAGCCGTGCGCAGCGTGTCAGCGAAGCCGAGTCGGGACTCCTCGGTCGCCAGCGCGTCCTCCTCACCGACCTGAGGGTCGACGGCCTCGATCTCCTCCAGGCCGAGCCGGAGCACGTCTGCCTCGCGAGCGCGCTCGCGAGCCGACCCGAGCACCTCACGGAGCTCCGCCTCGACGCCGCGCAGCCGGGTGAAGAGCTCCCGGAACCGCTTCATCAGCTCCTGCAGTGCGGGTCCGGCGTAGGCGTCGATGGCATCGCGCTGCGCATCGGCGCGCAGGAGCCGGTGCTGGTCGGACTGACCGTGGACCGCGACCAACAGGTCGCCCACCCGGGCCAGGGCAGAGGCCGGCACGGAGGCTCCCCCCAGGAACGCCCGCGAGCGTCCCTCGGCCGACACCTGGCGGCCGATCAGCAGCCTTCCGTCCTCGACCTCGGCGCCGAGCTCATCAGCCACGGCCAGCAGCGCCTCGTCAGCGCGCACGAGTCCTTCGACGCGTGCGGCGCGAGCACCTGTCCGGACGGCCCCGGTGTCCGCCCGGCCACCGAGGAGCAGGCCCAGCGCGGTCACCAGCATGGTCTTGCCGGCACCGGTCTCGCCGGTGATCACGGTCAGGCCCGGACCGATCTCGAGAACGGACTCCTCGATCACGCCCAGGGAGCGGATCCGGATCTCCTCGATCACGCGGGCACCGGGCTCATCGAGTGCTTCCTCGACATCACGGGCCTCATCGTGACCGCTCTGCGCGACGCCGACGCTCTGCGGCCCCACGCCAACCGTCAACGGGCAGGCCGAACTTCGCGACGAGACGATCGGTGAACGGGGCCTCGTGCAGCCGCACCAGCCGGACCGGCGTACGGCCGCGACGGACCTCGATGCGCGCACCCGGAGGCAGGTCGACAGTGCGCCGGCCGTCGCACCACAGCACTCCGGCGAACTCGTTGCGCGGCAGCACCTCGACGGCGAGCACCGACGTGGGCGCCACCACCATCGGACGAGCGAAGAGCGCGTGCGCGCTGATCGGCACCATCAACAGGGCCTCGACACCTGGCCAGACGATCGGCCCCCCGGCGCTGAAGTTGTACGCCGTCGACCCGGTCGGTGTAGCGCACACGACACCGTCGCACCCGAACCGGCTCAACGGACGGCCGTCGACCTCGACGACCACCTCGAGCATCCGTTGCCGAGCCGCCTTCTCCACGCTGGCCTCGTTGAGCGCCCAGGTGCTCGCGACCAGCTCCTTGTCGAGGTGGACCGTGACGTCGAGGGTCAGCCGCTCCTCGCTGGAGTAGCGGCGGTTGACGATCATCTCGATGATGTTCTCGACGTCCTCGCTCTCGGCCTCGGCGAGGAACCCGACGTGACCGAGGTTGACCCCGAGCAGCGGCGTGATCGTGCCGTGGGTCAGCTCGGCGGCCCTAAGGATGGTGCCGTCTCCCCCGATCACCAGGGCGAGCTCGCACGCACCCGGATCGGCCTGAGCCGAGGGGACCGACTCCACGCGCTCGTGCGGTGGCAGCTCGAGCTCCTTGGCCTCGTCCTCGAGCAGGCGGACGACCAGACCCTGGTCGACCAGCGAGGCCACTACGGCTCGGGCGACGTCACGAGCCTCCTCGCGGCCGGTGTGGGCGAGCAGCAGGATCCGCCGTACGTCCTCTGACTGGTCTTCGCTCACCTCGTCACCTTCTCACCCGGCACCGCCAACACTGCCGACCGGCTCACCTCGGCATCGATCAGGTCGCGCCCGACGACCGTGGGCCCGTGCCGCAGCCACAAGAAGAACTCCACGTTCCCGGACGGGCCGGGCAAGGGGCTGGCAATCAGCGCGCACGCACCCCACCCTCGTGCATCCGCCGAGGCGGCGATGGCTTCGACGGCATCCGCCCGGTGCTCGAGGTTGCGCACCACACCGCCCTTGCCCAACCGGTCCTTGCCCACCTCGAACTGCGGCTTGACCATCAAGACGAGGTCACCGTCCTCGGCCGTGACGCCGATCAACGCATCCAGGACGACGCTGAGCGAGATGAAGGACAGGTCGCCCACGACCAGGTCGACGGCACCGCCGATCCGCTCCCGGTCGATCTCGCGCACGTTGGTGCGGTCGTGGACCTGCACCCTGGCGTCGTTGCGCAGCGCCCAGACCAGCTGTCCGTAGCCGACGTCGACCGCCACCACCTCACGTGCACCTGCGCGCAGCAGCACGTCGGTGAAACCACCGGTGGAGGCGCCTGCGTCCAGGCAGCGTCGGCCGCTCACCGAGAGCCCGAGCGGGGTGAAGGCCTCCAGCGCGCCGGCCAGCTTGTGCCCACCCCGACTCGCGTAGTCCTCGCCTTGCGGATCTGCGCGCACGACCAGGTCGGCATCCGTGGTCACGCCCGTGGCCGGCTTGGTCGCCACCGACTTGTTGACCCGCACCCTGCCTGCAGCGATCAGATCGCTGGCGTGCTCACGCGAACGCGCCAGCCCGCGCCGGACCAGCTCGGCGTCGAGCCGAAGTCGCCGTGGTGGCACGGTTCAGCTCCGAGTCCCAGGCGTGGCGGTGCCGGCCTCGTTCAGGGCCCGGCGAAGCGAGTCGTGTGCCTGCTCGAAGACCGCGACGTGCTCCCCCACCGGTCGCTCGTCGAGCCCAGCCAGGGAGTCCACGACCCCGTCGACCACCTGATGGCCGGTGCGCACACCGTCCATGGGCTCCTCAGGGATCTCGCTCATGCGCACAGGCTACTCGGGCGCACTGACCCCATCGGTCGCGACAGGCGACCCGGTCTCGTCGAGGTGACGCCAGGCGGTCACAGCAGCCACCCGCCACCAGTCCCCCGTGCCACCTTCGCCCTCGATCACCAAGGCCCCGTCGATCACCCGTCCGACCCAGCCGCCCAGCACGACCTCCCCACCCGAGACGTCCGGGACGGGCTGCTCCTGGGCCAGTACCGAGAGATCCGGACCCACGTACGTCGGCCGGTGCGCCGGCTGCGCGGTCACGATCTCGGCAAGCCCGGTCACACCGGTCAGCACCAGCAGGCTGTCCCAGCCCATCGTGTTGGCGCCCTCGATGTCGGTGTCGAGCCGGTCGCCGACCACCAGTGGACGCGAACCGCCGACCCGCGCGAGCGTCTCCTCGAACAACGGTGACGCCGGCTTCCCCGCGACCTGGGGCTCCCTGCCCGCAAACCGCGCCACCAGTGCGACCAGGGCGCCATTGCCGGGCGCTTCCCCATCAGCGGTCGGGATCGTCAGGTCGGTGTTCGTCGCGACCCAGGGCAGCCCCTCGCCCACGAGAACTGCTGCCTGCATCACCTGCTTCCAGGTCACGTCCGGGCCGTAACCCTGAACCACTGCTGTGACCTCGGCAGATCGTTCCGTGACGGGCACGAGGTCGCGCTCGCTCAAGGCCTCGAACAGTCCGGCCGCACCGAGCGCGAACACCGTGCTGCCGCCAGGAAGCAGGTTGCTCAGCACCCGGGCCGCTGCCTGCGCGCTCGTCACGACGTCTGAATCGTCGGCCTCGACCCCCAACGAGCGAAGATGCGCCCCCACCACACGGGGTGGCCGGGCCGCATTGTTGGTCACGAACGCCAGGTGCATGCCGTCGGACTGAGCCCGGTTGAGCGCCTCTGGTGCGCCCTCGACTGCGGCAGCGCCCACGTAGACCACGCCGTCCAGGTCGAGCACCGCCAGGTCATAGACAGAGCTCAGGGCTCCTGCACAGCTGCGGAGCACGGTCAGCGCCCTGGCTCCAGCGACTTCTCCAGCGCAGCAGCGCGTGCGCCGGCGTCGGTGCTCTCGGTGACGTCGACCGCCTCGGTGCGGTGGAACCACGTGAGCGCGTCCTGGGGACGACCGGCCTCGAGGAGCGTGTCCGCATAGGCGTAGCGCAACCGCGCCACCCACGGTTCGCGCGACTTGGAGTTGATGTGGGATGTCTCGAGGGTCCGCAGCGCAGCATCAATCTCGCCGCGGTCACGACGAGCGCCGGCCTCGACGATGGTGAGCTCGGCCAACAGGGCGTGCGAGAGCTTCTCCTTCGGGACGTTGCGGATGGCCGCCAGTGCCCGGTCCGGCCGCCCGAGGGCGCGCTCGCAGTCGGCCATCATCGCCACGTAGTCCTGTGCACCGTTCATCCGCTTGGCGGCTCGAAGCTCCGCCAGGGCCTCGGTGTACTCCCCTGCTGCATAAGCGGCCTCACCGACTGCTTCACGCACGACAGCCAGCCGGCTGGCTCGGGCACGCGCCGCGAGCGTGTGCTCGTACGCCGTTCGCGGCTCGGTCTCGATCACGAGCCCGGCGGCGACAAGGTGGCGTGCCACCCGCAGCGCGAGCTTGTCGGGAAGCGACTGAAGCTGGGCGACGACAGAGCGCTCGAGTTCCTTGCCGGTGATCTCCTCGGGGATCGGCGGACCGTCGTAACGAGCCTGGCTCTCGGTGCGCTCCTCATCGGTTCGCGGCGCCCGGTCCTCGCGGCGCGGCCTGCTGAACTCCCGCTTGTCGCCATCACGCCCACCACTGGGACGACCACCCTGGGAGCGGCCACCTTGGCTGCTGCGACCTTCGGCGGAACGCCCACTCGATGGTCGCCCTCCCCCTGAGCCCGCAGGCCGGCTGCCGGTGCGAGGTTTACGGGGCTGGCGATCTTCGGGCACGGGGCACTCCTACGCTACAAAAACACGTGGTCGGTCGATCACGCTGGGGAAAAGACTAAGGGCCGCCCCACAAGGGGGCGGCCCTTAGCTAAATTATGTCCGGCGACGTCCTACTCTCCCACAACCTCCCGGTTGCAGTACCATCGGCGCTGAAAGGCTTGACTTCCGGGTTCGGAATGGAGCCGGGTATTTCCCTTTCGCTATGGCCGCCGTAACTCTAT
>JBDSBU010000052.1:0-5999 GCA_039921445.1 Marmoricola sp. | reverse complement strand
CGCCCGTGAGCTCGAGGTCCCGGTCATTCACACGCGGGTCGAGTTCGGTCCGGACGGGGCCGACGGCGGTGTCTTTCTCCGCAAGGTCAGCGCTCTGCGGTTGCTGATCGGCGGTGGTCCGATGAGTCAGCTGATGGCCGAAGTGGCGCCGAAGCCGGAGGAGCTCGTGATCGTCAAGCAGTACGCCAGTGCCTTCTTCGGCACCACGTTGGCCTCGACCCTGCAGGCCGCGGGTGCCGACACCGTGATCGTGGTCGGGGTCAGCACGAGTGGCTGTGTGCGCGCCACCGCTGTGGATGCCATCCAGCACGGGTTCGTGCCGTTCGTCGTACGTGACGCTGTCGGTGACCGTGACAGCGGACCTCACGAAGCCAACCTCTACGACCTGCAGGCGAAGTACGCCGAGGTCGTCGACGAAGCCACTGCTCTGAGCGTGCTCGGGGGTGGGAACTGATGCCGAGCGTCGAGATCTGCGAGGTGTCTCCCCGAGACGGGCTCCAGAACGAGGACATGCTGATCTCGACCGAGGACAAGATCGAGCTCGTGGAACGAGCCATCCGTGCGGGCGCGCGTCGGATCGAGGTCACCAGCTTCGTCCACCCGGGCAAGGTGCCGCAGATGGCCGACGCCGAGGCCGTGATGTCGGGTGTCCCGCGGAGCCACGATGTGCGGTACGCCGGCCTGGTGATGAACGAGCGTGGACTGGAACGAGCGCTGGCTGCAGGCGTCGACGAGATCAATGTGGTGGTGGTGGCCACCGACACTTTCTGCGAGCGCAACCAGGCCATGACTACGCGCAAGGCCTGTGACCTGGCTGCCGTGCTGGTGGCTGCGGGGCGGGCTGCCGGGGTGGGCACGACGGTCACCATCGGAGCCGCGTTCGGGTGTCCGTTCGAGGGTGAGGTGCCTACCGAGCGACTCCGCGAGGTGGTGGCGCAGGTCGTGGCGGCCGGCCCGGACGAGCTCGCGCTCGCTGACACGATAGGGGTGGCGGTGCCGGCAGAGATCACTGCCCGGCTGGCCCTTGCGGCTGAGGTGGCGGGACCAGAGATTCCGCTGCGGCTGCACCTGCATGACACCAGGCACACCGGAGTGGCCAACGCGGTGGCTGCCGTCGCGGCCGGCGTACGCGTCCTCGACGCCAGCATCGGTGGCGCCGGCGGCTGTCCCTTTGCGCCCAACGCCACTGGCAACGTGGCGACCGAGGACCTCGTCTATCTTTTCGACCGGATGGGTGTCAGGACCGGTCTGCAGGCAGAGGTTCTTGCCGAGGCCGTGGAGTGGCTCGAGGAGCGCCTGGGCAAACGGCTTCCGGGGGCGCTGCTGAG
Organism: Marmoricola sp.; assembly: GCA_039921445.1. Classification (GTDB taxonomy): domain Bacteria; phylum Actinomycetota; class Actinomycetes; order Propionibacteriales; family Nocardioidaceae; genus Marmoricola. The sequence goes on along the minus strand of JBDSBU010000052.1, from coordinate 4,671 downwards.
AGCCGGCCCGTTTCCTTCCTGACCCAAGCCCCTGACCAAGCAGCTCGACATGACGGCCAGGTCGGCGGGTAGGCCGGGGGCTGTCGTGCCGACGTAGGTCTCCTCGCGACGAGGTAGGCCATGCTCCGAGACGAGAGATCCGGGAGCACGGCGACGAACCGACGATTGCCGCAGATGCAGGGTCGCTCGGTGGCTGCTGAGGATGCGCACAATCCGGAAACGACGAAACCGCAGATCAGCGAAGTGAACCTGCGGCTTCATGCCCTGCGCGCCTGTAGGGATTCGAACCCCAAACCTTCTGATCCGTAGTCAGATGCTCTATCCGTTGAGCTACAGGCGCCCGTCCGTGAGGACTGCGCAATGTTAGCCGACGTGGGGCGTAGGGCCGAAATCGGCGGGCGGTTGGGGTTGGCGAGGTTCCGGCCAGCGGGAGCTGGAAAGTGAGCCTGAGCACATCCCAGCACCCCTATGGCACGAGTGGATCGATCCAATAGGCGCAATCGCCGTACGCCAGTAAGTTCGCAGCCAACCTCGGTTACACCATGGTCGATTTGCGGCGTAACTTGAGGGACCACTTCGGGCTAAGCAACGGCGCTCGCCCGGGGACTGCAGAACTCAAGGACACCCACCGTCGATGCGCTCGACGGCCGGCCGCCCCCTTCCGGGCAGGTCGCGAAAATGCTCGAGAGGGAACAGGCATGACTGCCGACACGTCGAACACTTCCACCATCACCGCGGACGCGCCGACCACCCACGAAGGCATCCTGGCCTTCGTCAACGAGGTCGCAGCGCTCACCACCCCGGACCGGGTCTACTGGTGCACCGGGTCCGACGAGGAGTGGGTCGAGCTGACCGACGCGCTGGTCGCCTCCGGCACCTTCACCCGTCTCGACGACGCGAAGAAGCCGAACTCCTTCCACGCGGCCTCCGACCCCACCGACGTGGCGCGCGTCGAGGACCGCACCTACATCTGCTCGGTCGACGAGAAGGACTGCGGGCCCACCAACAACTGGATGGAGCCTTCGGAGATGAAGGCCCTGATGCGCAAGCTCTACGCGGGCTGCATGAAGGGCCGCACGATGTACGTCATCCCGTTCGTGATGGGCCACCTCGAGGCCGAGAAGCCGATGTTCGGCATCGAGGTCACCGACTCGGCCTACGTCACCGCGAGCATGCGCGTGATGGCCCGCATGGGAAGCAACGTCCTGGACAAGATGACCGAGCTCAACGCCGAGTTCGTTCCCGCCCTGCACTCGGTCGGGATGCCGCTCGAAGAGGGCCAGGCCGACGTCAAGTGGCCCTGCAACGACACCAAGTACATCGTGCAGTTCCCCGAGGAGCGCACGATCTGGTCCTTCGGCTCCGGCTACGGCGGCAACGCCCTGCTCGGCAAGAAGTGCTACGCCCTGCGGATCGCCAGCGTGATGGCACGTGACGGCGGCTGGATGGCCGAGCACATGCTGATCCTCAAGCTCACCAGCCCCCAGGGCGTCACGAAGTACGTCGCTGCCGCGTTCCCCAGCGCCTGCGGCAAGACCAACCTCGCCATGCTCGAGCCGACCATCCCGGGCTGGAAGGTCGAGGCGATCGGCGACGACATCGCCTGGATGCGGATCGGCGACGACGGTCGGCTGTGGGCCGTCAACCCGGAGTACGGCTTCTTCGGCGTGGCCCCCGGCACCAACCAGGACACCAACCCCAACGCGATGAAGACCATCAACAAGGGCAACTCGGTCTTCACCAACGTCGCGCTGACCGCGGACAACGACGTCTGGTGGGAGGGTCTGGAGAACCCGCCGGCCCACGCCACCTCGTGGAAGGGCGAGCCCTGGACCCCCGAGTCCGAGGAGCTCTCCAGCCACCCCAACAGCCGCTACTGCACCCCGATCAAGCAGTGCGACATGCTCGCTGCGGAGTACGACGACCCGCGCGGTGTCCCGATCGACGCCATCCTCTTCGGCGGTCGTCGCAAGACCACGATCCCGCTCGTGACCGAGGCTCGCGACTGGGTCCACGGCACCTTCATGGGCGCCACGCTCTCGAGCGAGACCACCGCGGCCGCCACCGGCGCCGTCGGCGTGGTCCGCCGCGACCCGATGGCGATGCTGCCCTTCATCGGCTACAACGCCGGTGACTACTTCAGCCACTGGGTCAACATGGGCAAGGACAACGACGCCTCGAAGATGCCCAAGATCTTCTACGTCAACTGGTTCCGTCGCGACGAGGACGGCGGCTTCCTGTGGCCCGGGTTCGGCGAGAACAGCCGCGTGCTCAAGTGGGTCATCGAGCGCATCGAGGGCCAGGCCGCAGCGGTCGAGACCCCGATCGGCCACGTGCCGGCGCCGGGTGCCCTCGACATCGACGGCCTCGACGTGACCGAGGATGCCCTCGCCAAGGCCCTCGAGGTCGATGTCGAGGAGTGGAAGGCCGAGATCCCGCAGATCACCGAGTGGTTCGAGAAGTTCGGCGACGACCTGCCTGCCGTGCTCTGGACCGAGCTCGACGGGCTCAAGGCCCGCCTCGGCGTCTGAGCCCACCAAGGGATCAGCCCGAACAAGCCCGATCAGCCTGGCCCACACCCCCTCGGGGTGTGGGCCGGTTGGCTTTGTGGGCAGGATGGCCCCCATGACCACCGACCGCGGATCCCAGAGCCGCGAGCTGTTGGACGGACCGGCTGGCGAGATCTTCCGCGAGGTGGTCTCCAGCGGCCTGCTGGCGGCCGCCGACCCCCGCATGGCCCCCGACCATCCCCAGCACTCCTCGGTGCTGCTGCTGATCGATCTGGGCCTGCTGCGCGAGGACACCAGCCTCGGTGGCCACGTCGCGATGGACCCGACGGCAGTCCAGGCCGGCGTGGTGGCGCCGATGGGGCGCCAGGTGCTCGAGCTGCTCAACGAGTCGGCCGCGTGGGCCGATACCTTCGGCTCGCTGGCCCAGGCCTACCGGCGTACGGCCCCCGAACGCGAGCCGCTCTCGGAGATCCGTGGGCTGGCCAACATCAACCGCTTCCTCGAGGCAGCCGTCGACGACGCCCGCAGCGAGCTGCTCACCGCGCAGCCGCTCGGCGCCCGCAAGGCGGTGGTGCTCGAGCAGGCCGTCGACCGTGACATCCGTGCGCTGGAGCGCGGCGTACACATGCGCACGCTCTACCAACACACCGCGAGGCGCAGCAAGGCCACCCGCGAGCACGTCGCCAGGATCATCGAGCACGGCGGCTACGTCCGCACCCTCGATGAGTTCTTCAACCGGCTGATCGTGGTCGACCGACGGCTGGCGCTGATCCCGGGAGAGTCCGCAGACGTCGCCGTCGCGATCTACGACCCCAGCCTGATCTCCTACCTGACCGATCTGTTCGACCGCTCCTGGGAGCGGGCCACGGAGTATGAGGACCGCGGTGAGGTCGCCGACAGCGACATCGCCAGCGAGGTGCGCCAGCTGACGGTGCGGATGCTCAGTGAGGGTCACAGCGACCCGGCCAGCGCCAAGCGCGTGGGGGTCAGCACCCGGACCTACGCGAGCTATGTCGCTGCGCTCAAGGTTGAGTACGACGTCGAGACGAGGTTCCAGCTCGGCTATGCCATGGGCCTACGGGACGCGGACATGAGTTCGGCGCCCGACTCCGACGGGGGGACGGAGTCGAGCGCCGAACAGGGATGACCAGCTGCCCAGGCTGGTCAAGCGGAAGGAAATTGCGATCAGGGCCCGAGATCCCGACCGCAGCTTCCGCAGAGGGGCTGGGGCTCAGCCCCAGCCGGTGTCGTGGGTCGTGACGCCGCCGGTGGTCGGAACGACACCGGCATTGGCGACTGACGTGGTCGCACCGGTGGCGAGCACGGCGGCAGTGAGGAGGGCTGCGGAGACGGCCTGGGCAAGGCGAGAGAACTTCATCGTGTTCCTTTTCGTCGGGGGCAAGTTCAGGGTGCCCCGAGACGATGCCCGGAAACAGTGCCGAGGGGCGCAGGAGTCTGCATTGCATCTTCATGCAACTTCTGCGGAGTAGTCCGGAACTGAATCCGCCCCGGACCCAACGAGGGATCCGGGGCGGTTCGCCCTGCGGAGGTGGCGGGATTTGAACCCGCGAGAGGGCATTACCCTCAACCCGCTTAGCAGGCGGGCGCCATAAACCGGACTAGGCGACACCTCCCCGTCGAGCAGAGCACAGGTTACCCATGCCCGGCGCTGCCGGAAAATCCGGCTCACCTCGGGTCGGGAGGTCAGCTCAGCCGGCGATAGCCGTGACCGCGATCCAGGTGGGTGCTGAGCGCCTTGGTGAAGGCCTCCGCACTGCCCTCGAGGACGTCGACCGGGATGGTCGTCGTACGACCGCTGCGCAGGCGCAGGACCACGCAGCGTGCGCCGCCGACGGTGCTCGTCTGCAGGTCCAGTACGTCGGTCCAGCGCGCGTTCTTCACCTCTGCGGAGCGGAGCGCGCGCACCCGGTAGCCGAGGTCGTCGAGTCGCACCACCCAATGGCGCAGACCGAGCAGCAGCCCGAGCGTGAGCACCATCAACGCGGCCAGCACCACCATGCCCGAGACCAGCGGTCCGGAGACCAGCGAACCGTCCCCGAGCAGCGAGCCTGCGATCACGACGACCGCGGTGACCACGCCGATCGCTGCCAGGCCGGTGCCGAGCAGCCGGGTGCGCAGCGCAGGGGCCAGCGCGAACTGC
>JBDSBU010000051.1:0-8671 GCA_039921445.1 Marmoricola sp. | reverse complement strand
CCAGCCGTGCTCGGTCATGTCGGGGTAGACGCCGATCGCGATGTCGTGGTCGATGGGTCGCAGCACCTCGACCTCGACCCCCGCCTTGCGCATCAGGGCGGCGCTTGCGTCGACGAGTCCTTCGGTGTGGCTCTTGTCCGGCGACTTCTTCAAGGTGCAGTTGAGGAACATCGCGCGCAGGCCGGTGTAGTCAGGGGCATCCATGTCCTCGACCCTGTCCCACGAGTGGTTGCCGAGCAAGGAAGACCGGTGCCGCCGGGGTCGGGTGGTTGAGGAACAGGTCGTCTCGAACCCGTCGGACGATCAGTTCGCCCCGACAGGCAGTCATCCAAGCGTGGGCACCGCGAGTGTGCGCGCGAACTGATCGTTCGACGGGCGCGTGAGGCGACTACGTCCTCAGAATCTTCTCGGGTTGCCCGGGACCTTCGACCCCGAAGGTCAATTCAGCAGACCCTGCCAGGGCGGCTTCACCAGCGGCATCGTCAAGAGCGTGAACCCGATCACTCGCGGCATCGACGGCAAGGCCCTTCCACATGCCCACTGCCGATACTGCGACCAGGAGATCGTCAAGGTGGCCGGCATCGGTTGGCTCGACCCTGCCCCCGGCGACAGCTACGACCTGTGTCCCGGCAGCCCGTACGCCGACCACGAGCCGAGCGATGCACGCGGCGATCTGCGCCGGCGCTTGGGATCGCTCAGCTGACCCGGGAAGCGGGCCGAGTGCCTTTACGGCTCTTTGCTCTCGGCATCTCGCTCCTCCTCGGCGATCGTCAGGTGCGCTGCTCAGTAGTACCAGGGGTACGGCGACCAGTCCGGCTCGCGCTTCTCCAGGAACTGGTCGCGGCCCTCCTGCGCCTCGTCGGTCATGTAGGCCAGCCGCGTGGTCTCCCCGGCGAAGAGCTGCTGGCCCACCAGCCCGTCGTCGATCAGGTTGAAGGAGTACTTCAGCATCCGCTGGGCGGTGGGGCTCTTCGCGTTGATCTTCGCCCCCCACTCCAGTGCGACCTTCTCCAGCTCGGCGTGTGGCACCACCTTGTTGACGGCGCCCATCCGCTGGGCCTCCTCGGCGGAGTACTCGTCGCCCAGGAAGAAGATCTCGCGGGCGAACTTCTGGCCCACCTGGCGGGCGAGGTACGCCGAGCCGAAGCCACCGTCGAAGCTGCCGACATCGGCGTCGGTCTGCTTGAAGCGGCCGTGCTCGGCGCTGGCGATGGTCAGGTCGCACACGACGTGCAACGAGTGGCCACCACCGGCCGCCCACCCGTTGACCAGGCAGATCACGATCTTGGGCATGAAGCGGATCAACCGCTGGCACTCCAAGATGTGCAACCTTCCCAGACGTGCCCGCTCCCCCGGTGACCGGCTGTCTTGCCGGTCACCTCCGGTCCCGTCCTCGTACTGGTAGCCCGTGCGTCCACGGATCCGCTGGTCACCGCCGGTGCAGAAGGCCCACTTGCCGTTCTTCTCGCTGGGCCCGTTGCCGGTCAGCAGGACACAGCCGACGTCGCTCGTCGTACGCGCGTGCTCGAGCACCCGGAGCAGCTCGTCGACCGTGTGCGGGCGAAACGCGTTGAGGACGTCGGGGCGGTCGAAGGCGATCCTGACCGTGCCGTGGGCGCCGCTCGACTTCCGGGCCCGGTGGTAGGTGAGATCGGTGAGATCCTCGAAGCCGGGGACCGCGTCCCAGTCGGAGGGGTCGAAGATCTCGCTGACACCGTTGATCGCACTCATGGTCGCGAGGCTATCCGTGCCGGGGGTCTGGAATCTCGCGGGTCGGCGTGGTCTTCTGGAGGCCATGACCCTTCAAGGTGAGTACGTCCCCAGCAAGGCCCAGTGGGTGCGCGACCAGGTCGCCCAGTTCGAGGCCACCGACGGCGCCGAAGCCAACACCCTGCGCGGGAGCGACGACGTGATCGTGGTGATCACCTCGCGCGGCGCGAAGTCAGGCAACCTGCGCAAGAACCCGGTGATGCGCGTCGAGCGCGAGGGGATCTACGTCGCGATCGCTTCCAAGGGCGGCGCCGAGGACCATCCTGAGTGGTACTTCAACTTCGTCGCCCATCCAGAGGTCGACCTCCAGGACGGTCCGGTGCTGAAGTCCTACCGAGCCGAGGTCGTGCAGGGCGAGGAACGCGCCGACCTGTGGAAGCTCGCCGTCGACACCTGGAAGACCTACGCCTCCTACCAGGAGAAGACCGATCGCGAGATCCCGGTCTTCAAGCTCACGCCGATCGACTGAAGGCGGCTCAGCGAGCGATGGTGGCCGCAAGGGCGGCGAGGTGGGAGAGCCGAGCCAGCTCGGAGTCCAGGATCTCGGGTCCGCCCCGCCGGCCGATGACGACCATCTCGTCCGGCCCGAGTGCGCAGCCTGCGACCAGGAGCTCGGAGAGCCGCTCTGGCATCACCAGGCGGCGCCCGCGCTCGACGTCTGCAGGCCAGGTCAAGTCCTCGGGGATCTCCTCCGGTGCTGCCGACGAGCCGTGCAGCACCTTGGCGCCCTGACCCTCGCGACGCACCCGTGCGGCCCAGTCGACGATGAAAGTGGCCGGCACCAGGTCCACCAGGGTGTTCCAGGCGGCATCGGGGTCGGAGGTCATCGCCTCGACCACCTCGAGGTCCCTGGTGATGTTGGTGCCAGCGGCGTACCGCGAGATCCAGAGCACCTCCACGTCCGGCAGCGACGTGCAGGCCGAGATGATGCTGTCCGGCATGATGCCGGCCTCGGCGTTGAGGAAGACATCGTCGATCGCACGCCCGTCGTGGGTGCGCTCCACGATCTCGATCGCGTCGATGTTGCCTCCCGCCATACCGATGGCGGAGGCCAGGCGACCCAGCGAACCGGGTACGTCGGGCAGCGCGACCCGCAGCAGGTAGGACATGGTGCTGACCCTAGTCGGGCGATGTTTCCCGGCGGTTTCCTTCTCAGCCGACGGGCACGGGGTCCGACTCGGCGATCCGGCTCAGCACCAGGTAGGTCCTAGAGTTGCGCCATGAGCCGCATCCTCGTCACCGGCGCCACCGGCTTCATCGGCCGCCGTCTCGTCCCCGCCCTGCTCGAGCAGGGCCACGACGTCCTGGCCATGACCAGGCGACCGAACGACTACACCGGCCCCGGTGAGGGGATCGGGGGTGACGTGCACGATCCGGACTCCCTGATGAAGGTGATGGAGGGTGTCGACGTCGCCTACTACCTGGTGCACTCCTTGGACGACCCGGACTTCGAGCGCAAGGACGCCGAGGCCGCCCGGGCCTTCAGCAAGGCGGCTGCGGCCAACGGCGTACGACAGATCGTCTACCTCGGGGGCCTCGGCGCCGACGAGGATCTCTCTGCGCACCTGCGCTCACGGCGCGAGGTGGAGTCGTTGCTGAAGGTGGACGGCGTCCCCGTCACCGTGTTGCGAGCGGCGATCGTGGTCGGCCACGGCGGCATCTCCTGGGAGATCACCAGGCAGCTGGTCAAGAACCTGCCGGCGATGGTGGTGCCCAAGTGGGCCGCGACGAAGACCCAGCCGGTCGCGATCGACGACGTGGTGCGCTACCTGGTCGGGGTGGGTGGCGAGGAGGCGGCCTACGACCGCACCTTCGAGATCGGCGGGCCCGACCAGTTGACCTACATCGACATGCTGCAGATGGTCGCCGAGGCGGGTCGAGGTCGACGGGTCCCGATCATCCAGGTGCCGGTGCTCACCCCGGGGCTCTCCTCACGCTGGCTGGCGCTGGTCACCGACGTCGACGTCATCACCGGCCGCAACCTGATCGACTCGATGGGCACCGAGGTGGTGGTCAGCGAACAGTCGATCCGCGAGATCGTGCCGGGCGAGCCGCTGACCTACGTCGAGGCGGTACGCCGGGCGCTGGAGGAGCGCGACGAGGACTGAGCGCAGCTCAGAGCAGGATGGCCGGCAGCACGTAGAGCATGGTGACCGACCAGACCAGGTGGGTCAGGATCGGCGCGAGGATCCCCCCCGTGGCTCGCCGCTGCAGACCGACGATGACGCCGAGGACGACCGCAGCGAACGCGAGCATCACGTTGCCCGTCGCCAACGTGGCCAGCGTGTAGGCGACCGTGGTCACCAGGACCTGGTGCTTGCGGATGGCGGCGTACATCGCGCCTCGGAAGAACAGCTCCTCTGCGACCCCGTTGACCATCGTCACCAGGAGCAGGAGCACGCCATTGCCCTGCTGGGCGAGCCGAAGCACCGTCCGCACCTGGTCGGCCAGCCACGGGATCTCCCGCACCACCAAAGCTCCCAGGACGAAGACGATCGCAAGCGCGGCACCGAGCAGAAGGGGCTGCAGCACCGGTCGTGGGGCCGTGCGGTCCGGGTCCGCGGGGTTGCCGATCCGGCCGAGGTGAAGCGGTCCCGAGGCGAAGGCCCCCACGGCCCAGACGGAGGCAAGCAGCGCCGTCGCGTAGTAGAACAGCACGCTGCCGGGCTCGATGCGCAGCGAGAAGCCCAGGACGACTGCACCCACGATCACGACGAAGGCGCTGACTACCTGTCGGCGACGGAACTCCTCATCGCTCTGGTGGTGATCGCGCGGCGTCATCTCCCACAGGCTGGAGCGAAGCTGGGTTCCGAGGCGGCGCATGGGCTCGACAGTAGCCGTCGGACAAGCCCCACCGAAGGGCCGCGACCTCGGAGTGGGAGGGGTCACAATCACCACCGACCCCCCTGTGCCCGGTCTCGTAGGGTCGGGCAATGACCTCGATCATGTGGTTCCGACGTGACCTGCGGCTGCGCGACAACCCGGCCCTTCGTGCCGCGGCAGCCGACGGGCCGGTACTCGGACTGTTCTGCCTGGACCCCGCGCTGTGGCGTACGGCGGGTCCGGCCCGTCGCGCGTGGTTGGCAGCCTCGCTACGGGCCCTCGACGCCTCGATCGACGGCCGGCTGTGCGTGCGGCTTGGCTCGCCCGAGTCGGTCGTTCCGCGGCTGGCCGACGACGTGGGCGCAGGCGCGGTGCACGTCAGCAACGATTTCGCTCCCTACGGCCGGGCTCGCGACGTTGCGGTCGTGGACGCGCTTCCCGACGGTGTGCGAGGAGTTGCCACCGGTACGCCGTACGCCGTGATGCCGGGGGTGGTTCGAAACGGATCCGGAGCGCCCTACAAGGTGTTCACGCCGTTCAACAAGGCCTGGCGGACTCACGGCTGGGACGACCCGGCGCCCGCACCGCGTGGCGTGCAGTGGCTGGAAGTGGCCGATGACGAGCGGGTCGCCGCCATGTTGGACGAGGCACTGTCCCAGGCCCCGGACGGGATGCCCACGGCCGGCGAGGACGCGGCGCGGCGACGACTCTCGTCGTTCCTAGATCGCGATCTCGACGAGTACGCCGAGGCGCGCAACGATCCCGCGGCGGATCGCACCTCGCGGCTCTCGGCGTACCTCAAGCTCGGGGTGATCCACCCCCGCCAGGTGCTCGCCGAGACCTCGAGCAACCGCACGCAGGGGGCGCGGACCTTCGAGTCCGAGCTGGCCTGGCGCGACTTCTACGCCGACGTCCTGCACCACAACCCGAAGTCTGCGTGGGAGGACCTGCGGCCCGTCCCCGGCCTGACCTACGACGACCACGAGGACGCGCTCGAGGCCTGGCGCTCGGGCACCACCGGCTTCCCGATCGTCGACGCCGGGATGCGCCAGCTGCTCGCCGAGGGCTGGATGCACAACCGGGTCCGGATGATCACGGCCAGCTTCTTGACCAAGGACCTGCACGTGTGGTGGCCCGTCGGCGCCCGGCACTTCCTGGACCACCTCGTTGACGGCGACCTGGCCTCGAACAACCACGGGTGGCAGTGGGTCGCGGGCACCGGGACCGACGCCTCGCCCTACTTCCGGGTGTTCAACCCGGTCACCCAGGGACTCAAGTTCGACGCTTCCGGGGACTACGTGCGCCGCTGGGTGCCCGAGCTCGCCCACCTCACCGGCAAGGCTGCGCACGAGCCGTGGGACGCCGAGGACGGTTATGCCCACGGCTACCCGAAGCGGATCGTCGAGCACGCTGCCGAGCGCCAGGTGGCGCTGGACCGCTACCAGCGCGGCCGATCCTGAGGTACGCCGAGCGGGCACTTGCGTCTGCCTGGAGTACGCCGAGCGGGCACTTGCGCAGAGCGCGTTCTGCTCAACTGCCCGCTCGGCGTCCCACGGACGGACGGGAGTGCCCGGTCGGCGTGCTACGGACGGACAGGACTGCCCGCTCGCGGGGCTACAGGCCGAGGTCGCGGCCGATGAGCTCCTTCATGATCTCGTTGGAGCCGGCCCAGATCTTCGAGACCCGGGCGTCGCGCCAGGCGCGGGCGACGCGGTACTCGTTCATGTAGCCGTAGCCGCCGTAGAGCTGGACGCAGGCGTCGAGCACCTCGTTCTGGATGTCGGCGGTCCACCACTTGACCTTGGCCGCATCGACGGCGGTGAGCTTGCCCTCGGTGTGCGCGAGCACGGCCTGGTCGACGAAGGCCTGGGTGACCTCGACCTTGGTGACCAGCTCGGCGGCGAGGAACTTGTTGTACTGGAAGGACCCGATCGCCTGCCCGAAGGCCTTGCGCTCCTTGATGTAGACCAGCGTCTCCTCGAGGATCTGCGCCGCCTGTGCGAGGTTGCCAACGGCATTGGAGAGTCGCTCCTGCGGCAGCCAGTTCATCATGTGGATGAAACCCAGGTCGAGCTCGCCGATCAGGTTGTTGCCGGGGATCCGGACGTTCTCGAAGAAGAGCTCGGCGGTGTCGGACTCGTCCTGACCCACCTTGTCCAGCTTGCGGCCCCGACTGAAGCCCTCCATGCCGGCCTCGACGGCGAACAGCGAGATCCCCTTGGCCTTCTTCTCGGGCGAGGTGCGCGCCGCGACGACCACGAGGTCGGCGGAGTAGCCGTTGGTGATGAACGTCTTGGAGCCGTTGAGGATCCAGTCGTCGCCGTCGCGGACCGCGGTCGACTTCAGCGCCGCGAGGTCGGAGCCACCGGACGGCTCGGTCATCCCGATCGCGCACAGGATGTCGCCGCTGACGAATCCGGGCAGCCAGCGTTCGCGCTGCTCCTCGGTGGTCAGCTCGACCAGGTACGGCGCCACGATGTCGGCGTGGATCCCATGGCAGGAGCCGAGTGCCATCGAGACCCGGCCGAGCTCCTCGCCCAGGACCGCGTTGTAACGGAAGTCACCCGCCTCGGAGCCGCCGTACTGCTCGGGAATCTCCAGCCCGAGCAGGCCCTGCTCGCCGAAGGCCTTCCACATCTCGCGCGGGAACTGCTTGGCCTCGATGTACTTCTCCCAGTCCGGGACCACCTCCCGCTCGAGGAAGCCGCGAACGGAGGCGCGGAAGGCGTCGTGGTCGTCGTCGAAGAGGGTGCGCTTCATGGATGCCATCGTAGGTTCCCAGGACCACTTGCCGGCAGCGAGGTGTGACACATATCCGGTCGCAAGGGGGGTACACCGACTTGGGCCCAACCCCATGGGCTCGGTAGTTTGATCGTTACAACGACCCGCATCACGAGGAGACACCTGTGGAGATCTGGCCCGGCAAGGCTTACCCGCTCGGCGCCACGTTCGACGGAACCGGCACCAACTTCGCGCTCTTCAGCGAGGTCGCCGAGCGCGTCGAGCTGTGCCTGTTCGAGGTCGGCTCGAACGGCGAGCTGAAGGAGACCCGGGTCGAGCTCACCGAGGTCGACGCCTACGTCTGGCACTGCTACCTGCCCTCGGCCCAGCCCGGCCAGCGCTACGGCTACCGCGTGCACGGCGCCTGGGACCCCGAGGCGGGCGTGCGCTGCAACCCCAACAAGCTGCTTCTCGACCCCTACGCCAAGGCCACCGCCGGGGAGATCGACTGGGACCAGTCCCTGTTCGGCTACACCTTCGGCGACCCTGACTCCCGCAACGACGAGGACTCCGCGGGCCACATGACCCACGGCGTCGTGATCAACCCGTTCTTCGACTGGGAGGGTGATCGCGCGCCGGCGATCCCCTACAACGAGTCGGTCATCTACGAGGCACACGTCAAGGGCCTGACCCAGCTGCACCCCGACGTACCCGAGGAGCTCCGTGGGACGTACGCCGGCCTGGCGCATCCTGCGATCACCTCGCACCTAACCCGGCTCGGAGTGACCGCCATCGAGCTGATGCCCGTGCACCAGTTCATCCAGGACAGCACCCTGCTCGACCAGGGCCTGCGCAACTACTGGGGCTACAACACCCTCGCGTTCCTGGCCCCGCACGCCGACTACGCCGCCACGGGCGGTGACGTGAGCACCATGGGCAACCAGGTGCAGGAGTTCAAGTCGATGGTCAAGGCGATGCACGCCGCTGGCATCGAGGTGATCCTCGACGTGGTCTACAACCACACAGCAGAAGGCAACCACCTCGGGCCGACGCTGAGCTTCAGGGGCATCGACAACCAGGCCTACTACCGCCTGATGGAGGACGAGCCGAAGTACTACATGGACTACACCGGCACCGGGAACTCCCTCAACGTCCGGCATCCGCACTCGTTGCAGCTGATCATGGACTCGTTGCGCTACTGGGTCACCGAGATGCACGTCGACGGGTTCCGCTTCGACCTCGCCTCCGCCCTGGCCCGCGAGTTCTACGAGGTCGACCGCCTCGCCACCTTCTTCGAGCTCGTGCAGCAGGACCCGATCGTGAGCCAGGTCAAGCTGATCGCCGAGCCGTGGGACGT
>JBDSBU010000050.1:0-10966 GCA_039921445.1 Marmoricola sp. | reverse complement strand
CCACAGACCAGGACGGTCAACGGGCCGGTGAGGATCCGGTGCGCGTGCCCTTCCGCCGCCTCGTAGGCCGCTCTGGCCTGGTTGTCGCGACGACGGGCGAAGCGTTGCTGGCTCTGCCCACCAGCCTTGGTGCGGCCCTGGACGTGCCGCTGGCCGACCTTGGACTCCACGGTCAGCATCGCCTCGAGCCGGGCGATCGCGAACCCACCCTTGCGGACGAGCAAGATCCCCCAGTGATCGGGCGCGACAGCTGCCTCGGCGAACCTCTCCGGCTCCGCCGGGCCGGCGTACGACGTCGCGAAGGGAAGCCTGGCCACGAAGGAGGAGCCGTCGTCCGCGCTTCCGACCAGACAGCCGTCCTCGACGTGGAGCACGCTGCGGTCATGCCGACGCGAGAAGTTCTCGGCCCAGCGCGACATCCGCGCCGAAGGGACCAGCACCTCGTTCATCGGGAGGCCTGGCCGGATCCGCGTCTCAGACGTTGAAGCCGAGTGCGCGCAGCTGCTCGCGGCCGTCGTCGGTGATCTTGTCCGGGCCCCACGGCGGCATCCAGACCCAGTTGATCGTGACGTCGCCGACGATCCCCTCGAGCGCAGAGTTGGTCTGGTCCTGGATCACGTCGGTCAGCGGGCAGGCAGCGGAGGTCAGCGTCATGTCGAGCACCACGTTGGAGTGCTCGTCGAGGTGCGCGTCATAGACCAGGCCGAGGTCGACGACGTTGATCCCGAGCTCGGGGTCGACGACGTCCTTCATCGCCTCGAAGACGTCTTCCTTGGTCGCGGTCGCGGTCCCGCCACCGGAAGTGGCCTCGGGGACCTCGGGCAGGTCGGTGTGGTCGTGCTGGGCGTCGGTCATGCGTCCTCCTTGGAAACGGCCTGGCTGGACAGGGTCTGGGCGGTGGCATCCTTGAACGCCATCCATGAGAGCAGCGCGCACTTGATGCGCGCGGGGAACTTGGCGACACCCGCGAAGGCGATGCCGTCCTCGAGCACCTCTTCGTCGGGCTCGATCTTGCCGCGGCCGTGCATCAGCTCAACGAACGCATCGAGGGTCTCGAACGCCTTCGCGACCGGCTGGCCGATCACGAGGTCGGTCATCACCGAGGCCGACGCCTGGCTGATCGAGCAGCCCTCGGCATCGTAGGAGACGTCGACGACGACCTCGTCGCCCGGCGCACCGTCGAGGTGCACCCGCAAGGTGAGCTCGTCACCGCACGTGGGGTTGACGTGGTGCACCTCGGCCTCGAAGGGCTCCCGCAGTCCCGCGTGGTGCGGGCTGCGGTAGTGGTCGAGGATGATCTCCTGGTACAGGCTGTCGAGGTCCATTCAGGCCACCTTGAAGTAGTTCTTGGTGTAGTTCAGCCCATCGATCAGGGCGTCGATCTCTGCAGGCGTGGTGTAGAGGTAGGACGACGCCCGGGTCGAGCTCTGCACGCCGTAGCGCTTGTGCGCCGGCTTGGCGCAGTGGTGCCCGGCGCGTACGGCGATCCCCTGGCTGTCGAGCGTCTGCGCGATGTCGTGCGGGTGCACGCCCGCCAGCTCGAAGGACACCGCTCCACCGCGCATTGCCGGATCCAGCGGTCCGAGCACGGTGACTCCCCCGACCGTGGCCAGGCCGTCAAGCAGGTAGCCCGTGACCGCCTGCTCGTGCCGGTGGATGTTGTCCAGGCCGATCTCGGTCAGGTAGTCCACGGCTGCACCGAGACCGACCGCCTCGACGATCGGAGGTGTGCCTGCCTCGAAGCGGTGCGGCAGTCCGGCGTACGTCGAGCGCTCCATGGTGACCGTCGCGATCATCTCGCCGCCACCGAGGAACGGCGGCAGCTGCTCGAGCAGCTCCGCACGACCCCAGAGCACGCCGATGCCGGTGGGACCAGTGACCTTGTGGCCGGTGAAGACCACGAAGTCGGCGCCCACGGCCTGCACGTCCACGGGCAGCTGTGGCGCTGCCTGCGAGGCGTCCACGACCACGACCGCGCCCACCTCATGGGCACGGCGGGCGATCTCGGCAACCGGGTTGATCGTGCCGAGCATGTTCGAGACCCAGGTGAGCGCCACGACCTTGGTGGCAGGGGTGATCAGCTCGTCGATGTTCGACAGGTCGAGCTGGCCGTCGTCGGTGAGCCCGAACCAGCGCAGCTCAGCACCCTTGCGCTCGGTGAGCAGCTGCCAGGGCACGATGTTGGAGTGGTGTTCCATCTCGGTGATCACCACGCGGTCGCCGGCCAAGATCTCGAGCGGACCCGCCCAGGCCATCGTGCCGGCGACGAGGTTGAGCGCCTCCGTGGCGTTCTTGGTGAAGATCACCTCGTCGCGCGAGGGGGCGTTGAGGAAGCGTGCGACCTTGTCGCGTCCCGCCTCGAAGGCCTCCGAGGACTCCGCGCCGAGCTGGTGCATCGCGCGGGCCACGTTGGCGTTGTGCCTCTCGAGGTGGTCGACCATCGTGTCGATCACCACCTGCGGCTTCTGAGAGGTGTTGGCGCTGTCGAGGTAGACCAGCGGCTTGTCTCCGCTCAGGCGCCGACCCAGGATCGGGAAGTCCTTGCGGATCACCTCGAGCCCGGGCAGCAACCCGGTGAGAGCGGAGGGCTCGGACATGATCAGATCGCAGCCTTCACGTACTTGTCGTAGCCCTCGGCCTCGAGCTGGTCGGCGAGCTCGGGCCCACCCTGCTCGACCATCCGGCCGTCGAAGAAGACGTGCACGAAGTCGGGGGTGATGTAGCGCAGGATGCGGGTGTAGTGCGTGATCAGCAGCACGCCCTTGTCGCCGTTCTCCTTGAAGCGGTTGACGCCTTCGGAGACGATCTTCAAGGCGTCGATGTCGAGACCGGAGTCGGTCTCGTCGAGGACTGCCACCTTGGGGTTGAGCAGCTCGAGCTGCACGATCTCGTGGCGCTTCTTCTCGCCGCCCGAGAACCCTTCGTTGACGTTGCGGGTCGCGAACGCCTTGTCCATGTGCACGCGGTCCATCGCCGCGTTGACGTCCTTGACCCAGGTGCGCAGCTTGGGGGCCTCGCCGTCGATCGCGGTCTTGGCGGTGCGCAGGAAGTTGGTCACCGAGACACCGGGAACCTCGACGGGGTACTGCATCGCGAGGAAGAGCCCCGCACGCGCGCGCTCGTCGACGCTCATCGCGAGCACGTCGACGCCGTCGAGCGTTACCGAGCCCTGCGTGACCTTGTACTTCGGGTGGCCTGCGATCGAGTAGGCCAACGTTGACTTGCCCGAGCCGTTGGGGCCCATGATCGCGTGGGTCTGGCCACTCTTGATGACGAGGTCGACCCCCTTGAGGATCTCCTTGGGACCGTCCTCGGTCTCTACCGAGACGTGCAGGTCCTTGATCTCCAGCGTTGCCATGTCAGTTGTCTCCCGGGGTTGGGTTCAGGTCGATGAGTACGTCGTCCCCGCTGATCTGCACGGGGTAGACGGGAACAGGTTCGGTGGCCGGCAGCCCGGTGGGCTTGCCGGTGCGAAGGTCGAAACGGGAGCCGTGCAGGAAGCACTCGATGGTGCAGTCCTCCACCTCGCCCTCCGAGAGCGGGACAGCCGCGTGACTGCATTCGTCCTCGATCGCGAAGACCTCGTCGTCGTGACGAACGATCGCCACCGCGAGCTCGTCGACGTGGACCTGCAGGGGGACGCTGTCGGTCAGGTCCGAGAGCGCGCAGACGCGCTGGAAGCTCACGAGGCCTCCTCGCCGACGGGCAGACCGATCAGCTTGTGCACGTTCTTCTCCAGCTCCGCCTCGACGGTGCTGAGCAGCTGCTCCTCGAGCTCGGGCACGCCGATCTTGCGGATCAGGTCGTTGAAGAACCCGTGCACCACCAATCGGCGGGCCTCGGACTCCTCGATCCCTCGCGAACGCAGGTAGAACAGCTGGTTGTCGTCGAAGCGGCCGGTGGCCGATGCGTGACCGGCACCCTCGATCTCGCCGGTCTCGATCTCCAGGTTGGGCACGGAGTCGGCCTGACAACCATCGGTGAGCACCAGGTTGCGGTTCTCCTCGTAGGTCTCGATGCCCTCGGCGACCTTGCGGATCAGCACGTTGCCGACCCACACGGTGTGGGCGCCGTGACCCTGCAGCGCACCCTTGTAGACCACGTTGCTCTTGGTGCGCGGAGCCGTGTGGTCCGCGAAGAGGCGGTGCTCGAGATGCTGGCCGGCATCGGCGAAGTAGAGGCCCAGGAGCTCGGCCTCACCGCCCGGGCCGGCGTACTCGACGTTGGCGTTCATGCGTACGACGTCGCCACCGAAGGAGATCGCA
The DNA here is from genome assembly GCA_039921445.1 of Marmoricola sp. Lineage (GTDB taxonomy): Bacteria > Actinomycetota > Actinomycetes > Propionibacteriales > Nocardioidaceae > Marmoricola. The sequence goes on along the minus strand of JBDSBU010000050.1, from coordinate 6,701 downwards.
GTGTGCCGGACGAACGCGTCCCGACCCACGCGGATCGCGTCGCGGCCGAGGTGGACAGCGTCGTCGGCCCAGTCCTGGATCGAGAGCACGTTGACCTGCGCGCCGTCACCGACGAGCACAGAGGTGGTCGCGGCATAACGCGCCGAGCCGGTGTGCTCGATGATGATGGTGACCTTGGCGAAGGCGCCCACCCGGATCACGAGCTGGCCCCAGACCAGGTCCTCGAGCGACTCGCCGTGCAGCTTGAGCACGACCGACCGGTCGGCCTCGAGCTCGGAGGGGACGTCGAGCAGCATCGCTCCCCCGGCCTTGGCCGCTGCCAGGGCCGAAGGGCGATCGTTGGGGGCGAGCTCGCCCATCGCGACGGCCTGCTCGCTGGTGATCCGGCTCAGGGTCACGCCGTCCGGCAGGGTGGTCTCCCAGGTCAGTGCGGCATCGGAGTCGTTCCCCTCGAGGATCCCCCGCAGCCGCTTGATCGGGGTGAACCGCCAGATCTCCTCGCGCCCGGTGGGCACGGGGTGGTCGGCGAGGTCGAAGGACCCCGGCGGGTTGAGGTGGCTCGCCTGCTTCGGCATCTCGAGGGCGGACTCCACGCTTTCGCGTGCAGCATCAGTCACAGTCACTAGCTTGTCTTCCTGGTCGGGTAGTGGTCGGGCAGCGGCTCGAGATCAGCCGACCGCACCCTCCATCTGCAGCTCGATCAGCCGGTTGAGCTCGAGGGCGTACTCCATCGGGAGCTCCTTGGCGATCGGCTCGACGAAGCCGCGCACGATCATCGCCATCGCCTCGTCCTGCTCCATGCCTCGCGACATCAGTTAGAACAGCTGGTCGTCGGAGACCTTGGAGACGCTGGCCTCGTGACCCATCGAGACGTCGTCCTCACGGATGTCGACGTAGGGATAGGTGTCGGACCGGCTGATCTGGTCGACGAGGAGCGCGTCGCACAGCACGTTGCTCTTCGAGCCGTGCGCACCCTCGTTGATCTGGATCAGTCCGCGGTACGACGTACGACCGCCGCCACGGGCCACCGACTTGGACAGGATCGAGCTTGAGGTGTTGGGAGCAGCGTGAACCATCTTGGCGCCAGCGTCCTGGTGCTGGCCCTCGCCGGCGAACGCGATCGAGAGGGTCTCGCCCTTGGCGTGCTCGCCCATCAGGTAGATGGCGGGGTACTTCATCGTCACCTTGGAGCCGATGTTGCCGTCGACCCACTCCATCGTGGCGCCGGCCTCGCAGGTGGCGCGCTTGGTGACGAGGTTGTAGACGTTGTTCGACCAGTTCTGGATCGTGGTGTAGCGGACGCGAGCGCCCTTCTTCACGATGATCTCGACCACGGCGGAGTGCAGCGAGTCCGAGCTGTAGATCGGCGCGGTGCAGCCCTCCACGTAGTGCACGTAGGAGCCCTCGTCGGCGATGATCAGAGTGCGCTCGAACTGACCCATGTTCTCGGTGTTGATCCGGAAGTAGGCCTGGAGCGGGATCTCCACGTGGACGCCCTTGGGCACGTAGATGAACGAGCCACCAGACCACACAGCGGAGTTCAGCGCGGAGAACTTGTTGTCACCGACGGGGATCACGGTGCCGAAGTACTCCTGGAACATCTCCGGGTGCTCCTTCAGCGCGGTGTCGGTGTCCAGGAACAGCACGCCCTGGGCCTCGAGCTCCTCGTTGATCGCGTGGTAGACCACCTCGGACTCGTACTGAGCCGCGACACCGGAGACCAGGCGGGCCTTCTCGGCCTCGGGGATGCCGAGCTTGTCGTAGGTGTTCTTGATGTCCTCGGGAAGGTCGTCCCAGCTCTGGGCCTGCTTCTCGGTGGAGCGCACGAAGTACTTGATGTTGTCGAAGTCGATGCCGCCGAGGTCCGAGCCCCACTTGGGCATCGGCTTGCGGCCGAAGAGCTTGAGGCCCTTCAGACGCAGGTCGAGCATCCACTGCGGCTCGCTCTTGAGGCTCGAGATGTTGCGAACGACCTCTTCGCTCAGACCACGCTTGGCGGTGGCGCCGACGTCGTTCTTGTCGGACCAACCGAACTCGTAACGGCCGATGCCCTTCAGCTCTGGGTTCAACTCTTCGATCGAGGTCACTTGGCCACCTTCTCTGCGGTCGACTTCTGGGGATCTGACTTCTGACGGTCTGGGATGGATGTGGTGCACACGCCGTCGCCATGGGCGATCGTCGCGAGCCGTTGGACGTGCCGTCCGAGAACACGGCTGATCGCCTCGGTCTCGGCCTCGCACAACTGTGGAAACTCGTGGGCCACGTGGGCCACCGGGCAGTGCTGCTGGCACAGCTGCTCACCCATGGGCATCTCGCGGACCGCGGCAGCGTAGCCCTCGTCGCTGAACACCTGGGCAAGGGCCTGGACCGGCCGTAGGTCCGGGTTGGCCTCGACGATGGCGGCGAAGCTGCGCTCGATGAACCCGGCACGCTTCTCGGCGAAGGCACGCACGGCCTGCTCACCACCGGTCTCGGCCAGGAACCTCATCGCCTGCACGGCGAGGTCGTCGTACTGCTGGTCGAAGCGGTCGCGGCCACGTTCTGTGAGAGCGAAGACCTTCGCCGGCCGGCCGCGCCCGCGGGTCACCAAGGCACGCGGTTCGCGCGGCTCCAGGGTGCCTTCATCGAGCAGCTGGTCGAGGTGCCGGCGTACGGCAGCGGACGTCAGCTCGAGGCGCTCGGCGAGGGCCGCAGCAGTGGAAGGACCGTTGAGCAGGATCGACCGGACGACGCGCTCGCGCGTCGGCTGGTCCTGTCCTGTGCCCGGTCCAGTGAATTCCACAACATCAGTGTGCCCTTATTGGTGGAGTGCTTTCAAATAAGGTTTGCCTAACCCCGATCGGGGTGCGTCGGTGCTGAGGGCCTGACGATGCCGTGAGTGCCGCTCCGTAGACTCTGCTGGTGCCCAACCCGCCCGACTCCTCCCCTGCCGTCGCGGTCTCGGGACTGGTGATGCGGTACGCCGGCAAGCTGGCCGTCGACCACCTCGACCTCGAGGTCGCGCGCCGCACGATCACCGCAGTCCTCGGCCCCAACGGCGCCGGGAAGACCACCACCCTGGAAACGTGCGAGGGCTATCGCAAGCCGCAGGAGGGGACCGTTCGCGTGCTGGGTCTTGATCCCCAGCGTCAGCGCCGCGAGCTGCTCCCCCGGATCGGCGTGATGCTGCAGGACGGTGGCGCCTGGTCGGGTGTGCGAGCCATGGAGATGCTCGCGCACATGGCGCGGCTGCACGCCGAGCCGCTCGACGTCGATGTGCTCGCTGACCGGCTCGGCCTCCAGGACTGCGGACGCACGCCCTACCGCCGGCTCTCCGGTGGCCAGCAGCAGCGGCTCAAGCTCGCGCTCGCGCTGGTCGGTCGTCCCGAGCTCGTCTTCGTCGACGAGCCAACCGCCGGCATGGACCCCGCCGGGCGCCGCACCACCTGGGAGCTGCTCGAGGAGCTGCGCGACGACGGCGTGACGGTCGTGCTGACCACGCACCACATGGATGAGGCCGAGCGCCTCGCCGACCTGATCCACATCATCGACCACGGACAGCTGATCGCCTCCGGGACACCACTGGAGCTCACCCGTGGCGGCACCTCGACGATCCGGTTGGTGGTCACCAAGCCCTTCCCCGACGGCGCCCCCGACTCGCTGCAGCGGGCACTGGGCAACCGGCTCGACGTTCGCACGATCAGCGCCGTCAGCCTGTTGATCACCGGCCCCGCCGACAGCACCACGCTCGCCACGGTCTCGCGCTGGTGCGAAGAGCAGGGCGTGCTTCCCGAGTCGCTCAACCTCGGTCAACGCAACCTCGAGGACGTCTTCCTCGAGATCACCGGACGCGAGCTGGCGTCATGAGCACCGGAACCTTCTCGCCCCGCCCGGGGGCAGCGCCGTTGGGGCGTCAGGTGCTTGCGCAGGCGTCCATGGAGACCAGGTTGCTGCTGCGCAACGGTGAGCAGCTGCTGCTCGCCGTGGTGATTCCGGTCATCGTCCTGATCGGAGGCGTCAAGGGCGCCCAGCACCTCGGCATCGAGTTCTCCCGCCGCCCCGTGGACGTCTTCGCCCCCGGCGTGCTCGCGCTGGCAGTGATGTCGACGGCGTTCACCTCGCTCGCGATCGCCACCGGTTTCGAGCGCCGATACGGCGTGATCAAGCGGCTCGGCTCCTCCCCACTCCCACGCTCCGGCCTGCTGCTCGGCAAGGTGGGGGCGCTACTGCTCATCGAGACACTGCAGATCGTGGTGATCTCGCTGGTCGCCCTGGCACTCGGTTGGGAGCCGCACGCCTCGATCCTCGCCGCCGCAGTCACGATCGTGCTCGGCACCGCGGCCTTCGCCTCGCTCGGTCTGTTCGTGGCCGGAGTGCTTCGCGCCGAGGCGACCCTCGCGGCGGCCAACCTGGTCTACCTGCTCCTGATGGCGGGCGGGGCCGTCGTACTCCCGTCGACGACGTACGGCGCCTTCGGTGCCCTCGCCCGGCTGCTGCCCTCCGGCGCCCTTGGCGACTCGCTGCGGCACGCTTTCTGGTCCGGGGAGTTCCGCTGGTCGGCGATGCTGGTGCTGCTGGTGTGGACGCTGCTCGGCACCGCGCTGACCGCCAAGACCTTCAAGTGGGAGTGACGTGAACCTCGAACTCGGCGGTCGCACCTGGCTGCGCCGGCTCGGCTGGGCGTCCCTGGTCGCCAACGTCGCGATCGTGCTGACCGGTGGCGCGGTCCGGCTCACCGCCTCCGGCCTCGGCTGCCCCACCTGGCCGCGCTGCACGGACACCTCATTCACCCCACACGGCTCCCTGGACTACCACTCGGCGATCGAGTTCGGGAACCGGATGCTCACCTTCGCCCTGACCGCGATCGCCGTCGCGACCCTGGTCAGCGCCTGGCAGTCGGGGCGTCGCGACCTTCGCCGGCTCGCCGTGTTCCTCGCGCTCGGCATCCCCGCGCAGGAAGTGATCGGCGGGATCACCGTGCTCACCGACCTGAACCCCTGGATCGTCTCCTTCCACCTGCTCGTCTCTATGGGGATCATCAGCCTGGCGGTGCTCTACCTGCACCGGATCGACGTACCAGCGCCCGAGGATTCGAGACGGCCCTCGACACCACGCAGCGCCCTCGCTTGGACGACCTTCGCCGCCGCGTGGGTAGTGCTCTACCTCGGCACGGTCGTCACCGGCTCCGGCCCGCACGCAGGTGACCTCAAGGCCCCGCGCAACGGTCTCGACCCGCTCCAGCTCTCACAGCTGCACGCCGACTTCGTGTTCTTGCTCGTCGGACTCACCGTCGCGATGGTGATCCTCCATCGCTCCCGGGCGACATGGGCCCTGCTCGCGGTCGAGCTCGCGCAAGGTCTGATCGGCTTCGTGCAGTACTTCACCGATCTGCCGATCGTCCTGGTCGCCTTCCACCTCCTGGGCGCCTCGCTGGTCGCCGCCGCGGTCACCTGGGTGCTGATCGAGGCGCGAGAGCCGGCCCGGGAGCTCGACCTCGCGGCGAGCCTCACCGGGTGATTGACGGCTCGCCGGCTGATCCACGCAGCCACCTGGACCATCCGACGAGCCGGACCCAACGACTTCGCCTTCGACCCACCACCCGACCGACGACACCGTGGCACCGGTCCCCCACCCGACGACTGACTCATGCTTCGTGACCGTCTGTCCGCTGGCTCGACCCGTCGTCACGCGGGAGCGCGTTTGTCCACGGCGCTGTCGCCGCCTGTGGTGAAATGTCCATCGTTACCCACGCACCGACAAGGAGGGCTGATGCCTGCACGGCGTCAAGCGACATCTGGGGCCCTGGTGGCCGCCGGACTCCTGCTGTTCTCCGCGTGCGGGAACACCAAGCCGACAGCCCTGACCCCGGTCGCCCCGGACGTCCCGGCCAACCTGTGCTCCGCCATCCCAGAAGGCGCACGCGTCGGTCTCCTGGTCGCGAACAACACCAGCCTCCAGGGCAACCCGACGGCTGCGTGCTCGTTGCGCTCCGAGTCCGGGGCTGCCACGGAAATACGCGCGGTGGTCACCTGGACCCACCTTGACGACACGTTCGAGGCTGCGACCGTGCTGGCCAGCCAGTGCCGCGCCATCGATCCGCAGGAGTACGTCGTCCAGCAGTCGACGACCATCGAGGGTCTCGACGCAAGCTGTGCCGGCACCGGCCGTTCAGGCGACACCTCCACGATCGCGGCCACGAGCGGCCGCGAGGTGCTCACGGTGCGCGTCGGTGTCACTCCGCCCGGGAAGCCGGACGCACTGGCTCGCGGCCAGGCGATGCTCACCGGCGTACTCGCCTCGATGACCAACCCCGAGCTGAGCAGCAGCCCCAGCCCCTGAGGGGGGGTGACCACGCAGGACGCCTCTCGGACGATCAGTTCGGCATCGAGGCACCCGGCTCAAGCGTCGCCGCGGCGCGCACGACGGCGAACTGATCGTTCTTCGGGTGTCACTGGCAGGACAAGATGTGTCTCGACGCCCACGGGCTCGTATCGCTCACGGGTCAGGGCCGACTTCTGACTGTTCGTCGGCACCCCGACCATCGTGGCCAGCGTGCCCGCTCACCAGCGCACGCCGTCAAGGCGCCCGGTGAGGGTTGCTCAGCGCTTGAGCAGCGGGTCGAGTGCGACCGCGACGAACAGCAGCGAGAGATACATGTTCGACCAGTGGAAGAGCCGCATCGGCTTGACCACGACCAGGTCATTGCTGGTGCGGGCGCGGCG
>JBDSBU010000049.1:0-3424 GCA_039921445.1 Marmoricola sp. | reverse complement strand
TCTTCCGTAGCGAGGGTCGTCCCGGCGAGGACGCGATCCTCACCTGCCGCTTGATCGACCGCCCGCTGCGCCCGACCTTCAAGAAGGGTCTGCGCAACGAGGTCCAGGTCGTCATCACCGTGATGGCGCTCGACCCCGACCACCCCTACGACGTTCTCGCGATCAACGCGGCCTCGTTGTCCACCCAGCTCTCCGGCCTGCCGTTCTCCGGCCCGATCGGCGGCACCCGCGTGGCGCTGATCGAGGGCCAGTGGGTTGCGTTCCCGACCCACAGCCAGCTCGAGAACGCCGTCTTCGACATGGTCGTCGCCGGCCGCGTCACCGACACCGGCGACGTCGCGATCATGATGGTCGAGGCCGAAGCCCCCGAGACCGCCTGGGACCTCGTGCAGTCCGGCGCCCAGGCGCCCAACGAGGAGGTCGTGGCCAGTGGCCTCGACGCCGCCAAGCCGTTCATCAAGCAGCTGATCGAGGCCCAGCAGGAGCTGGCCAAGCAGGCTTCCAAGCCGGTCCAGGAGTTCCCGATCTTCCTCGACTACGAGGACGACGCCTACGCCGCCGTCGAGTCGGTTGCCAAGGACGAGACTGCCAAGGCACTGACCATCGCCGGCAAGCAGGAGCGCGAGACCCGTCTCGACGAGATCAAGGCCGACGTGCTCGAGAAGGTCGGCGCTGACTTCGAGGGTCGCGAGAAGGAGATCGGTGCTGCGTTCCGCTCCTTGAACAAGTCGCTGGTCCGTGAGCGCGTCCTGCGCGACAAGGTCCGCATGGACGGTCGTGGGCTCAGTGACATCCGTACCCTCTCCGCCGAGGTCGGCGTGATCCCGCGCGTCCACGGCTCGGCGCTGTTCGAGCGCGGCGAGACCCAGATCCTGGGTGTCACCACGCTGAACATGCTCACCTTGGAGCAGAAGCTGGACTCGCTCTCCCCGGAGAAGACGCGCCGCTACATGCACAAGTACGTCTTCCCGCCGTTCTCCACCGGGGAGACCGGTCGCGTGGGTTCGCCCAAGCGTCGCGAGGTCGGCCACGGCGCCCTGGCGCGTCGGGCACTGCTGCCCGTCCTGCCCGGCCGCGAGGAGTTCCCCTACGCGATCCGTCAGCTCTCCGAGGCGATGGGCTCCAACGGATCCACCTCGATGGGCTCGGTCTGCGCCGCGACCCTCTCGCTGCTCCAGGCCGGTGTGCCGCTGCGCGCCTCGGTCGCGGGCATCGCGATGGGCCTGATCTCCGGTGAGGTCGACGGCAAGACCGAGTACGTCGCGCTGACCGACATCCTGGGAGCCGAGGACGCCTTCGGCGACATGGACTTCAAGGTCGCCGGCACGCGGGAGTTCGTCACCGCTCTCCAGCTCGACACCAAGCTCGACGGCATCCCCGCCGAGGTCCTCGCCGCCGCGCTGACCCAGGCACGCGACGCGCGCCTGGCGATCCTCGACGTGATGGCCGAGGCGATCAGCGAGCCCGAGGAGATGTCGCTGCACGCGCCGCGCATCATCACCGTGCGGGTGCCCGTGGACAAGATCGGCGAGGTGATCGGGCCCAAGGGCAAGGTCATCAACCAGATCCAGGACGACACCGGCGCAACGCTGTCCATCCAGGACGACGGCACCGTCTACATCGGTGCCACCAACGGTGAGGCTGCCGAGGCCGCTCGCAACGCGGTCAACGCGATCGCCAACCCGACGATGCCCGAGGTCGGCGAGCGCTACCTGGGCACGGTCGTGAAGACGACGAACTTCGGTGCGTTCGTCTCGCTGCTTCCGGGCAAGGACGGCCTGCTGCACATCAGCAAGCTGCGTTCGCTGGCCGGTGGCAAGCGGGTTGACAACGTCGAGGACGTCGTCTCCGTCGGTCAGAAGATCCAGGTCGAGATCGGTGAGATCGACGACCGCGGCAAGCTCTCGCTGATCCCGGTCGTGGAGGAGGGCGCTGAGGCGTCCGACTCCGATGACGACGACGAGTGACCCAACCAGCTTGAAGGGTCTACCCGAAGGAGTGCGCCGGACCGTCCTCAAGGGCGGTCTGCGCGTGCTCACCGAGCAGGTCCCCGGCGTCCGCTCTGCGGCCGTCGGGGTCTTCGTGGGCGTGGGCTCCAGGGACGAGGCGGCGCACCTCAACGGTGCGTCGCACTTCCTGGAGCACCTGCTCTTCAAGGGCACGCCGACCCGCTCGGCAATGGACATCTCATCGGCCTTCGACGAGGTCGGTGGGGAGTTCAACGCCTACACGGCGCGTGAGTACACCTGTTACCACGCCCGGGTGATCGACGAGGACCTGCCGATGGCCCTCGACGTGCTCGGCGACATGCTCACCTCGTCGCTGATCACCGGCGTCGATGTCGAGGCCGAGCGCGAGGTGATCCTCGACGAGATCGCCATGCATGACGACGACCCTGACGACGTCGTCCACAACATGATGGCCGCGACCGCCTGGGCCGGCACACCGCTGGCTCGTCCGATCGCCGGCACCGCGGAGTCGATCAAGGCGCTCACGCGCACCCAGATCAATGGTTACTACCGCCGGCGCTATCGCGCCCCGGCGATGACGATCGCGGTCGCCGGGAACCTCGATCACGCAGACGTCGTACGCCGGGTTCGCAAGGCGTTCGGCCGCAACGGCTTTCTCGACGCCGACGTGGAGCCCAACGGCCCGCGCCTTGCCGATCGGCCCCGGCCGTTCCGTGCCGGCAGCGTCCACGCGTCCCGCCCCTTCGAGCAGGTCAACGTGGTCCTCGGCGTCCAGGGACTGACCCGGTCGGACCCGCGTCGCTACGTGCTCAGCATCCTCAACGGTGCGCTCGGCGGCGGTTCGAGCTCCCGGCTGTTCCAGGAGGTGCGCGAACGGCGCGGCCTGGCCTACTCGGTCTACTCCTTCGGCCTGGGCTACTCCGACGCCGGCATGGTGGGCGTGGCCGCAGGCTCGCTGCCTGCCAAGGCCGACGACCTGCTGCGCGTGGTGCGCGCCGAGCTCGCCAAGGTCGCCGAGAGCGGGCTGAGCGAGGAAGAGGTCGAGCGCGGCAAGGGACAGGTCCGAGGCGGCACGGTGCTCAGCCTGGAGGACTCCGGCTCGCGGATGACCCGGCTCGGTGAGGCCGAGATGTTCCAACGACGCCTTCGTCCCATCGATGAGATCCTTGAGAAGCTCGACGCCGTCACACCGGCAGCCGTCAACTCTTTGGCCCGCGACCTGTTCTCCGGTCCGGAGACCCTCGCCCAAGTCGGCCCCGCCCGCTAGCTGGACGGTCCGCACCACGCACAACACCTCCCTGCGCTCATGTCCGTCTGCGGAATGTGATGGTCCCGTCGGGCAGTCGGGAGTGGGAGAACGCGTGGTCGTGGATGCGTTGGTGGTGGTAGTGGCACAGGGGTTCGGCGTTGGCCAGATCGGTTCGGCCACCTGAGGCCCAGGGTTCTCGGTGGTG
>JBDSBU010000048.1:0-9267 GCA_039921445.1 Marmoricola sp. | reverse complement strand
CAGCCTCGGGTTCCCCACATCCCGCAAGACCAGGTGACGTGCCAGGCCGAGCCAGCTTGCGCCCCGAGTGATACACGAGAGTGATACACGAAGCCCCTGAAAAGGTGTCCAACGGCGGCACTCGGCGAAACGCCGTGAACCGCGACCACCGCTCTGACCTGCGGTTTCGTTGAAATCCACCGACGACCGTCTACGCGGCGACCTCGTGGCACCAGTGGCAGGCGGCGTACCCGACGCTCAAGAGGACCGGCACGTTGCGACGCTTCGCCTCGGCGAACGCGTCGGGTCCCCACTCCCACCAGTCGACCGGGTTGTCCTTGTGCTGGAGCAGGTAGGGGCTCGTTGCGCTGGCCAGCCGGTTCGGCACTGTTGCCACCTCACGTCGCGGGGTTTCGGAGCCGGCAGGAATGCCCGACCTTCCCCGCCATGTTCCCAACACGTTCGCACGAACCCGCAATATCTGGAGGACCCCGATGCCCCGCATCCCCGTACGCATCGTCGACGCGCGCCCCCGCTCACGCCGCCTTTATGACCCGTTGCGACGGAACCGACTGTCGTGTGACGGAGACTGAGGGGATCGAACCATCACGCGCACGCCCCCGCACCCGGTCGCGACTTCACCTCCGACCCGGGAAGGTCAGCGGCGGCCAGCGGGTTCCCCGGTCATGAATGCCTTCCCCGACACCGACGAGGCCGCCCGCCGGCGGACCTTTCGGGAGTTCGTGGAGCCCGAGATCGAGGTGATGTTGCGGGTGGCCAACGGCCTCGTCAGCAACAGCGCCGACGCCGAGGACCTCGTCCAGGAGTCCCTGGTGCGTGCCTACAAGGGCCTGCACCGCTTCGACGGTCGCCACCCGCGCGCATGGCTGCTGACGATCATGCGCAACACCAACGTCAACCTGCACCGCCGCCAGCGTCCGATCATGATCGAGGACGACGAGCTGCTGCGCGCCTCCCGGCCGGCCTTCGGTTCCTCCCGGCTCCCGAGCGCCGAGGACAGCTTTCTGGACGAGGAGCTCGATGCCGAGCTGCACGAGGCCGTGACGGCGCTCGACCCCAAGTTCCGCGGGGTGCTCGTCCTGGTCGACGTTCACGACCTGAGCTATGCCGAGGCTGCCGCCGTCCTCGACATCCCGGTGGGCACGGTGATGTCACGTCTGAGTCGTGCCCGGGACCGCGTCCGTCGACGCCTCGGCCCCACCTATCTGAACCGAGGAAGGACGTCATGAGCGGAACTCTCCGACAGATGCTGACCTGCCACTGGTCGGCGCGTCGCATCCAGCGCTACCTCGACTCGGACCCCGCGGCGCCACTCGCGCCCGGCGAGGTCGCCCGCCTCGAAGGGCACCTCGCCACCTGCGAGAAGTGCACCGAGGTCCTCGCCGAGCACCGCACCCTGCGCGGCGCCTTCGCACTGTGGTCCCGTCGTTCGCCCGTCGACCCCGACTCGGTCGACCGAGTCCGTCACTTCCTGGACAACCTCACCGAGACCGAAGGCCCGCGCCCATGACCCGAACCCGCCCTTCTCGCCAACCCTGGGACCTGCTCGTGATCGGCGGAGGCACCGCTGGGATCGTCGCCGCGAAGACAGCTGCCCAACTGGGCGCGAGTGTCCTGCTCGTCGAGAGCCACCGCACCGGCGGTGACTGCCTGTGGACTGGCTGCGTGCCGTCCAAGGCACTCCTCGCGGCGGCCGACGTTGCGGCAGTCGCGCGGTCCGGGCAGGCGAAGGGCGTCGAGGTCAGCGAGGTCAAGGTCGACTTCTCGGCCGTGATGGGCCACGTGCACGAGGCCATCGGCACGATCGCACCCGTCGATTCCGCCGAGGCCCTGATCGAGGCGGGCGTCGAGGTGCTGCACGGCCGGGCACGCTTCACCGGGCCAGGACGTGCTCAGGTCGGCGAGACCGAGCTGACCTTCCGGCAGGCAGTCATCGCCACTGGAGCAGCGCCCGCAGTTCCCGGGATCACCGGGCTCGACTCGGCCCCACACCTGACCAGCGACACGGTGTGGGAGCTCGAGACGCTCCCCTCCCGGCTCGTGGTCCTGGGCGGCGGCAGCATCGGCTGCGAGCTCGGGCAGGCGTTCACCCGGCTCGGCTCGCACGTCACCGTGGTCGAGGGCGCCCCACGACTGCTCCCGCGCGAGGACCACGACGCCGCGTCAGTGGTCCACGAGGTGATGACCGGGGAAGGGACCGAGGTGCTGACCGGGGTCTCCGTCACCGGCGCCGAGGCACACACCGACCCCAAGGACCCCTACGTCACCGGCTGTCTGCGACTCGACGATGGCCGACTGCTGCCCTACAGCCACCTCCTCGTGGCCGTCGGGCGGGCCCCACGCACGCGCGACCTCGGACTCGAGACCGTGGGCGTGGAGGTCGGCGATCGAGGATTCCTCAAGGTCGACTCCATGCTGCGCACGACCAACAAGCGGATCTGGGCCGCCGGCGATCTCACCGGGCACCCACAGTTCACCCACACCGCCGGCGGGCACGGCAGCCTCGCGGCCAGCAACGCCGTCCTCGGCGTACGTCGCAAGGTCGACCTGAGCGCCGTGCCCCGCGTGACCTACACCCATCCGGAGGTCGCGGCCGTCGGCGTCACCACCGATGACCCGCCCGACGGCCTGCGCGTGCTCACCTGGCGCCACACCCACGTCGACCGAGCCGTCACCGAAGGCGAGACGGGAGGCTTCACCAAGCTCACCGTCGACGGCCGGGGACGGATCCTCGGCGCGACCGTGGTCGGGCCGCGGGCCGGGGAGACGCTGGGCGAGCTCACCGTCGCCGTCACCCAAGGCCTGCGTACCCGGGACCTGGCCGGCGTGACGCACGCCTACCCGACCTGGAACGACGGCCCCTGGAACGCCGCGGTCGCCGACGTGCGCGAGCAGCTCCAGCGCCCGGGCACTCGGCGCGCCCTGGCGACCCTTGCTCGCACCCGGCGGTGGTGGGTCACGCACCGGGCCGGCTGAGTTCCCGGTCTGCCTGCGCCTGACTCAGGCGGGCGGTCTGCGCAGCGTGCCGTAGCCGGCCACGATCCGCTGCCCGGCGCTGATCGCGACGACGGCGGCCCAGATCCAGGCGATCCCCGAGGCGTACGCCGGGACGATCAGCCAGACCGAGTGCACCACGATCGTCTCGGTCCCCTCGGCGAGCCCGCCGAGGAAGCTGAACGAACGGCCGTCGTCGATCCGGTGGCCGCTGCTCTCCGCGATCGAGGAGAACGCCAGGAACGCGGTGCCGTTGACGTAGTAGGCGAGCAGCACCAGCAGGAACGGCAGCCAGTCGGGATCGGCCGACCCCGAGGTGGCACCGATCGCCACGCCGACCACCGTTGCGCCGTACACGACGAAGTCGGCGGTGATGTCGAAGAACCCTCCCGCCCGGCTGCCGACGCCGTCTCGGCGGCGCGCGAGCGGCCCGTCCAGCCCGTCGACCAACCGGGAGAGCAACCACAGCCCGAGCGACCACCACCACAGCTCCGTGGCGGCCGTGACGGCGCTGGCGAGCCCAGCGACCAAGCCCAGGCCGGTCAGCCGGTCCGGACTCAGCAGGGGTACGTCGAGCAACCCGGCCAGGCGGTCGAGCGGTTCGGCGAGGTGGCGACGCAGCCGGGAGTCGAGCATCAGGCGCCCGCCCCGGAACCACGGTTGCGTGCCCGAAGCCAGCGCCCGAACAGGCCCCCCACGAGCACCAGCAGCACCAGCGCTGCGCCAGCGACGAACAACCCGAAAGGATCGCTCCCGTAGGCGCCGACCGCTGCGTAGGCCAAGCTCCCCGGCACCATCCCGATGGCGCTGCCGAAGATGAAGTCGCGAAGTCGCACACCGGAGACGCCGGCGGTGTAGTTGATCAGCGTGAACGGCAGCACCGGGATCAGTCGAGCCGTCACGACTGCCGCGAAACCGTGGTTGCTCAGCTGTTCGTCGGCCTTGGCCAGCCGTCCGCGGGCCAGCCTGTTCACGGCGTCACGTCCGAGCCAACGTCCCACCCCGAAGGCGACCACTGCTCCGACCAGGGCACCGGTCAAGGCCAGGGCGGCCCCCAACCACAGCCCGAACACGGCACCCCCGAGAGCGGTCAGTACCGCCTTGGGTGCCGGGACCAGGGTGATCACGGCGTAGCCCCCTACAAAGACCAGCCACCCGAGGACACCCGTGCCATCGACCTGGGCACGAAGGGAGGCGGTGTCAGGCAATCCGAAGACCTCGACGGCGACGAAGGACACGATGATGAGCAGGACTAGTAGCGTCGCTCGAACCACCACCCCCGTGCTCGGGGGGCGTCTGAGCGACGGTGCTGTGTCTTTCGCAGGCTCTTCCACGTGCGGGGAAGTCATCGGGGCTCCCATCGTGTTCCCGACCTGACCCTCTCACCCACCCCACCGGAGGCTACGTGCGCCGCCCTCTCGCCCTTGCGTCCCTGTTCACGGCCATGGCGTTCACCGCCTCGGCCTGCGGGGGGACGGCCTCGACCGGCAGTGGCGCGGACGACGGCCGCGGGTGGAAGCAGATCGTCAGCGACGCCAGTGGGCAGACCGTGGACCTGTGGATGTACGGCGGGGACGAGCGCGGCAACAGCTACGTCGACGACGTGCTCGCGCCCGCGGCCAAGAAGCTCGGTGTCACGCTGCGGCGCGTCCCGGTCGCAGACACCAAGGACGCCCTGCGTCGGATCCTGGCCCAGAAGGCAGCTGGGAAGGCCTCCGGTGACGTCGACCTGATCTGGGTCAACGGCGACACCTTCTCCACCGGCCGCCAGGCCGATGCGTGGTACTGCGGCTGGGCCTCCAAGCTGCCCAACATGAAGTACGTCGCCAAGGGCGACCCGCTCGTCAGCGAGGACTTCGGCACCTCGGTCGACGGGTGTGAGTCCCCGTGGCACAAGGCGCAGTTCACCTTCGCCTACGACTCTGCCAAGGTCCAGGAGCCCCCGCAGTCCTTCGACGACCTGCTCACCTGGGCAAGGGCCCACCCGGGCCGGTTCACCTACCCGGCACCCCCCGACTTCACCGGCTCGGTCTTCGTGCGCCAGGCCTTGTACGCCGCCTCCGGCGGTGCCGCCAACGTTCCGAGGCAATTCGCCCAGGGGGACTTCGACCAGCTGACGCCCGCGCTGTGGAAGTCGCTCGAGGACCTGAACCCCTCGCTGTGGCGCGAGGGACGGACCTACCCGCGCGACGAGGCCGCGCTGAACCGTCTCTATGCCGACGGCGAGGTGGACTTCACGATGACCTACGGTCCGGCCACCTTGACCGACCTCGTCGACAAGGGCACCTTCCCAGCAACCACCCGCGTGCTCGCTCTCGAGGACGGCACCGTCGGCAACGCCAGCTTCCTGGGCATCCCGTCCACCTCGACCGACCGTGACGGGGCGATGGTCGTGGCCAACCTGGCGCTCTCCCCCGAGCAGCAGGCGGCCAAGGCCGACCCTGCCGTCTGGGGCCAGTTTCCCGCTCTCGACCTCGACCTCCTCGACGCCGCCGACCGCGCACGCTTCGAGGAGCTGCCGAAGTCCGAGGTGGTTCCCTCGTTCGACGTACTGTCCAAGAACGCCAAGCCCGAGCTCTCCTCGTCCTGGGTGACCCCGCTCGACGAAGGATGGCGCCGCCAGGTCCTCGGCGCCGGGTCGTGACGTCCGGGCGGGCAGGGACCGGGCCGGCAGGGTGGCGCCAGGTCGCTCCGGCCATCGTGGTCGTCACGCTGGTCACAGGGACCGGACTCGTCGCCGTGCTCGCGACCAGCCTCGGACTGATGCCGCTCTTCGGCAAGGCGGAGCTCGGGACACAGGGCTATCAGGCCGGCGCGTCCGATCTGCTGCTCTCCACCCGCGAGACCCTGGGAATCGCCACCAGCTCGACCCTGCTGGCTGCGCTCGCCGGCCTGCTCGTGGCCACCGCACTGATCGGGACCAGCCGCGGAAGCTCGCTCGCGGCAGCCGTCAGCGCCGGGGTGGTCACCGTCCCCCACCTGATCGGCGCCGCCTCGGTCTCGCTGCTGCTCGCCGACTCCGGTGTGGCCTCCCGTCTGCTGGGAGTCGAGGGTCGCTCGTGGCCCGAGCTGGTCGGCGGGGCCTGGCCCGTGGCCACCGTGCTCGAGCTGGCCTGGAAGGAGTCCGCCTTCGTCGCCCTGGTTGTCGTCGCGTCGGTGAGCAAGCGGCACCGCGACCTGCGCGAGGTCGCGGCCGTGCTCGGGGCCGGGCCGTGGCACCGGTGGTCGCGGGTCTTCCTGCCTGCCGCCACCCCGGCTCTCGCAGCCGCGTCCCTGATCGTGTTCACCTACACCGTCGGCGCCTACGAGGTCCCGCGCCTGCTCGGGCGCTCCTACCCCGAGCCGCTGCCCGTGATGGCCTTCCGTCTGTTCGGATCCATCGACCTCGCCTCCCGCCCCCAGGCCGCGGCCACCGCGATGGTCGCGGCGTCGATCGCCCTCGTGGTGGGGTTCCTGGCCCTCGCCGCGGCTGCTGGCGCACGCCGGCACCAGCGCCGCGACCGGCGTCGCGACCGGCGCCGCGACCGGCGCACAGTCCCCATCGGCGCGGGTGCCCGATGAGTGCCCTGACCGTCACCCGCTCTGTGCGTCGCAACGCTCCGTCTGCGCTGGTGCTCGTGTGGATGCTCGCTCCGCTGGTGCCGATCCTGGTCTGGGGCTTCGCCGCTCGCTGGAGTGCCCCGGCGGTGCTGCCGCAGGACTGGGGGTTGGTCGGGTGGCGACAGGCGCTCGATTCCGGGATGTACGCCGCCCTCGCGCGTTCGGCAGTGCTCGGGCTCGTCGTCGCCGCGATCGCCACACCGGTGGGCGCGATGGCCGGCCGCGCACTCGGCTGGCGTGAGGTGAGCTACCCGGTGCTCATCGGGCTGGTGCTGCTCGCGCCCGTGGTGCTGCCGCCCTTCGCTGTCTCGATGGGGCTCGACGTGCTCCTGCTGCGGCTCGGGATCCCGGAGACCCTGGCTGTGGTGATGGTGCTCGTGGCGTTCGCGATCCCCTACACGGCGTACACCATGCGTGCGAGCTACCAGTCCGTCGACCCCGAGGTCGAGGAGCAGGCCCGGGTCCTCGGCGCCACCCCGAGGCAGGCCCGCACCCGCGCCTCGTTGCCGGCGGTGCGTTCCGGCCTGGTTGCGGCGTTCGCGCTCGCCTTTCTCGTCGGCTGGAGCGACTACGCCGTGACCCTGCTCGTCGGCGGCGGTCGGCTGATCACGATGCCGGTGCTGATCGGCGCCACCGCCTCGGGCACCGGACGGGAGCCGGCCCTGGCCGCACTCTCGCTGGCCGCCGTGATCCCCCCGGTCGTCGCGCTCGGGATCGTCCTGCGCTTCGCCCGCCGCCGACCGTCGCCCGTGAGCATCCAACCGGAGGTCTCCCCATGAGTGCCCTGACCCTGGCCGACATCGGCCACCGCTATCCCGACGCCGAGATGTCCACCCTGACGGGGATCGACGTCGACGTCGAGGACGGCGCCATGCTGGCCGTGGTCGGTCCGTCTGGGTCGGGCAAGAGCACGTTGCTGCGGGTCGCCGCCGGTCTCCAGGACCCCACCACCGGGACGGTGCTCCTGGATGGGCGCGACGTGACCGGGCTCCCGCCAGAACAGCGCGGACTCACGGTGATGTTCCAGCAGCCGCACCTGTTCACCCACCTCAACGTGCTCGACAACGTCGCTTTCGGGCCACGGCTGCACGGCCAGTCACGGCGTACGGCGAGAGCGACGGCCACGAAGTACCTCGACCTGGTCCATCTCACCGCCCTCGCACGACGCCGCGCCCCGGAGCTCTCCGGTGGCCAGCAGCAACGGGTCGCACTGGCCCGCGCGCTGGCGACCGAGCGATCGGTGCTGCTTCTCGACGAGCCGTTCAGCTCGCTGGACACCGAGCTGCGCGCTGCGATGCACGACCTGCTCGCGGAGGTACGAGGCGCACTGTCGCCGACCGTATTGATGGTCACCCATGACCTCGACGAAGCCTCCCTCGCGGACCGCGTCGCGGTGCTGGTCGAGGGCCGGTTCGCTCAGGTCGGCCCGCTGTTCGAGCTCTACGCCAGGCCGGCCAACGTGACCGTGGCCCGACTGCTGGGTGGCTTCAACGAGGTCCCCGGCACCGTCGAGGCCGGCAGACACCTCTCCGTGTTCGGCGAGGTCACCCTGCCTGACGCCTGCGCCGGCCAGGGCCCCGCCACCTTGCTCCTTCGGCGAGAGCAGCTGCGCCTCCAGGTGCCCGGCGCACTGGGAGTGTCGGGATCACCGGGAGCGCCGGGAGCACCGGGACGGATCGTCAACGTGAGCCAGGCCGGACCGCGCCAGGTCGTCGCGGTGGAGATCGGTGCACGCCCCGAATCGGGGAGTGGTCCTCGGCTGCGGGTCGAGGTCGAGCTGCCGTTGGGTCAGCGGTCGAGTCCCGGGGAGCACGTCGTGGTCTGCCTGGACCCGAGCCATGACGTCTGGGCTGTCGACGGACACGGTGCCGCGCCGTCGCGCTTGCTGCTCGCCTGAGCGCAGGTCGACGGGCTTGGCCTTGGCACCTACCGTGGATCCATGGCCACTATCGAGCTGACGGGTGAGAACTTCGAGCAGAGCGTCACAGAAAGCAGCGTCCTCTTCGTCGACTTCTGGGCAAGCTGGTGCGGCCCCTGCCGTCAGTTCGCGCCGACCTACGAGGCGGCCTCCGAGGCCAACCCGGACCTCACCTTCGGCTCGGTGAACACCGAGGAGCAGCACGCCCTGTCCGCGGCCGCACAAGTCAGCTCGATCCCCACGTTGATGGCCTTCCGTGACGGCATCCTGGTCTTCTCCCAACCAGGCGCACTGCCCCCGGCCGCCCTCGACAAGCTGATCGCCGATGTCCGCGACCTGGACATGGACGACGTACGCCGTCAGGTAGCGGCTCAGCAGACCGCCCCGTAGCCGCACCTCCGGGTCCGGTGGTTCAGGAGCTCGCGCGGCCGGCCTCCGGTGGTTGAGGAGCTCACGAAGCGAGCGTCTCGACACCCCAGGACCGCATACGCCAGCGAAGGGGTCCTGCCCGTTTGGGCACTCAAAAATTTCTCCACAGATGTCGAACACCCACTCGATTGTGTCAGTGGGCGCCACTAGAATCAGGACATGGACACCACCTCGAACACCGCTGCCGGGTACTCCCCGGTGCAGGTGATCGAGCGTGCCCGCCGGGCCCGACACACCTCATCGGCCGCCGCTGCCGAGGAGCTCGCAATGGCGCTCGCCTGGGCGCGGTTGCATCCCTGCCCGGCCGATGAGGTCCCCGCACACTG
>JBDSBU010000047.1:0-21304 GCA_039921445.1 Marmoricola sp. | reverse complement strand
GAGCGGCCTAAGGAGAACGCCTCGAAAGCGTTTGTTGGTGCAAGCCAACCGAGGGTTCAAATCCCTCCGCCACCGCCAGCAGAAGAACAGCCCCTGCCCTGCGCATCCGCGGGACGGGGGCTGTCTGCCGTCTGTGCCGGCCCACTGCTGGGGCATGAAAGGGTCAGCCCATGGGGCTTGAGGTTCGAGACGTCGCACACTCGTTCGGCCAGCGGATGGCCCTTGACGGCGTGAGCTTCGCTGTCGAG
Source organism: Marmoricola sp. (assembly GCA_039921445.1). Lineage (GTDB taxonomy): Bacteria > Actinomycetota > Actinomycetes > Propionibacteriales > Nocardioidaceae > Marmoricola. The sequence continues at coordinate 21,056 of JBDSBU010000047.1, read as the reverse complement.
CCAGGGGTGCTGACCGGGCTTCTCGGACCCAACGGTGCTGGCAAGACGACGTTGCTGCGGATCATGCTCGGGGTCCTGGACCAGGATGGGGGCGAGGTTCGCCAGGACGGCCGATCTGTGGTCGCCGAGGACCGCCGCCGCTGGGGCTACATGCCGCAGGAGCGGGGTCTGTACGCCGGCATGTCGGCCGGCGACCAGGTCATCCACTTCGGGCGCCTGCACGGTCTGTCCCGTCGTGACGCGACCACCAGGGCCCACGCGTTGCTCGAAGAGCTGGGTCTCGAAGACCGCTGGCGCGACCGCACGGACAAGCTCTCGGGAGGGATGCAGCAGCGGCTGCAGCTCGCCGCGGCCCTTGTCCACGACCCTGCGGTCATCGTGCTCGACGAGCCGTTTGCCGGCCTGGATCCGGTGGCTGTTGCGAGCTTGTCCGAGACGCTGCGGCAACGGGCTCGGGCCGGAAAGACCCTGCTGTTCTCCAGTCATCAGCTCGACCTGGTGCAGGACCTCTGTGAGGACATCGTGATGGTCGACCGCGGTCGGACGGTGTTGGAGGGCAACGTGGCCACGCTGCGGTCGTCGTCGGGGCGGCGGCAGCTGCGGTTGCAGCTGGAGCCGCCAGATCTCGACTGGCTGCGGGCCTACCCAGGGGTCACGGTGATCGACGACGAGGCCGACGGTCTGCGCCTGCAGGTCCCGGACCACATCGATCCCCTCGAGCTCCTCGACGCCGCTCGGGCGTCCGGGCGGGTCGTCGACTTCGGGCTCGACCTGCCGACCCTCTCGCAGCTCTTCCTCGCCGCTGTCGGTGACGGCACCGTTGCCGGAGCAGGGGTGCGTTGATGCACACCTGGTGGCAGGGCACTGCACTGGTGGCTGAGCGTGGGCTGTTCGAGAACTTCCGGTCCCGGTCCTTCAAGGTCGTCACCGGGTTGTTGCTGCTGCTCGCTGTTGCCGCGGTCGTGGTTCCACAGATCGTCGGCAAGGAGGCAACGACCTACACCCTGGCCACCACCGGAAAGGCCCCGGCGGATGTGGCCGCAATGTTGGACGCCGCCGGCAAGTCAGGGGAGTTCACCGTCAAGTACATCCCCCGCGCTGACGCGGACGCCGTCCGAAGAGCCGTGCGTGACGGTGACGCCACGGCTGGTCTGGCCGGGAAGAGGCTCTACACCTCCGCCACGGACGAGGGGACCTTCCCAGTCCTGGTCGCCCAGGCCGTGGTCGCGTTGGAGACCTCCCGGCTGCTGGAGCAAGCGGGGCTGAACCCGCAGCAGATCGCCGGGCTTCGGTCGGTGCGGCCCCCGGAACAGGTCGTCGTCGGACGGGCCGACAACGAGGACCGCGCCGGGGTGGGTGTCCTGGTCGGGATCATCTTGTTCATGGCGCTCACCTTCGCCGGCAGTGCCATCGCCACGACGGTTGCCATGGAGAAGTCGACGCGGATCTCCGAAGTGCTGCTGGCCGTCCTGCGACCGAGCCAGGTGCTTGTCGGGACCGTCATGGCGGTCGGCGCGGTGACCTTCCTGCAGCTGCTTGTCCTGGTGGCACCGCTGGCCGTCGCGGTGCAGGTCACCGACACCATCGGTCTGCCCCCAGTCGCGGGCGGGGACCTTGCCCTTGCCGTGGGGTGGTTCCTGCTCGGCTTCGGCCTCTACGCGTTCCTGTTCGCGGCCACCGGGGCTCTGGTCGACAAGATCACCGAGGTCAGCACCGCGGTCCTACCGGTCACGATGACCCTTCTCGCCGGCTACCTGCTGGCGGTCACGATCGTCACCTCGGACCCGGGCAGCGCTTGGAGCACCGCTGCATCGATGTTCCCGCTCACTGCGCCGATGGCGATGCCGGTCCGCTGGGCCGCCGGGCAGGTCCCCGTCTGGCAGCTCGTGGTCGCGATGGCAGTGACCGCCGCCACGGCGGTCTTGATGGTCTCGATCGCCTCCTCCATCTACCGCCGCGCCCTGATGATCACCGGACACCGCGTCAAGCTGCGAGAGGTGCTCGGCGGGCGAGTCGGCTGATGTTGATCCAGATACCCTAGGGGGGTATGGTGTACGACGTACCGTCCTCACGGACGACGTCGGCAGGAGGACACCATGAGCGAGACCCACATCCACCCGGGCTATCTGCAGCGCAAGGACGACTACGCCAAGCGGATGCGGCGCATCGAGGGACAGGTGCGCGGGATCGGCCGGATGGTCGATGAGGAGAAGTACTGCATCGACATCCTCACCCAGGTCTCCGCGGTCACCAAGGCGCTGCAAGCCGTGGCGCTCGGCCTGCTCGACGAGCACATGGCGCACTGCGTCCTCGACGCCGCTCAGGCTGGTGGACCCGAGGCCGAGATCAAGCTGCGTGAGGCCTCCGAGGCTGTCGCCCGACTCGTTCGATCCTGAGAATTTGCACCGACCAACCACAGACAGGCATTTGAGATGAGCAACGAGAACACCGCCACCTACACCGTCACCGGAATGACCTGCGGCCACTGCGTCGCCTCGGTCACCGAGGAGGTCCAGGAGATCGACGGCGTCACCGAGGTGGCCGTCGACCTGTCCACCGGCGCCGTGAGCGTCACCAGCGACCAGCCCGTCTCCGAGGCCGACGTCAAGACGGCCGTCGAAGAGGCCGGCTACCAGCTGGCATGAACGCCCCCACGAAGATCGGTGCGTTCCTGGCCGGTCTGGCCGCCGTCTTCGGCCTCGCGCTCGTCCTCGGGTCCCAGGTGGGTTCCGTGGGCGAGCCGGCCGCGGCAGCCCACGGCACCGGACACGGTTCTGCACACGACACCGTGCACGATCCCGACCCGGCGACCACGGCTGGTGAGGGCCCCGGTGGTCTCGCGGTCTCCCAGGACGGCTACACCCTGCGCCTGGCGCGGGCCAGCCTCCCCGCGGAAGCAGGCGCCACCCTGCGGCTGGTGATCGAGGGCCCCGACGGCAAGCCGGTCACGGCCTACGACGTGCAGCACGACAAGCTCCTGCACCTGATCGTCGTACGCCGCGACTTCAGCGGTTTCCAGCACGTCCACCCGGTCCTCGAGAACGACGGCACCTGGAGCGCCCCGGTCGACCTGACCGCGGGGGCGTGGCGGGTCTTCGCCGACTTCAAGCCGACCTCAGGGGAGGCACTGACCCTGGGTGCAGACCTCTCCGTCAGTGGTACGCCGGAACCTGCGACCGAGCAGCCGGTGACTAGAACGGCCACCGTCGAGGGCTACACCGTGACCCTGACCGGCGACCTGGTCGTCGGCGAGGACTCGATGGTCGAGCTCGACGTCGCGAAGGACGGGCAGCCGGTGACCGACCTGCAGCCCTACCTCGGCGCCTACGGCCACCTGGTCGCGCTGCGAGAGGGCGACCTCGCCTACCTGCACGTGCACCCGGACGGGGAGCCCGGCGACGCGACGACCAGCCCCGGGCCGGTGATCAGGTTCGGAGCCGAAGTGCCCAGCAGTGGGCGCTACCACCTCTATCTCGACTTCCGCCACGACGGCGTCGTCCGCACCGCGCAGTTCGCGCTCGACGCCGCTACCGAAGCGAACTCCAGCAGCGACTAGAAGCAGGAGACCAGCAATGTCCCCACTCACCGAACCGGTCAGCACCGAACCGGCCAGCACCCAACCGGCCAGCGCCACCCCGAGCTCGAGCGTCGAGCTGGAGATCAGCGGAATGACCTGCGCGTCCTGTGCCAACCGGATCGAGCGCAAGCTCAACAAGGTCGCAGGCGTCACAGCGACGGTCAACTACTCCACCGAGAAGGCCAAGGTCACCTACGACGGCGCGGTCAGCACCGACGAGCTGGTCGCGGTCGTGGAGTCTGCGGGATATTTCGCCAAGCTCCCCGCTCCGGTCCGCCCGGCGGGGTCCGAAGCAATCGGTGAGGAGCCGGCGGCCGCCGTCGACCCGACGCGTGCCCTGCGCACCCGGCTGCTCGTCTCGACGCTGCTCAGCGTCCCGGTGATCGCGATGTCGATGGTGCCGGCGCTGCAGTTCACCTACTGGCAGTGGCTCTCGCTCACCCTGGCCGCACCGGTCGTGGTCTGGGGAGCGCTGCCGTTCCACCGTGCGGCCTGGACCAACCTGCGGCACGGCAGCTCCACGATGGACACGCTGATCTCGATGGGCACGATCGCCGCGCTGGGCTGGTCGCTCTACGCGCTGTTCTTCGGCACGGCAGGCGAGCCTGGCATGAAGCACGCCTTCGAGCTGACGATCTCGCGCTCCGACGGTGCCGGCAACATCTACCTCGAGGCCGCCGCCGGCGTGACCACCTTCATCCTTGCCGGGCGCTACTTCGAGGCGCGCTCCAAGCGCCAGGCCGGTGCCGCGCTGCGCGCGCTGCTGGAGATGGGTGCTCGCGAGGTTGCGGTGCTCCGCGACGGCGTCGAGACCCGGATCCCGACCGAGGACCTGGTCGTGGACGACCGGTTCGTGGTCCGACCGGGCGAGAAGCTCGCCACCGACGGCGTGATCGAGGAGGGCACCTCGGCCGTGGACGCCTCGATGCTGACCGGCGAGTCGGTGCCGGTCGAGGTCGGGGTCGGCGACGCGGTCGTGGGCGCCACCGTCAACGCTGGTGGGCGCCTCGTCGTCCGCGCCACCCGGGTCGGCTCCGACACCCAGCTCGCGCAGATGGCCAAGCTGGTCGAGGACGCCCAGAACGGAAAGGCGGCTGCCCAGCGCCTCGCGGACCGGATCTCGGGGATCTTCGTTCCGATCGTGATCGCGCTCTCGGTCGGCACGCTCGGCTTCTGGATCGGGACCGGTGGCGGCCTCTCGGCTGCCTTCACGGCCGCAGTCGCGGTGCTGATCATCGCCTGCCCGTGTGCCCTCGGCCTGGCAACACCCACTGCATTGATGGTGGGCACCGGCCGCGGCGCGCAGCTCGGCATCTTGATCAAGGGCCCCGAGGTGCTCGAGCAGACCCACGACGTCGACACCATCGTGCTGGACAAGACCGGCACCGTCACCACCGGCCAGATGACTCTCGTCGACGTGATCGCCGCCGACGGTGAGGACGTCCAGCAGATCCTGGCACTGGCAGGTGCGCTCGAGGACGCTTCCGAGCACCCCGTCGCGCAGGCCATCGCTCGTGGTGCCCGCGAGCGGCTGTCGGCTGGGTCCATTTCTGGGTCCACTTCTGGGTCCACTTCTGGGGCCACGCTCGGCAAGGTCGAGGACTTCGCCAACGTCGAGGGCCTCGGGGTCCAGGGCGTGGTGCACGAAGCGGGCGGGACCGGCGGGACCCACGCCGTACTCGTCGGGCGGCCGCGGCTGCTCGCCGACTGGTCCCAGCATCTGCCCCAGGACCTCGCCGAAGCCCTGGAAGCGGCCCAGGCCGACGGGGGTACGGCGGTCGCGGTGGGCTGGGACGGCCGGGCGCGTGGAGTGCTCGTGGTCGCCGACGCCGTCAAGGAGACCTCTGCCCAGGCGATCGCGCAGTTCCGCGAGCTGGGTCTGCGTCCGGTGCTGCTGACCGGGGACAACCGGGCCGTGGCGTTGTCGGTGGCAGCGAAGGTCGGGATCGCAGAGGAGGACGTCTTCGCCGAGGTGCTCCCTGCCGAGAAGGTGGATGCGGTCAAGCGGCTCCAGGCCGAGGGTCGGGTCGTGGCGATGGTCGGCGACGGCGTCAACGACGCAGCGGCGCTGGCCCAGGCCGACCTCGGACTGGCCATGGGCACCGGGACGGACGTGGCCATCGAGGCGAGCGACCTGACCCTGGTGCGCGGCGACCTGCGAGTCGCGGCCGACGCGATCCGGCTCTCCCGTCGGACCCTCGGCACGATCAAGGGCAACCTGTTCTGGGCGTTCGGCTACAACGTCGCTGCGATCCCACTCGCTGCTGCCGGTCTGCTCAACCCGATGCTGGCTGGGGCCGCGATGGCGTTCAGCTCGGTGTTCGTGGTCGGCAACAGCCTGCGCCTGCGAGGGTTCCAACCCCTGGCCGACAACCGCGCCTGACCGGGATCAGTCCGGGGCGGTCGCAGCGATCGGTCGCTTCCCACCCGGATAGACCATCCGGGTGCCGATGGCGACCGCGACCCAGGCCATCGCCAGGCCGGCGACGTCATCGAGCACGAAGTGCCACCCGAGGTAGATCGTGGCGATCATCGTGCAGATCAGATAGATCGTCATCGCGCGGGTGAGCAGGCGCAGGCCGAACCAACGCACCATCAGCAGGATCAGCGTGGTCACCCCGGTGTGCAGGCTGGCGAACGCGGAGACCTGGGCGAAGGAGTCGCTCCACTCGGGGTGGGCCAGGAGCTGGGCTCGCTGGTCCATGTAGAGCGCCTGGGTGTCCTGGATCATCAGGTGCGGCAGTCCACGGAAGAGCTCGGGCGCGGAGTCGAAGGGTCCGAGGGATGGGATCGCGTAGTAGGAGATGGTGCCGAAGATCCAGGTCCAGATCGCTGAGGCGATGAACGCGTAGGCGTCCCGCATTCGGCGTGGCAGCACCACCATCGCCACCACCGTGAAGGTCACCAGGGTCGAGAACGACTCGTAGATCACCATCAAGACGTAGGCCGCGTAGTGCTCGCCGAGCAGTCCGTGCAGCAGAGTGGCCGGGTCGTTGCCGAGGAAGAGGAACCGGTCCCAGCGGAGCAGCATGTCGTCGCGGGGAGCGTTGAGCACGTCCCAGCTCTTCAGGTTGTGATAGCTGAGGTAGACCGTCTGGTAGGCCAGGAAGGCGCTGGTGGCCAGGAAGAGCCGACGCCGGGTCCACCGCTTGCGCAGCGCCGCCCACGTGCGAGCGGTCGAGTAGTTGCGCAGCCCGAGCCGCCAGGCGGAGTCCGCGAAGGCGATGACCGCGAACAGGACGAGGTTGATCCCGAGACGGGAGAGGAAGAAGGCGTGGCCCGGGTCGCGGATCGGGATGCCCACCTGGTGGGAGCGGACCACAGCGACCAGCCCGAAGGCGATCACCACGGCCCAGGTCCAAAGCACCCAGCGATAGCCGTCGTGGGCCTCGGCCTCTGCCTCGGCGGCGATCGCGGCGTCGGCCTCGGCGACGGCAGCAAGCACGCGTTCGTCAGTGTCGGCGTAGCGAGGCAAAGATGTCTCCTTCAGGATTTCCTGGGCGTCGTCCACGCTCGACGAACCACTCATGACCGAAGGCAAGACCGAACACTGGACGGGGCAATTTCACCATGAAGTCCAGCACGCGGGTCTGCCCACCCCGCTGCTGAGAAGCGTGTGCGGCCATCCCGGCCCGCTTTGCACGCAGATGCCCGGTGACCCGGACGCGGTGCGTGATCGTGCCGGGATCGCTGAACACCCGTTGCGTCCCGAGTGGCGCCGAGCCCCCCACCGGGCTGCGCAGGATCCGCAGCACCTTGAGCACACCGCGGAACAGCCGTGCAGGGACGGTGGCCTCGAGAACCACCGCTGTGCCCGCGAGCTCGGCGGCCCGGACTCCGACCCGATGGACGTGGACGTGGTCGGGGTGGCCGTAGCCGCCGTGCGAGTCGTAGGTGGTGAGCACGTCGGCGTCCTCCTCGACCAGAACGGCTGCCAGCCGTACGGCCGCCTCCTCGACGTCGCAGTTGGCGAACGCCGAGCTGTCCGACGGGTCGGGTCGGAGCCCCGAGTCGGCGTACCCGAGCCAGACGACGCGGGCGCAACCGAGCGCCGCTGCAGCCTGCTCCAGCTCGGCCATCCGGGTTCTCGCGAGCTGCGCGCCGGTGCCGTCGGTCGGCGCGGCCAGGCCCAGGGCGCCGTCGGTGGCGGTGACCAGGACCACCCGATGTCCCTCGGACGCAGCCCGGGCCAGGGTGCCGCCGGTGAGCAGGGACTCGTCGTCGGGGTGAGCGTGGAACGAGACCAGGGTGAAGCGCTCGGGGAGGGGTCGGGTCATCCTCCGGTCACGGTCTGCAGCACGGCCGGGGCAGGAACCAGGGCGTGGCCCGTCGCTCGTGAGTAGACCGCGTCGTGGCGCGTCATCGCGTTGGACCAGGTCATCGATGACGACGTGGTGCGGTTGTGCTCCGACATCTGGTGGCGCAGGTCGGGGTCCAGCATCAGGTCGCGTACGGCGGTGAGGATGCCTTCGTCGCTGGCGCAGAGCACGCCGCTCCTACCGGGCTCGACGAAGTCCGCCAGCCCGGTGCCCTGGCGGCCGACGACCGGCAGCCCGATGCAGCGGGCCTCCAGCGCCGCCAGCCCGAAGGACTCCAGGATGGCGGGGGCGAGGTAGATCTCGGAGGCAGCAAGCACGTCGAGCACGGCGCTCGGTGAGACCCGCCCGGTGACGGTCACCGTCTCCTGGAGGCCCAGGGTGCGGATCGTCCGGTCGACGGCGTGGCGCTGGGGCCCGTCGCCGACGATGGTGAGGTGCATCGGCACGTCGCAGTGAGCGCGAAGGGCGGCGTAGGTCTCCAGCAGCTGGAGCGGACGCTTGCGCCTGGCCAGCCTCATCGTGCTGACGAGCTCTACCGGCCGCTCGTCTCCGTGCGTGGGTGACGCGACGCGTGGGGCCACCTCGACCGCGTTGGGGAGCACATGGGCGACGGTGCCGCGCGGAAGTCGCCGGATCACCTGGTCGGCGGCAACCCGGCTCACGGCGGTCCAGGTCACCGGCGCTCGCCGCAGGGTGGACAGTGCCGCAGCCGCGGCGGGGATGGGGCCCATGCCGTCCCACAGCGAGTGCACCGTGACCACCGTTGGCACGCCGCGGCGCGCGGCCATCGCGGCCAGTGGTGCGGCGAACAGCGAGACCACCGAGACGTGGGCGTGCACGATGTCGAAGGACTCCAGGTCTGCTGCGAACCCTTCTCCGGCCCAGCGCATCCGTCGAATGGTCACCGGCCCGTCGTCGACGAGGTCCTGGCCCTCGGCGGTGGCGGGCGTCGCGGTCAGGACGGTGACGTCGTCACCCGCGGCCGCCTGCTGCCGGGTGAGCGCGTCCACATGGGTCTCGATGCCGCCGAGGACCGGCAGGAACGAGTCGGTGACGTGCAGGATCCTCACGCTGCCACCTTCAGGTCGTCGGGAGACGGAGGCCGTCCGGCCTCGACTGCACCCCGGTGCAACCAGGCCCAACCGGTCAGCAGGATGCCGCCGACCGGGACCTCCACCACGACCATGAACAGGCGGTAGAGCAGCACTCCGGCCACCACGCCGACCGGGTCGAGACCGTTGGCGACCAGCCAGGCGATCGTGCCCAGCTCGGCGACGCCCGTGCCGGCCGGGGTGAGCGGGATCATGGAGGCGGTTCGCTCGATGGCAGCGGCCATCAGCACGATCGCCAATGGGGCTGCCACACCGACCGCGTGCAGGCTGGCCGAGAGCAGCAGCACCTGGGCGGCGATGTAGGCCATGCTCGCCGGGAGCAGCCGCATCCAGTGCGCTCCGAGCTGGGTGCGAACCCTTCCGGCAACGTCCTCGGCCTGGGCGACGAAGGTCGTCCACCACGCGGGGCGAGGCCGCGGGTTGGAATGGGGGTGGTCGTGGTTCTGGCTCCGGGCCTGGCTCCGGGCCTGGCTCCGGGCCTTGGTCCAGAGGTGTGCCAGAACCAGGAGCAGCAGCACGAGCACACAGCCACCCACCAGGGCCCAGACGGTGGCGGGAACGTAGATCGACAACGCGATCAGCGCGGCCAGCGCGACGGGCGGGAGCAGTAGCTTGGTGAGCACGTCGAGCGCGTTGGTGAGCACGAAGAAGGAGGCGAAGGCCTTGTGCGAGTGGCCCCAGCTTCGGGCCATGCGCCAGTTGAGCGCCGTACCGGCCGCTCCTCCGAGCGGCAGCACGTTGGAAACGGCGCTGCCGGTGAGATTGAGCAGCAGCCCCCGTCGCATGCCCAGCCCGGGCATCGAACCTGCCAGCACGGTGGAGTAGATCACCAGTCCGCCGGCCCAGATCGCGGCGAGCAGCGCGAGGCGCGCAAGGGTCACCCCGGCGATCACCGCAACCACCTCGGACCAAGCCACGCCCGCGATCCCGTGGGTGGCCAGCCAGATCCCACCCACGCTGATCGTCAGGACGATCGCGGCCTTCCAGGTCCACGTCCTGACCCGGGAGGCACGCCTGGGGGACGAGGGCGCGGTCACGTCTGGCAGCGGGGCCGGGTTCGGGGCCGCTCTCATCGGTTTCCTCCAGCAGGTGCGATGTCCTGACCGATCCAGGACGCCAGCGGCCGTGAGCAGTCGCTGCCGGTGATCGGCGTCGGTCGAGGGCTGCCGTCGTGCAGGTAGATCGCACGGCCACAGACGTCGACAAGATGACGGTAGTGCAGGTGCAGCGCCTTCCCGGCATCCCCTTGCTCGAGTGTCTGCACGGTTTGGGTGCCGCGGGTGACGAACCAGGTGGGGGCGTCGGGTCCGGACAGCAGGATGGCGAGCTTGTGCTGGCCGGGGTCCAGGGTGCGTGCGGGCAGGCTCCACAGGTAGGGGTAGGGCGACTGCAGGCCGGAGCTGCGCAGCACGTCGGGCTCCCCGAAGACGCTGACCAGGGTGTCGCCGGGCTGGGCGACGGAGGCGACCGCGGCTCCGGCATCGGCACCCCTGGTCTCGACCTGGTGGTCGAGTCCGCCCGTCCAGGCGACGGCGGAGGAGATCAGGACGAGGGCGACGAAGAGCCGGCCGCGGGTGAAGCTGGCCTCGACCAGGAGTCCACCCGCCAGCGCGAGTGGGACCGCGAGCTCGACCAGATAGTGGCTCCAGTAGCTGCCACCGGCGGAGACCGAGACCAAGGCATAGGCAGCCATCGCCAGCGTAGCCAGGGCTCCCGCCTGCTCGAGGGAGCGCGCGTGCCGTCGGAGGATCGCCATCAGGGCCAACCCGACCAGCAGCAGCGGAGCCATCGTGGTCAGCTCCTGGCCTGCGAGCTGCGCCAAGCGGGTCACGCGCTCGGCGCCGGTGGCCGCCTGGACGGCGTTCAGGGCGTCCAGACGGAAGGGATACATCGCGTAGAGGATGGCGCTGGGGCTGCTGCCACGGAGGGCGGCGAGGGCCAGGACGGCAGTGGTCACGAGGCTGAGACCAGCGACGTACGCCGAGAACAGGCGCCCGAGCCTCCGACCCGAGACGCGCCCGATCCGCCAGCAGATGAGTCCGAAGACGATGGCGAAGACGGCGGGATCGAGCATGTTCTGCTTGACCAGCACTGCGGCTGCGCTCGCGGCACCGGCGGCCACGGCCCAGGCGATCGCCGGCTTCGCGGGCCTGGACCGAAGTGACTCGGCGGCCGCCCAGGTGCCGAGCGCCACGAACGATGCTGCAAGCAGTTCTCCGTTGACCGCGACGGCGCCGGCCAAGGGAGAGACGAGCAGGGCGGCGGCGACGGCCGCACCCCAGGTGGCGGCGCGTGCACCGACGATGGCCCGAAGCGTCATGCCCACGGCCAGCACGGTCACCGCCACTGCCAGGGCGCCGATCAGTCGGAGCGCGAAGAGTCCACCGAGGTGATCGGCGAACCGGTAGATCTCGATCAGCAGTGGTGGCCGGTCGACCCAGTAGTGACCATAGAGCGAGGGCCCCCGACTCCACTGGGCGCCGACGGCCAGGAAGCCGCCCTCGTCGGAAGACATCGGCGCTCCGGCGTACGGCACTCGGAGCAACGCGGAGATGGCAGCGAGCAGGAGCACCGGTGGAGGTATGACGCCGAGACGTTCTGCTGACCGGGCCCGCCAGGACCGCGCAGGGACAGCGCGCAGCACGCCTCTGTGGAGGTCCCCGTGAATGCCGGTCGTGGTCACGAGATCAACTATCGACATCGAACATGACCCTCACCTGACGATGGACGGCCTTTCGGAACGGGCGGCTGTGAGCTGCCCCACGCTCGTTGTTGTCGCTGTCAGGTTCGGTTCAGGAAGCGGTGCACACACTGTTCGGCAGGTGGTCCCATCCCTCCCAGAACCGGACGGACGGGTGCCGTCTTCGTCGTCTCACCCCCCGAGTGCCGCCAGCGGCAGGCAGACGACGAAGACGGCCCCGCCCGTCCCTGACTCCACGACCTCGACGCTGCCGTCGAGGTCGTGGACGATCTTGTGGACGATGGCGAGGCCGAGCCCAGCACCGCCGGCCTCGCGGGTCCGGGACTCATCGAGCCTGACGAACCGGTCGAAGATGCGCTCCCGCTCCTGTGGGGGTACGCCGTTCCCGTCGTCGCTCACGGTGAGCACGGCCCGGTGGCCCTCCTCGCGCAGGCCGACCAGCACCTCGCTGCGAGCGTGGCGCAGCGCGTTGGAGACCAGGTTGCGCACCACCTGTCCGAGCAGGACCGGGTCTCCCGCGACCTGGGCTGCTCCTACCTGGGCAGCGTCCAGTCGCACCAGGGGCTGCGCGGACGTCCCCGATCCGGAACGGCTGCGGCGTACCTCCTCCAGGACGACGTCGTCGAGGTCGACCGCCTGCAGCCGCAGCTCGGTGTCGTCATCGAGACGGGCCAGGAGCAACAGTGAGGTGACCAGCTCCTCCATCCGCTGCTCCTCGGTGAGGACGTCACGCGCCAGCTCGATCGTGCCCTGCCCGTCGGGGTAGTCGCGGGCGACCTCGGCGAGCTGCCGAATGGCTGCCAGCGGTGACCGGAGCTCGTGTGAGGCGTCGGACACGAATTGACGCTGGGAGCTGTTCGTGGCGTCGATCCGGTCGAGCATCTGGTTCAGGGTCTGTGCCAGCCGCGGGATCTCGTCCGTCCCGCCGGGCACCTCCAGGCGCGCGGTCAGGTGGGCCGAGCTGATCGTGGCGGCCTGACGGCGCATGGCCTCGACCGGTCTCAACGCCCGCCCGACCGAGAGCCAGACCACAACGGCCAGGAGGGCGAGTCCCAGGGGCACCGAGATGGCGAGTAGGACGCCGGCGGTCTCGGTCGCGTCGGAGACGCTCTCGTTGGAACGGCCCACCGCGACGATCCGTTGCCCCTTGAGCTCGCGGCCGGCCACCACCACGTAGCTCTCGGAGAGACCGTTCACGCGGACGCGCTTGGAGATCCCCGGAGTCGACCGCAGGGGAGCGCGGATCTTGGCGTGGTCGGTGGCGATGACGTTGCCGTTAGCACCGATCACCTGCACGAGGACGTCGTTCTTGCCCGACACGACGGCACGTTCGGGCACCTCTCCCTGCGCGAGCTGGGCACGAACGGCCTGCATCTGTTGCTCGCTGGAGCTGATCAGGCCATTGGTCAGGTCGTTGCGCAAGGAGTTCACGAACAGGAACGAGCCGAGCACACCGACGACCAGGGCGGCGAGGAGCGCGGCGGCAGTCACGCGGACGCGGACGTGGTTCAGGCTGCCGCGACGGTTCATCAGCTCTCCCGGCTGTCCCGAAGGCGGTAGCCGCTTCCCCTCAGGGTCTCGATGTCGCTGCGCCCGAACGGCTTGTCGATCTTGCGGCGCAGCCGCGCGACGTACACCTCCACGATGTTGGGGTCGCCCTCGAAGTCGAAGTCCCAGACGTTGCCGAGGATCTGCGGCTTGGTGACCACGTCACCTGCCCGCCGCATCAAGAAGTCCAGCAGCGAGAGCTCGCGCGCGGTCAGGCGGATCTGTTCCTCGCCGCGGGAGACCTGCTTGCTTGCGGGGTCGAGGACCAGGTCGCCGACGACGAGGTTCACCGGTCGGTCGGCACCACCGCGACGCAGCAGGGAACGAACGCGCGCGAGCAGGACGTCGAAGGAGAACGGCTTGGTGATGTAGTCGTCCGCGCCGGTGTCGAGCGCCTCGACCTGGTCCCACTCACCGTCCTTGGCCGTCAGCATGATGATCGGTGTCCAGATGCCGTCGGCCCGGAGCTGCTCGCACACCTTGTAGCCGTTGAGCACCGGCAACATGATGTCGAGCAGGATCACGTCGTAGGTCTGCTCGCGGGCATACCAGAGCCCCTCCCCGCCGTCGGGGGCGACGTCGACCGCGAAGCCCTCTGCCTCGAGGCCGCGCTTGAGCGACGACGCCAGCCGCGTCTCGTCCTCGACCACCAGAACTCGCATCATTGCCTCCTTCGCCCATCATGGCGTGCAGGCCGCCGAAAGCCTGCCTCCGACGGCCTCGACGGGTTCAGGTCTGAGTCAGGTCGGGTGCGCAGAGTCGAACCATGATCGAAGTCTGGCGCACCGTGTGGGCGCACGTGTTGCGGCGGGTGCCGGCAGAGGTCCTCACCTTTCTTGCCGTCGGTGGAGCGGGGTACGTCGTCGACGTCGCGGCGTTCAACTACCTGCTCTCCGTGCACCCCTTCGCCGGGCACGACCCGTCCCTGGCCCGGACGGCCGCGGTCGCGGTGGCGATGTGTGTCACCTACTTCGGAAACCGGCTGTTCACCTGGCGCGGGGCCGGCCTGGACGATCGGCGCCGCGAGGTGATCCTCTTCGTGGCCTTCAACGTGATCGGGCTCAGCTTCTCGGTGCTCACCTTGTGGCTCTCCCACGACGTCCTCGGGCTGACCAGCCGACTGGCGGACAACATCTCCGCCAACGTCGTGGGCCTGGCCCTGGGCACGGCCTTCCGGTTCTGGTCCTACAGGCGCTTCGTGTTCGTCGTAGAGCGAGGGGTGGCGACAACGCCTTGCGACTCCGATCTTGGACCGGTTCAGGCCCAAGTCAGGTCCGGTACTGGATCCTTGTCGGGTTGACCCCCCTCGCACCAGGAGCCCACACGTGTTCGATCTCTTCAACGGCCTTCCGATCCACCCGCTCGTGGTGCACGCGGTCGTGGTGTTGCTTCCACTCGCTGTGCTCGGCACGCTCGCCATCGCGGTTCGTCCCGCTTGGCGCCGGGCCCACGGTGTCGCGGTGGTGGCCTGTGCCGCGGTCGCCACCGCGCTGGTGCCTGTCGCCACCTCCAGCGGCGAGGAGCTGGAGAAGCGGGTGGGCGATCCGGGTACGCACGCGGCCTTGGGCGACCAGCTGCTCTGGTTCGCGATCCCGGTGCTGGTCTTGGCCGTGGCGCTCGTGCTCCTGGACCGGCGTACGCCACGGAAAGCCGGCGGCGCGGCCCCACGCTCCACCCTGCTCACCGCCGTAGCGGTGCTCTCCGTGGTGGCCTCACTCGCGTGCGCCGTCCAGGTCTACCGGGTCGGCGACTCCGGCGCCCGCGCGGCGTGGGGCGACCAGGTCGCCTCCAAATAACCCCGCCGAGGCGTCGCAACTGAAATCTCAGGACTCGAGCAGAGCCTTCAGCGCCGCCAGGTCCAATGTGTTGGCCCGGCGCATGGCCAGTGCCATGGCGGGCGCGGCCAGCCCGACGAACCCGGACGGCTTCCCGCGGTTGCGCAATGTCATCCGGGTGGCGTTCTCGCCGGCCGCCTCCCAGGCATATGACGTCTCCATCGGAAAGGGCCCCTCGGCGGCGCGCATCACCATCCGCGTGTGCGGTTCGAAGGTCACGATCTCGTAGGTGTAGGTCAGCGTGCGGCCCAGAAACTTCGCGACGAAGGCCAACCGCGACCCCACGGCCACCGGCGGCGGTGTCTCCCAGTCGACGCGAGTGATGTTCGCATACCAATGGGGCGCATTCCCGGGGTCTGCGGCGTACTCCGCCACGAGTGACAACGGCCGGCCGATGATGGCTTCGGTCACTACATCGACGTTCATGTGTCCATCACATCACGCGCGCGATCACTGCTCCGGGCGTGCATTCGCGACGCCTCGGCGGGGTGGAACGGGCTAGCGTGCACGGATGGAGTCATCGGGGGAGCTGTTCGGGGACTGCGCAGTCGGGGCGGTACGCCGGCTGCGGATCGGGACCGAGCCGGGGCCGGTGCTGGAGGTGCTCGACCTCGGGGCCACGGTGCACCGACTTTGGGTTACCGGCGGCGACGACGTACGGCGCAACCTGGTGCTGGGACATGCCACGCCGCAGGAGTACCTCGACTCCCCGGACTACATCGGCGCCACGGTCGGGCGCTACGCGAACCGGATCAGCGAGGGCCGCTTCCCGCTCGACGGCGAGGTGATCCAGGTCGAGACCAACGAGCGTGGCAACACGCTGCACGGAGGGCCGGTCGGCTTCGACAAGCAGCTCTGGCACGTCCTGGAGCACGACGAGGAGCACCTGACGCTGCGGCTGGTGAGCCCCGACGGCGACCAGGGGTTCCCGGGCGAGCTGGTGGCCACGGCCCGGTTCGAGACGCTCGAGGACGGGATCGGGCTCGCCCTGACGGCCACGACCTCTGCGCCCACGGTGGTGGGCCTGACCTCGCACACCTACTTCAACCTCGACGGTGACGGCAGCGGGTCGATCGCTGACCAGGTGCTGCGGGTCGACGCCTCGGAGTACCTGCCCACCGATGACGCCGACCTGCCCTTGGACCTCGCTCCGGTCGCCGGGACGGCGTACGACCTGCGGGCGGGAAGCCGGCTGCAGGACCTGCTCACCGAGCTCGGCGGGCTCGACCACAACTACGTGCTCGCGGGTGGGGACCTGCAGGCGGTGGCGACCGTGGACTCACCGGCCACCGCGACCCGGATGGTTCTCCTGACCGACCAGGTGGGCCTTCAGGTCTACACCGCCGGCGCCTTCGACGGCTCCACCAAGTCCACGCAGGGAGTGCCCTACTCGTCGGGGGCTGGGGTGGCCCTGGAGCCTCAGCTGTTCCCCGACACCCCCAACCGGCCCGAGTTCGGGTCTGCCGTGCTGCGACCGGGGACGACCAGCCACTGGCGTGTCGAGTGGCGGTTCGGGCCGCTGGGCTGAGGCATCGCTCGAGGGTCCTCCCGCCCACGACGGCGCCATGATGGTCCGGTGAGCACCCGGCGCCCCTGGCTGACGCGCAACCTGAAGGTCGTCTCGCTCGTCTCCCTGCTCCAGGACGCCGCCTCGGAGCTGCTCTACCCACTGCTCCCGATCCTGCTCACCACCGTCCTCGGTGCCCCTGCGGCCGTGGTGGGTGCGGTCGAGGGGATCGCCGAAGGAGTGGCGGCGCTGACCAAGGTCGTGGCAGGTCGCTTCTCGGACCGCTGGCGCAAGGTGCCGCTGGTCGGCCTCGGCTACGGGCTGGCCGCCGTCGGCAAGGTGCTCGTCGCTGCAGCGACGGTGTGGCCGGTGGTGCTCCTCGGGCGCAGCGTCGACCGCCTCGGCAAGGGCATTCGAGGGGCTCCGCGCGATGCGCTGCTCGTCGTCGGCATTGCACCGGCCGAGCGTGGGCGCGCGTTCGGCTTCCACCGCGCGGCCGACACGGCTGGAGCGGTGATCGGTCCCCTGATCGCGCTGCTCGGCTACGAGCTCCTGGACCACCGCCTCGAACCACTCCTTTGGATCGCCGTGGTGCCGGCGGCGCTCAGCGCCGGTCTGGTCTTCGCGCTGCGTGAGCCCCCACGCGCGACCAGGCCCGCTGTGACGACGCCCGCCCCGACCGCGCCCGCCCCGACCGCGCGGCCCCTGGGTCGCGGCTTCTGGCAGGTGGTCGGCGTGCTCGCGGTCTTCAGCCTGGTGAACTTCCCCGACGCCCTCCTGCTGCTGCGGCTGCACGAGATCGGGTTCTCGGTCGAGGGCGTGATCTTGGCCTACGTCGGCTACAACCTCGTCTACACGGTGCTCAGCTATCCCGCCGGCCTCGTGGCCGACCGGCTCGGGCCGCAGCGCGTGGTGGCGGTCGGGCTGGTGATCTTCGCGGGTTCCTACACCGGCCTGGGATTGACCGAGGGTCACCTCGCGGCCTGGCTGCTGCTCGCCGGGTACGGCGCCTACGCCGCTCTTACCGACGGGGTGGGCAAGGCCTGGATCTCGGGTTTGCTGCCCAGCGACCTCCAGGGCACTGGCCAGGGCATCTTCCAGGGGGTGCTCGGCGGCGGGATCCTCATCGCGGGGCTGTGGGCCGGCCTGTCCTGGGGCGGCGACGGGCAGCTCCCACTGGTAGTGGCTGGCTGCGTGGCTGGTGTGGTGGCGCTCGCCCTGCTCGTCGTACGCCTGCCCCAGCCCGGCACAATGCAACGGTGACCCAGAAGTCCAGTTGGTTCGAGTCCCCGGCGGATGCCGAGAAGCGCCTCGGCGATGTCGGCTACCTCGCCGACACCGCGACGGCGACCACCACGTTCCTTGCGGGGGCGCTGGAGAAGCCGCTGCTGGTCGAAGGCCCCGCTGGGGTGGGCAAGACCGAGCTGGCCAAGGCAGTTGCGCGAGCGAGCGGCGCCGAGCTGATCCGGCTGCAGTGCTACGAAGGTCTCGACGAGGCCAGGGCGCTCTACGAGTGGAACTACAAGAAGCAGCTGCTCCGCATTCAAGCGGCGGGTGACCAGTCCTGGGACGAGACCCATGACGATATTTTCACCGAGGAGTTCCTGCTGACCCGGCCGCTGCTCACCGCCATCCGCCGCGAGGGGCCGACGGTGCTGCTCATCGACGAGGTCGACAAGACCGACGTCGAGGTGGAGGGCCTGCTGCTCGAGATCCTCAGCGACTTCCAGGTCACGATTCCCGAGATGGGCACGATCGCCGCCGTACGCCGCCCGCTGGTCGTGCTGACCTCCAACGCCACTCGTGAGCTCTCCGAGGCGATCAAGCGGCGTTGTCTCTTCCTGCACATCGACTACCCCGACTCCGAGCGAGAGCGGGAGATCGTGGTCTCCCAGGTGCCCGAGGTCGAGGAGGCACTGGCGAGCCAGATCGTCGAGGTCGTGGCCAAGCTGCGAGGGCTCGAGCTGCGCAAGGCACCGTCGATCGCCGAGACCATCGACTGGGCAAGGACGCTGGTGGCGCTCGGCACCGGCACCCTCGACGCTGCGGCCATCGACCAGACGCTCGGCGTGGTCCTCAAGCACGCCAGCGACCACGACCGTGCCGTGCGTGAGCTTCGGCTGCGGGCGTGAGCCTGCTCGACCGGCACATCGCGTTCGTGGCGGCGCTGCGCAGCGCCGGCTTGCCGGTCTCGCTGGCCGAAGGGCTCGACGCCGTGGGTGCGATCGAGGCGCTCGGGATCGGGCGGCGCGAGACCCTGCGGGCGGCGTACGCCGCGACGCTGCTCAAGCGACAGACGCACCGCACCGGCTTCGACCAGGTCTTCGACCTCTATTTCCCCGCGATGGTCGGGGACGGTGCTGACCCCTCGAGCATCGAGGAGGGCACGCAGTCTCGGGAGCGACCCAGCATGGAGCCGGTCGACGACGGTCCGCAGGCGCTCGCCGACTTCCGGGAGCAGCTGACCACTGCGATGGCGATGGGCGACCCGGATGCGCTGACGATGCTGGCGCGCGAGGGCGTGCAGCGCTTCGGAAAGATCCGTGGCCGTGGGCCGGGTGAACAACGATGGTCCTCCTACAACGTGCTCAACCGGGTCTCGCCAGACGAGCTGGTTCACAAGGCCCTGGAGGGGATGGGTGCAGGATCCGGTGAGGACCCGTCGTTGCGGCGGCTGGTCGAGGCCCAGGCCCGGGTCTTCGAAGGTCTCGTCGAGTCCGAGGTGCGCCGCCGGGCAGCGGAGGTCCGGGGGCCACAGCACGTGGCCCGGCACACGATCCGTCCGGCCATCGAGCAGATCGACTTCACCTCGGCACGACGAGCCGACCTGGAGCTGATGCAGCGCGAGATCGCCCCGCTGGCGCGGCGGCTGGCCACCAGACTCAGCCGAGAGCAGCACGCTCGGACCCGCGGGCCGCTCGACTTCCGACGCACCGTGCGGGCGTCGATGTCCAGCGGTGGAGTGCCCCTGGAGACCCACCACAGACCCAGACGTCCCGGTCGCACCGACCTGGTGGTGCTGTGCGACGTGAGCGGGTCGGTCTCCAGCTTCGCCAGCTTCACTTTGATGCTGGTCTTCGCGTTGCGCGAGCAGTTCAACCGGGTGCGGGCGTTCACCTTCGTCGATGAGATCCACGAGGTCACCGACCGGTTCGAGCGCGGGGCCGATCCGGCACAGACGATGGCAGAGCTGGCCGCGAGTGCCCGGCACGCCAGCCTGTGGGGTCGCACGAACTACGGCCGGGCGTTCACCCGGTTCGCCGACCAGCATCCTGACGCGCTCACCCCGAAGACCAACCTGCTCGTGCTGGGGGACGCGCGCAGCAACCACACCGACCTCGCGCTCCCGGTGGTGGCCGAGCTGGTGCACGCCGCACGGCACTCGTGGTGGCTCAACCCCGAGCACTCCAGAAACTGGAACACCGGCGACTCCGCAGCCCGGGAGTACGGCCGACTGATGGCCATGATCGAGTGCCGCAACCTGACCCAGCTCGGGGAGTTCGTGCACGACCTGGCGTGAGGACCGCACAGGATCACGTCGTACGGTGTCGGGCATGAATGGGGGACACCCTCGGGGCCTCGTGGTCGCTGCCGCGGTTGCTGTCGCCGTGCTGGTGACCAGTGCGTGTGGCTCGAAGCCAGTCGCGAAGGACGAGACCTCGACCTACGCCAGCACCCGGTCCTCCGCCATCCGGGTCGTGGCGGTCGGTGACATCGCGTGTGAGCCCGGCGGGCAGGTCACCGAGACCACCTGCCAGCAGGACCGGACCGGTGAGCTGGCCAAGTCGCTGAAGCCCGACCTCGTGCTCGCGCTGGGCGACCTGCAGTACGAGTCCGGCACCAAGGACGCCTTCATGGAGTCCTACGACAAGGTCTGGGGCTCGTTGTGGAAGATCACCAGTCCCGCCCCCGGCAACCACGAGTACTACACCGGCGAGGCCGCCGGTTACTACGACTACTTCGACGGGCGTCAGCCCGGCCCCCCTGGCTACTACCGGGTCAAGGCCTACGGCTGGAACATTTTCGTGCTCAACAGCAACTGCGACAAGATCGACTGCGGCGCCGAGGAGAAGTGGCTCGACGAGCAGATGTCGGCCCATCCGTCGAAGTGCTCCCTGATCACGATGCACCACCCGCGCTTCAGCTCGGGCAAGGAGCACGGCAACAACGACGCCGTCGAAGGCCTCTGGCGAACGGCTGAAAAGCACCGCACGGAGATCGCACTGGCCGGCCATGACCACGACTACGAGCGGTTCGCCCCGTTGAGCCCAACGGGTGAGTCGAGTCCCGAGAGCGGGATTTCCTCGTTCGTCATCGGCACCGGGGGCAAGAACCTCTACAGCCTGGGCACACGCGAAGCCGGGTCGGAGTTCTACCAGTCCGACACGATGGGCGTTCTCCTCCTTGAGCTGAAGGAGGACTCATGGACCTACAGCTTCCAGGGTCTCGACGGTGAG
>JBDSBU010000046.1:0-10613 GCA_039921445.1 Marmoricola sp. | reverse complement strand
TCGAGCGTTGCGCCAAGCTCTCCGACGAGCTCGGTCACGGCTCGATGACCGGACTGCCGATCGTGGAGACCAAGGCCAACGACGTCTCGGCGTTCATCCCGACCAACGTCATCTCGATCACCGACGGACAGATCTTCTTGCAGTCCGACCTGTTCGCGGCCAACCAGCGCCCGGCCATCGACGTCGGCGTATCGGTCTCGCGCGTGGGTGGGGCGGCGATGACCAAGGCGATGAAGTCGGTCACCGGCTCGCTCAAGGTCGACCTGGCACAGTTCCGCGCCATGGAGGCATTCGCGATGTTCGCCTCGGACCTCGACGCAGCCTCTCGCCAGCAGCTCGACCGCGGTCAGCGTCTGATGGCGCTGCTCAAGCAGCCGCAGTACTCGCCGTACCCGATCGAGAACATGACCGTGGCGTTGTGGCTGGGCACCTCAGGTCGCCTGGACCGCGTTCCCACCGACGACGTCCTGCGCTTCGAGCAGGAGTTCCTCGACTTCCTGCACCGCTCGCACGACGGGATCCTCTCGGCCATCCGGGAGAGCCTGAAGTTCGAGGACGAGACCGAGAAGTCGCTCAGCGACGCCTATGACTCGTTCCTCGACCAGTTCGAGACCTCCGATGGCGACTCCATCAAGAAGCCCGGCACCGAGGCCAAGGCCGAGGCCCTCGAGGACGAGGACGTCGAGCAGGAGCAGATCGTCAAGCAGAAGCGAGGCTGACGAGATGGCCCTATCGCTGCGTGAGTACCGCGCGCGGATCAAGTCGACGGAGTCGATGAAGAAGATCACGCGTGCCATGGAGCTCATTGCTGCGTCCCGGATCATCAAGGCGCAGCAGCGGGCACAGGCGGCAGCGCCGTATGCCCGCGAGCTGACGCGCGCCGTCTCAGCGGTAGCGACCTTCTCCAATGTCGAGCACCCGCTGACCACCGAGCCCGAGGACTCCAAGCGGGTCGCGGTGCTGATCGTGACCAGCGACCGTGGCCTCGCCGGTGCCTACTCCTCCAGCGTGCTCAAGGAGGCCGAGCGCCTCGCCGAGAAGCTGCGCGGAGAAGGCAAGGAGATCGAGACCTACATCTGCGGCCGCAAGGGGGAGGCGTACTACAAGTTCCGTGGTCGCCCCGTCGCGCAGTCGTGGAACGGCTTCTCCGACCAGCCCAACTACGACATTGCCCGTGAGGTGGGAGACGCCCTGATCGGTGCCTTCCTCCGTGACGGTGACGAGGAGCCCGAAGAGGGCCAGGGCCGTGGCGTCGATGAGGTGCACGTGGTCTACACACGGTTCCGCTCGATGCTGGTCCAGGAGCCGACAGCGGTGCGGTTGCTGCCGCTCGAGGTCGTCGAGGGGACCGACAAGCCCGAGGCCGAGGACGTGCTCCCGCTCTACGAGTTCGAGCCGTCCGCAGCCGAGGTGCTCGACGGGCTGCTGCCGCGCTACGTGCAGAGTCGAATCTTCTTCGCCCTGCTTCAGGCCGCGGCTTCTGAGCTCGCAGCCCGACAGAAGGCGATGAAGTCGGCGACGGACAACGCCGACGAGCTGATCAAGAAGTACACCCGAATCGCCAACCAGGCCCGCCAGGCCGGCATTACCCAGGAAATCAGCGAGATCGTCGGTGGCGTCAACGCGCTGGCCGACGCAAACGCCGGGAGTGAGTGAGAGACATGACTGCCACTGTTGAAGAGACCAAGACCACCGAGGGCGGCGTCGGCCGGATCGCGCGAGTGACCGGACCGGTCGTCGACATCGAGTTCCCCAGCGACGCGATGCCCGAGATGTACAACCTGCTCGAGACCAAGCTGGAGCTCCAGGGTGAGCAGCGCACGCTGTCACTCGAGGTTGCGCTGCACATCGGCGACGGCATGGTGCGAGCCATCTCGCTGCAGCCGACCGACGGACTCGTGCGCGGTGCCCAGGTCCAGGACACCGGCGGCCCGATCTCGGTGCCGGTCGGCGACGTGACCCTCGGCCACGTGTTCAACACCCTCGGGGAGTGCCTCAACCTCGAGGAGGGTGAGGAGCTCGACGTCAAGGAGCGGTGGGGGATCCACCGTCAGGCGCCGCCGTTCGACCAGCTCGAGTCCAAGACGCAGATGTTCGAGACCGGCATCAAGGTCATCGACCTGCTCACCCCCTACGTGCAGGGCGGCAAGATCGGCCTGTTCGGCGGTGCCGGTGTCGGCAAGACCGTGCTGATCCAGGAGATGATCGCCCGAGTCGCCAAGGACCACGGTGGTGTCTCGGTCTTCGCCGGAGTCGGCGAGCGCACCCGCGAGGGCAACGACCTGATCGTCGAGATGGAGGAGGCCGGCGTCATCGGCCAGACCGCCCTCGTCTTCGGACAGATGGACGAGCCGCCGGGCACCCGCCTGCGGGTCGCCCTCTCGGCGCTGACGATGGCGGAGTACTTCCGCGACGTGCAGAACCAGGACGTGCTGCTCTTCATCGACAACATCTTCCGGTTCACCCAGGCGGGCTCCGAGGTCTCCACCCTGCTGGGCCGGATGCCTTCCGCGGTGGGCTACCAGCCCAACCTGGCTGACGAGATGGGCGTGCTCCAGGAGCGGATCACCTCGACGCGAGGCAACTCGATCACCTCGATGCAGGCGATCTATGTCCCCGCCGACGACTACACCGACCCGGCTCCGGCAACCACGTTCGCGCACCTCGATGCGACCACCGAGCTGTCTCGCGAGATTGCTTCACTCGGCATCTACCCGGCCGTGGACCCGTTGACCTCGACTTCGCGGATCCTCGACGCGCAGTACATCGGTCAGGAGCACTACGACTGCGCGATCCGGATCAAGCAGATCCTTCAGCGCAACAAGGAGCTCCAGGACATCATCGCGATCCTCGGCGTCGACGAGCTCTCCGAGGAAGACAAGATCATCGTCTCCCGCGCTCGTCGGATCCAGCGGTTCCTCTCGCAGAACACCTACGTGGCCAAGCAGTTCACCGGCATCGAGGGCTCGACCGTTCCCGTGGCCGACACCATCGAGGCGTTCAACAAGATCGCCGACGGTGAGTACGACCACGTGGCCGAGCAGGCCTTCTTCATGTGTGGTGGCCTCGATGACGTCGAGCGGCGATGGGCGGAGATCCAGAAGCAGACCGGGGAGTCGAAGTGAGCGACGCCACCCTCCAGGTCGAGCTGGTCGCTGCTGACCGGCTCGTCTGGTCGGGCGAGGCCAAGATGGTCATCGCCCGCACCACCGAGGGTGACGTCGGCATCTTGCCGAACCACGCACCGATGCTCTCGCTGCTGGTCGACGGCACGATCGACGTCCAGACGACCGACGGCGAGACCTGGGTCGCAGCCGTCGACGCCGGGTTCCTCTCGGTTGCCGACAACCGGATCTCGGTGCTCTCCGAGCACGCCGAGATGTCGCATGAGATCGATCTGGAGAAGGCGCGGCACGATCTCGAGCGGGCCAAGGAGAGCGGCGAGAACGACGACGAGGCCCACGCCGTCGTACGTCGCCTCGAGGCGCGCGTGCGCGCCGTGGAGAAGTCCTCCTGAGCTCAGCGACACCATGTGTTCGTCCGTGAGGGCCGTCCCTGTCGACCGGGGCGGCCCTTCGGCGTCTGCTGGCATCTTCTAGGCTGCAGGCAGTATTCACCGCAGAGCCAGGGGAGCGAGGAACGATGCCGCTTTGGCAGTGGCTGCTCGACAGTGTCGGCGCCGTGTTCCTGGTGATCGCCCTGTTCGGCGCGATGCTGGTCGTTCGGCGCCGCCTGCTCGCTCGTCGGGGAGGCACCTTCGAGCTGAGCTTGCGCGATCCGCGCGGTGCCCTGGGTCGCGGCTGGGTGCTGGGGCTGGGCCGCTACCGAGAAGATTCCTTGGAGTGGTTCCGGATCTTCTCGCCACTCCCGGTGCCGAAGCGTTCGTGGTCCCGCAACGACTTGAGCTACCGCTCCCAACGGGTCCCGATCGGCGACGAGGCCTACGCGCTCTATGCCGGCAGCGTGGTGGTCACGTGCGCCACCCCTGGGGGTGACATCGAGCTGTCGATGAGTCCGAGCTCCTTGACCGGGCTCCAGTCGTGGCTCGAGGCAGGTCCTCCAGGCTCGAGGCCCTCCCGCTAGCTCGTCTCGGTCTTGCCTGTCTTGGGTGTCTTGCCCGGTGCGGCGTCCTGGCTGCCCCGTTCACCGCCTGGCACCCAGAGCACGTCACCGATCTCCCGGTTGGCGTGCCGGGCGAGGATGAACAGCAGGTCCGAGAGCCGGTTGAGGTACTTGATCGCGAGCAGGTTCATCGAGTCGGCGTACTTCTCGTGCGCGGCCCAGGCCGAGCGCTCTGCCCGGCGGCAGACCGTGCGGGCGACGTGCAGGTGGGCCGCGGCCAGGGTGCCACCGTTGAGGATGAACGAGCGCAAGGTGCTGAGCTCCTCGTTGTAGAGGTCGCACCACTGCTCGAGCCGGTCCACGTAGTCGGCCTCGATGCGGAGCGGCGGGTACTCCGGGTTCTCGACCACGGGGGTGCAGAAGTCCGCGCCGACGTCGAAGAGATCGTTCTGGATGTGGGTCAGCACGGCCACCACGTCGTCCTCGAGCTCGCTGGAGGCGAGGACCAGCCCGAGGTGGGCGTTGGTCTCGTCGACGTCGGCGTAGGCGCGCAGTCGAAGGTCGGTCTTCGTGGTCTCGCTCATGTCGCCGAGCCGGGTGCTGCCCGCGTCGCCGGTACGGGTGTAGATACGTGTCAGGTTCACCATGGGGCCAGCCTAGAAGGCGGTTGAAGCAAGCGGGCCGGTGGTGCGGGGGACTCACTAGAGTGACGGCCATGGGCAGCTTCCGCGTGGTCTCCGAGGGTCCACTCACGCGACCACTCTCCGGCACGGTGCACGTGGGGGGTGCGAAGAACTCTGCGCTCAAGCTGATGGCCGCAGCGCTGCTGGCTCCCGGAACCTCGGTGATCAGCAACGTTCCCGACATCCTGGACGTCGCAGTGATGGGCGACCTGCTGACGAGGCTGGGGTGTTCGGTCTCGATCGAGTACCCCAACGAGATCGACCCGACCTCGGCCTCGACCGCCGGCACGGCCACGATCGAGGTGCCCGAGGAGCTCGGTCACGAAGCCCCCTACGAGCTCGTACGCCGCCTGCGGGCATCGATCTCAGTCCTCGGCCCGCTCGTGGCCCGCTGCCACCGAGCAAGCGTTGCCCTGCCAGGTGGCGACGCGATCGGCTCTCGCGGGCTCGACATGCACATCCGCGGGCTCGAGGAGCTCGGCGCGAAGGTGCGGATCGAGCACGGGCAGGTGGTTGCCGAGGTGCCCGACCAGCTCCGCGGAGCGAACCTGTGGCTGGACTTCCCATCGGTCGGTGCCACCGAGAACCTGGTGATGGCAGCCGTGCTCGCCTCGGGAACCACCGTGATCGACAACGTGGCTCGCGAGCCGGAGATCACCGACCTGTGCAACATGCTGGTCTCGATGGGAGCCCGGGTCGAGGGGATCACCACCTCGACGTTGACGATCGAGGGGGTCGAGCGGCTGCACCCGGTCGAGCACAGGACCGTCACCGACCGGATCGTGGCGGGAACCTGGGTCTTCGCCACGGCGATCGCGGGCGGGGACCTGCGCATCAACGGTGGCGTCACCGCTCACCTCGACCTCGTCCTGGACAAGCTCGTCTCAGCCGGTGCCGAGGTGGAGCCCGACGAGCACGGGTTCACTGTGCGCACCCATCGGCGGCTGCGCTCCTTCGACGTCTCGACGCTGCCCTTTCCCGGGTTCCCGACCGACCTGCAGCCGTTCGCGATGGCGCTGGCCGCGGTCTCCGAGGGCACCGCGATGATCACCGAGAACGTCTTCGAGGCGCGTTTCATGTTCGCCCAGGAGCTCGCGCGGCTAGGAGCGGACCTGCGCACCGACGGCCACCATGCCGTCGTACGCGGCACCTCCCTGCTCTCCGGTGCACCGGTCGTGGCCCACGACATCCGCGCCGGAGCAGCCCTGGTGCTGGCCGGCCTGGCAGCGCAGGGCGAGACCCTGGTTGCGGAGGGACAACACATCGACCGCGGTTACCCGTTCTTCGCCGAGTCCCTGGCCTCGGTGGGAGCCGACGTCTCGCGGCTCCCCGACTAGTTCGCGGGTCGCTCTCCTCGCGCCGGGTCCTTTGGCCCGACCGGTGAGGACACGTTGCCCTTGGTCAGCTTCCAGCTCGGGGGGATAGTGGTTGGGAGAGACAGGGAGGTCCCGATGGATGGTGACCGCGCAGTGCACGTCGTCGTTCTCATCGGCGCCCTCGACCTGCGGCGCACCTCGGAGGTGCGGACGACCATCTACGGCGCGCTCGCTCGTCAGGACGGTGACGTCGTCATCGACCTCAGCGAAGTCACCTCGGTCAACCTCACCACCCTGCGGATGCTCGCCATCGCCAACCGCGTCGCCGAGCGCACCGGGCGCGCGGTCGTCCTACGTGGCTGCTCCACCGGCGTACGCCGACTGCTGCACCTCTCGCGACTGCGGCCGCTGATCCCTGTGGAACCCGACGCCACCGCCTTCTCGGATGTGAGCCATCCCGCACAGTGATGGAGACCACTTGGGCTGCCAACACCGAGCCGTCGGGCCTACCCTCACCCCATGACCACCCCTGCGAGCAGCGCGCACCCGGAGAAGGACCGTCCCTGGGTGATGCGCACCTATGCCGGACACTCCTCGGCGACCGAGTCCAACAAGCTCTACCGCAACAACCTGTCGAAGGGACAGACCGGATTGTCGGTGGCCTTCGACCTGCCCACCCAGACCGGCTACGACCCCGATTCCGCGCTGTCGCGTGGGGAGGTCGGCAAGGTCGGTGTGCCGATCCCGCACCTCGGTGAGATGCGCCGGCTCTTCGCCGACATCCCGCTGACCGGCATGAACACCTCGATGACGATCAACGCCACTGCGATGTGGCTGCTCGCGCTCTACCAGGTCGTGGCCGAGGAGCAGAACCCCGACCTCGAGCCGCTCGAGGTCGCTCACCAGCTGGCGGGCACCACCCAGAACGACATCATCAAGGAGTACCTCTCCCGCGGGACCTACGTGTTCCCGCCCGAGCACTCCCTGCGACTGATCTCCGACGTGATCTCCTACACCGTCAACGAGATCCCCAAGTGGAACCCGATCAACATCTGCAGCTACCACCTGCAGGAGGCCGGCGCGACCCCGACCCAGGAGCTGGCCTACTCGCTGTGCACGGCGATCGCGGTTCTCGACGCCGTCAAGGACGCGGGCCAGGTCTCTGAGGCCGACTTCGAGAAGACCGTCGGTCGGATCTCCTTCTTCGTCAACGCCGGAGTGCGCTTCATCGAGGAGACCTGCAAGATGCGGGCCTTCGTTCAGCTCTGGGACGAGATCACCCGGGAGCGCTACGGGGTTCAGGACGAGAAGATGCGTCGGTTCCGCTACGGCGTGCAGGTCAACTCCCTGGGTCTCACCGAGGCCCAGCCAGAGAACAACGTCCAGCGGATCGTGCTGGAGATGCTCGGTGTCACCTTGTCCAAGAACGCTCGTGCGCGCGCCGTACAGCTGCCTGCGTGGAACGAGGCGCTCGGGCTGCCCCGGCCCTGGGACCAGCAGTGGTCGCTGCGCCTGCAGCAGGTGCTGGCCTTCGAGTCCGACCTGCTGGAGTACGGCGACATCTTCGAGGGGTCCACCGTGATCGAGGCCAAGGTCGCCGAGATGGTGGCCGATGCCCGCGCCGAGATCGACCGGGTACAGGCTCTTGGCGGCGCGATCGCCGCGGTCGAGTCCGGCTACATGAAGCAGGAGCTGGTCAGCTCCCACGCCGCCCGTCGGGCACGGATCGAGAACGGCGAGGACATCGTGGTGGGCGTCAACAAGTTCACCACCTCTGAGGTCTCGCCATTGACCGCAGACCTGGACGCTGCCATCCAGGCCGCGGATCCCGAGGCCGAGCGTTCTGCGTTGGCGGGTCTGGAGAAGTGGCGTGCCGAGCGCGACCAGGCTGCTGTCGACAAGGCTCTTGCCGACCTGGCCACCGATGCGAAGTCCGACGCCAACCTGATGGAGGCGACCTTGGCCGCCGCCCGCGCAGGGGCGACCACGGGGGAGTGGGCAGGGACGCTGCGCGAGGTCTTTGGCGAGTTCCGCGCACCGACCGGCGTTTCCGGTGCCGTGGGCGTTGCCGAGGCCGGTCAGGAGCTGAGCGAGGTTCGTGAGCAGGTGCGCGCCACGGGTGAGGCACTCGGCGGACGACTGCGCCTGCTCGTGGGCAAGCCGGGGCTGGACGGTCACTCCAATGGTGCCGAGCAAGTGGCGGTACGTGCCCGCGATGCGGGCTTCGAGGTGATCTACCAGGGCATCCGGCTGACCCCTGCGCAGATCGTGGCGGCTGCGGTTGCCGAGGACGTGCACTGCGTCGGCCTCTCGATCCTCTCCGGCTCACACATGGAGCTGGTTCCCGACGTGATCGAGCTGATGAAGGCCGCCGGTGTGGAAGACATCCCGGTCATCGTGGGGGGAATCATCCCTGCGCGTGACGCCGCTCTGCTCAAGGAGATGGGCGTGGCGGAGGTCTTCACTCCCAAGGACTTCAGCCTGACCCAGGCCATGGCCGGCATAGTTCACGCAATCCGGGACGCCAACGATCTCGACGACTAGCTCGGCGCCCGGCCGTCCAGACACCAACCGTCACTGGACTAGGTCGGTGGGTTTCAGCAACCATTTCCGGCCTTGAGCCAAGCGTCGCCGACATAGGGTGCGAACTACGCCGCCGGTAGCGATGCGCTCGCTCCGGCGGTGTGGCAAGGCCCCCCACGGGTCACCTGACGGAGCACCTTGTGAGCAGCGGACAGGAGGTCGGCATTGATGAACTTCACCGAGGCCGATGAGTTGCGCGACTTCGACGCGCTCTCCGACTGGGTGCTCAAGTGCGAGGACCCCTTGATCCTCACCGACGCAGTCGGAGTCGTGGTGCTTGCCAACGCCGCGATCAGCGACCTGCTGGGTCACTCGGTGGACAGGCTCGTCGGCAACTCGATCGAGAAGTTCGGGCGAGAGACGATGCATGCCTTTCAGCGGACCGCCATCGACGCCGTGGTGGTGAACAACATCGAGGTCACGGTGCGCGATGCTCTCGTACTCCACGCAGACGGGCACATGGTCTCGATCGGTGTCGTGCTCACCCCGGTGGAGACCGAGCGTGGCGCGATGGTGATGGTCGAGATGAAGGAGGGCAGCGACCGCTACCGCCAGATGCGATTGTTCAAGGGCCTGCTCGAGACCGGCCCCGACGGCACGGTGATCGTCGACGTCTCCGGACGGATCGTGCTGGTCAACGCCCAGATCGAGCGGCTCTTCGGCTACGCACGCGCTGAGCTGATCGGTCAGCCGGTCGAGATCCTGGTGCCGGACCGGTTCTCCGGGATGCACATGGCCTTCCGCAACGGCTACGTCATCGAGCCGCGGACCCGACCGATGGGTCTGGCGGGAGACCTGTACGCGCGCCGCAAGGACGGTTCGGAGTTCCCGGTGGAGATCTCGCTCGCGCCGCTGGAGACCGACCAGGGGTTGCTGGTCTCCGCCGCCGTGCGTGACATCTCGGAGCGCCGCCGGATGCAGGAGGCGACCGACCGGATCAAGGATGAGTTCTTCGCCACCGTGAGCCACGAGCTGCGGACGCCGCTGACCTCGATGATCGGCTACGGCGAGCTGATGACCGACCTTGAAGAGCTCAGCCCCCAGGGCCGGCGCTTTCTCTCGGTGATCATGCGCAGTGCCGAGCGTGAGCTCAGGCTGGTCGACGACCTGCTGACGCTGGTCACGATCGAGGAGTCCGGCCTCGCCATCCGCTCGGCCGAGATCGATCTGGAGGCCGTGGTCCGCGACTCGGTCGAGGCTGCCCGGCCGCGCGCGGAGGAGGCCGAGCTCGAGGTCAGCCTCGAGACCGCTGGTTCGGCAGTGGCGATGTACGGCGACCGGGACAGGCTGGGCCAGGCGATGGACAACCTGCTCTCGAACGCGATCAAGTTCACCCCCCGCGGCGGGAGGGTCCGGGTGATCCTGCGCGAGGCCGGTGCCTCAGCGGAGATCGACGTGATCGACACCGGCACCGGCATCGGCGACGAGGACCCCGACCTGCTGTTCGAGCGGCTCTTCCGGGCCCCCAACGCGATCGAACGCCAGCTTCCGGGAGCAGGTCTCGGGCTGACCATCGCGCTCGCGATCGTCGAGGCGCACGCCGGCGTGATCGAGATCGTCTCGAGCGGGCCGCAGGGCACCACGGTCCGGATGACGTTCCCCTTGCGACGTGCGCCCGCCTCATCTTGAACCGGTCGAGTGCTGAGCTGGTCGCTCTGAGGACCACCTGAGCACTCAACCGCTCAGAAGAGTCGTTCGGTGGGGTCGTCCATCCCGCGGAGTGCGTCGTAGTCGACGGTGGCGCAAGCGATGCCTCGATCGGTCGCCAGCACGCGGGCCTGTGGCTTGATCTCCTGGCCGGCGAAGATGCCCCTGACGGGGCCGAGCCGAGTCAGTGCAGGATCGCGGTTCAGCAGCTCGAGGTAGCGGGTCAGCTGCTCGACGCCGTCGATGTCGCCCCGACGCTTGATCTCCACGGCCACGCTGAGCCCACCGGAGTCCCGGCACATCAGGTCGACCGGACCGATCG
>JBDSBU010000045.1:0-26494 GCA_039921445.1 Marmoricola sp. | reverse complement strand
ACACGACCAACGTGCTGCCGTCGCGCAGCACGAGGTCGATCTCACCGGCCTCGCAACGCCAATTGCGGTCGATCACCACCATTCCCGACTCGATCAGACGCTGCGCCGCCACACGTTCGCCGAATCCTCCGACCGACTGGTTTCTCGCACCACTATTCATGGGGGAATCACAGCCCCGACGCGAGCATCGCGGCGACGGGAGCGGCACGCCTGTGGACCACGAACCATCGACAATGCCTGTGGGCGCGAGTTGGGCAGCGGGGGTGTTCTCCACAAGTGCTGTCGCGGACCGCGCGACAAACCCATCGACGGGCATCGGGAAGAGGTGCAGGTCAAGGGTCGGCCTCCGTACGGTGACGTTGATCAGACGCGGCTCGTGGCTGTGCCGCGGTTGGTCGTCACAATCCGCGCCTTGTACCAGTTGTGCGCGCACGACCACTGGGTGTTGGACCGCCATCAGCCGGGCTCCCTCGCGGGGGAAGGCCGCGGCGGTCTGCAGCGACCAGTAGAGGTGACCGTGCTGCAGGATGCCAAGCAGAGCAGGAAGCTCACCGGAGCGACAGTTGGTCGGTGCCGCCCTGGAGCAGTGGCCGCATCGCGGTGCCGATGGTCGGGAGCGCGGTTGCGACCAGTGGGGCTGCCGGATGTTCGAGAGTCCCGAGACTGGGTGATGAGGATCGGACGGCAGATCAAGATCGGTTGGGACCCGGCAGCGCAATGGCCGTTCCGAGGGGTGAAGAGAACCGGACCCACTTGACTCTGGCACAGCAGTCCGGTTCGGTTCCTATGTCAGGCGAGATCGAGTGATGCCTGTGGACAACCCCGCTGAATCATCCCCCTGTGGACGTCAGCGGACGGTCAGTTGACCAGTCGCATCGTCTTCGCTCCACCCTGATAGGCACCGAGTGCTCCGCCGGTGTCGGGCGGGGGAGGAAGCGCCGCCTGATTGAGGAACACCACCTGCACAGATGCAACGTCGCCGCTAGCACCAGAGATGCCGTTAGTGCTGGTCGCCGAACTGGTCCTCGAGGCGGACGCCGGCTGGTCGGTGATGAACCCGTTGCGCATACCGACGACCTGGTACCGGTTGCTGCCCCCCGAGCTGGGTTGCACGCCCAGCACGGGGACCCTGACGAACCGAGCTGACTTGTAGATGTCCGCGGAGATGACCGGCTGTCCTGTGTAGCTCGCTCCGCTCACCATGCCCACATTGGTGACGTTGTCAGTGAAGAAGCACGACAGCGTGTCGTTGTTGATGACGTATGAGCCAAAAGCGCGGGTCGCCGGGGCCCCGTTCGCTGCGCACCCCGTACCCGCACCGAACTTGGGATTGAGATTGTCCAGCAACCCACGCTTGGATGAGACGCCCTCGATGAGGCCCTTCTGGGCAGCATTCAGGTCGAGCCCTGTTTTGGTGTCGACGCAGTTCGTCTTGTCGAGCGGCCAGAGCCTTGCACCGGGCGAGGAAGCGCTGCACAGCCAGTTGGAGGCAGCGTTCGGGAAGATGTCGAGCGGGTGCTGCAAGCCGTCCGCGATATTGTACGCGATGTTGTCCGACTGTCCGTTCGGTCCCGCTGAGTTGGGGAGCAGAAGGGTGCCAAAGTTGCCCTCACTGGAGCCCTGTCCGCAGGTCAAAGTCGGGTCACCGACACGGAGGGGCTGCGCCGCCAAGACCACGTTGCTGCCGTTGCCCTGCGTCACGTCTGACCACTTGTTGACTGAGCCAGCGATGAACACGCGGACGTACCAGAACGTCTGCACGCCTGTCACCGACGGGGGCAGGTGGTCGATGGTGATCTTGGTTGCGCCGGTGAGCATTGCCGCTGTCACGGGGACGACAACGGGCTCTGGTCCCGCACTCGAGGTCCCGGACTCGAAGAAACCCACTTTCGTGACCGGTGCAAGACCGACGCCGTTCACGACCAAGGAGTCGCTGCTCGCATTTGCGTTCAACGGGATCCGGGCAGGGCTGGTGACCGGGCTCGTCGCCAAGGAACTCACAGACGCGCTGTTGGTCTCGGATTCATGCGAAAGGAGCACGTCAGCAGCAGCATGGCCGTTCGTCGGTTGCGCGATCGTCTGACCGCCGTAGTCGCAACCGTTGAACGCGTACAGGGGCAAGGTGCTCAAGCCCACCTGGCCGATCTGGACGGTCGCGGAGGCCCCGACATCGACGTGCTTGTAGCCCATCACCTGGGCGAAGCCGAAGCCCACTCTAGTGGTCGGCGAGATCACCGTCAGCGCATTCTTGTCATACGTGAGTGCGACATTCGTGCTGTTCGCGCTCGTGTTTGCGTAGGTCCCGTACAAGACCTCGCCGTTGCTGATGACACAATCCCGAAGATCCGCTGCTGTCACCGTCGAGTTCGATGCTTGCGTGCCGAAGTACTTGGCGACGTCAATGACGGCTTGGTCAGTCGCCGCGGCACGCGGTCCGTACCCACAAGTGCTCGTGGTGGCCGACGTCGGGAGATTTTCACCGTACCCGCCGGCAAGGGCGGCACCGTCGGTTCGCTTCTGGATCTCACGCCGGACCACCATGGCGTTGCCAAGGTCGACCGTGAGTGCGGCCATGCACAGGAGCAGAGTGCTCAGGACCCCCACCAAGATGGCGACTGCGCCTCGTTCATCCCTATGGCGAATCGTCATGGAGTACAACCATTCGTCGAGGCCGTGACGTCCTCCACCCGGTTGAACACGGTGGAGCTGATCGACCCGTTAGCCGGTATCGGGATGAAGGGGAAGTGCATGTTGATCGAGCTAAACGTGACCGTCAGCTGCACGCTGCCACCAGGCGATCCGGGAGCCGCGTCCGACGTACCGTCCTGCTTCTTGAACACCTGCATGAGAATGAGGTTCGCCGCAGGTGTCGAGGTGGCGTTGCCGAGGCGGTTGGCAACCAGGGTGCGCAACTCCCCAGAAGTCTGGCAATCTCCCACCGAGAGCCGACGCACGGCATCTCCAACCGCCTGAGTGCCGGTTTCACGAGCGTAGAAGTACAGGCCGTACTGGATGATCCCGAAGACGAGGTAGAACAGGGGCAGCATCACAAGTGCGAATTCGACCGCGCTCGCCCCTCGTTCCTCACGCCGCATGCGTCTGAACACGGCCCCCCGCTTTCGTCTCGTCCGGTTCTCTACACTCACCCGTTCGACTCAGAGTACGAAAGAAATGGTCGATCTGTGGCGCAATGTCGCAAATGCTGCAAACCGGCACCTTGTTGGGCTCACACCTCGGGTGGCTCGATGTCGGCGTGAGCGAGCTCCTCGACGTTGACGTCCTTGAAGGTCAGCACCTTGACGTTCTTGGCGAGGCGGCGAGCGGGGCGGTACATGTCCCAGACCCAGGCATCGGTGAGCGTGACCTCGAAGAACACGTCGCCGGCCTCGGTGCGGGCCTTCACGTCGACCTGGTTGCACAGGTAGAAGCGACGGTCGGTCTCCACGACGTACTTGAAGATGCCGACGACGTCGCGATACTCCCGGTAGAGGTTGAGCTCCATCTCGGTCTCGTACTTCTCGAGATCCTCGGTGCTCATGGGGTGACCTCCTGCATCTGGGACGAGACTGCGTGCTCGACTGCTACGGACTGGGCTGTGTCCGACTGGGCGGCGAACAGCGCGAGCTGGGGTTCAAGACTGAAGGGTTCGGGGTCGATCATCCCGGCGGCACGCCGGACGTTGACGAACCGCATCCGGTGGACGTCGCTGGGACCGTGCTCGTCGAGCGCCGCACTGTGCTCGGCGGTGATGTAGCCCTTGTGGGTGGCGAAGTCATAGGCCGGGTAGTCCTCGTGCAGGTCACACATGATCCGGTCGCGGGTGACCTTCGCGATCACCGAGGCAGCAGAGATGCACGCGGCCACCCGGTCGCCCTTCCACATCGCCAGCCCCGGCACCCCGAGGCCGTCGACGGGAAACCCGTCTGTGAGGACGTACGCCGGACGCTGACCCAACCGAGCCAACGAGCGGCGCAACGCCTCGATGTTGGCCACATGCATGCCGAGCCGGTCGCACTCCCCCGGCTCCACCACGACCACCGACCAGGCCAGCGCCCGGCGGACCACCTGGGCGTAGCAGCGCTCACGGGCCTTCGCGGTGAGCAGCTTGGAGTCGGCCAGCTCGGGCACGAGACCGGACCGGCCCTCCGGCAGGATCACGGCGGCCGCGACCAACGGTCCGGCGCACGCTCCTCGTCCCGCCTCGTCGACCCCGGCGACGGGCGCCAGGCCGGCCCGACGCAGCGCGCGCTCGTAGCCGTAGAGGCCCGCGTCACGGCGTACGGTCGAACCGCGCGGCAGGCCGCTCACCGGATGCTCATCTCGCGTCGGGGACGCCCTCGAACGTCGCGGGGCGGGTGATCACGTCGGCGCGACCCCAGGGCCAGATCAGCCAGAACACCTTGCCGACGACGAGGTCCTGGTCCACGAAGCCACCGCCCGGCCCGCCCATGTGCCCGCGGGAGTCGTAGGAGAAGGCGCGGTTGTCGCCCATCATCCACAGATGGCCCTGAGGGACCACCTTGTCGAACTTGATCAGCGACGGAACGGTGCCCGATGGCAGGTAGGACTTCTCGTCGAGCGCCTTGCCGTTGACGGTGAGCCGACCCTGCTTGTCGCAGCACACCACCCGGTCACCGCCGATGCCGATGACGCGCTTCACGAGGTGACCACCAGTGGGGTAGAGCCCCACCTTCTCCAGCAGGTGCGTCACCGGGGATCCGGCCGTGGCCGACTCGTTGGCGGGAAGCCAGTCTCCTGGGTCCTTGAAGACCACGATGTCGCCGCGGCTCGGGGACCCGCCCCAGTAGGAGACCTTCTGGACCAGGATCCGGTCGTCCTTGACGAACTGCGGCTCCATCGAGGGCGACGGGATGTAGAAGGCCTGCACGAACAGGCTCTTGATCACCAGCGCCAGCACCAGAGCGAGCCCCAGCAGCAGAAAGGTCTCCTGCCACAGCGGCATCGGCTTCTTGCGCGGCTTTCCCGGAAGATCGCCGGAGTCCCCGGGGGCCTGCACGGCGTCGTCCACGTTGGTCACTTCCCGAGCCTAACCGGCCGCTGGACGCAGCACGCGTCAGACGTCGCGACGCTCCTTGATCTTGGCCGCCTTGCCGCGCAGGTTGCGCAGGTAGTACAGCTTCGCGCGGCGCACGTCGCCGCGGGTGACGATCTCGACCGACTCGAAGATCGGGGAGTGCAGCGGGAAGGTGCGCTCGACGCCGACACCGAAGGAGACCTTGCGGACCGTGAAGGTGCGGCCGATGCCGGAACCCTGGACCCGGAGCACGACGCCCTGGAATACCTGGACTCGCGAGCGGTTGCCCTCGACGACCTTCACGTGCACCTTGATGGTGTCGCCGGCCCGGAAGGCGGGGACGTCGTCGCGCTTGATCGCGCCGGACAGCTCATCGATGACGTTCGACATGTGTGCTCCTCGTGACTGCCACAGGTCGGCCACGGATCATGGTTGGGCGGATCGGGGTGGTCAGCGATGGTGCCGTACGGCCGACCCCCTGTGGCAGGTGGACCGTGAACACTGAACGACCGAAGTCGGAGCAGCTGAAAGTGGCTCGCCGAGCCAAGGAGCGATTTTGCCACAGCCAGAGCCCCAGCACGAAATCACTGCCGTGGTCGGCCCAGGCGAACCGTTCCAGGCTCTGCGTCCGGGGACACGAACCGGTAGCCGGCCTTGCGATAGATCTTGATGTTGCGCTCGCTGCCGGCGCCGGTGAACAGCTCGAAGTCGGTGACGGCAGGCGGCGCGGCCTGCTCGATCGCCTCGAGGAGCAGCCGCCCGATGCCGCGCCCCTGGAGGTCGGGGGCCACCATGATCCGGCCGATGTCCCAGGTGTCGGTCAACCTGTCGGTCTCCGTCTCGGTCTGCCTGTGGCCGCGTGCGGCCCCGATCAGGCGGCCTCCGACCCGGAGCACCAGGGTCGTCCAGTCCTGCATCCAGGACTCGACGTCGGTGAGGTCCTCGTGGAGGGCGTGGATGTGCAGGCCGGGGTTCGCCTGCGCCTCCTGGACCCAGCAGGCCCGCTGGAGGGTGAGCAGCTCGGAGGCGTCGGAGGGCAACGCCAACCTGATCTCACCCGCGAGCCCGCTGGCCTCGGCCGTGCTCGCACGGTGGGCCAGGTCGGGGCGCCGTTCAGCGGTCCGACGTACGGACTCGGCGTGGCGCCAACGGGCGACCCGGCCGTGGTCGCCGGAGAGCAGGACCTCGGGCACGTCCAGGCCGCGCCAGGAGACCGGCTTGGTGAAGACGGGGTACTCCAGGAGACCTTCGGCGTGGGACTCCTCGGACAGCGACTCGGGGTTGCCCATGAACACCGGCAGCAGGCGTACGACGGCCTCGCTGATCGCCAGCGCAGCGACCTCGCCGCCGTTGAGGACGTAGTCGCCGAGCGAGAGCTCCCGGACCTCGAGCCGGGATGCGGCATGGTCGATCACCCGCTGGTCGATGCCCTCGTAGCGTCCGCAGGCGAAGACAAGGTGCTCGCGCGTGGCGAGCTCGGCGGCGATCCGCTGGCTGAACGGCTCCCCCGAGGGGGTCGGCACCACGAGGGTGACTCCGTCGGGCGCCACCTGGTCCAGCGCCTCGCCCCACGGCTCGGGCTTCATCACCATGCCGGCGCCACCGCCGTAGGGGGTGTCGTCGACGGTGTGGTGCCGATCGTGGGTGAAGGCGCGCAGGTCGTGCACGTGCAGGTCCAGCAGGCCGGACTTCTGGGCCTTGCCCGGAAGCGAGAGCCCCAGCGGAGCCAGGTAGTCCGGGAAGATCGAGACGATGTCGATGCGCATGGTCGTGGACTCAGAGCTCGGCTTGCAGGATGCCGGGTCGATCGTCGATGACGATCCGGCCACCGGCGAGGTCGACCTCGGGAACGAGCTGGCTGACGAACGGGAACAACACCTCGCGACCGGGTGCAGCGATCACCAGGAGATCCTGGGCCGCGCCGTGCTCCACCCGGAGCAGCTCACCCACCGGCTCGCCCTGAACGGTCTCCACCTGCAGCCCGACCAACTGGTGGTCGTAGAACTCCTCGGGGTCAGCAGGCCGCTCGTCCGGGCTGACCAAGCAGGAGAGCTCGGTTCCGCGCGCCGCCTCGGCCGCGTCACGGTCACCGACCTCCACGAAGCGCACGACCAGCCGACCGGAGTGGTTGCGCGAGGACTCGACGGTGAGCGTGCCCGCACCGGCACGGAGCGTGGCCCCGGCGGCGAACCGGCGCACCGGCTCGTCGGTGCGTGGCTCGACGAGCACCTCGCCCTTGAGTCCGTGGGCACGCCCGATCCGGCCGACCACGACGTACTCCACCGACTGCTCCACGCTCACTCCTTGATCACAGGTCTTGGTGCGGGTCGCTGGGCTGCCCGGGGGCCGGTTTCCCGGCTGTTGAACCGAAACTGCCTCTTCACACACCGCGCACGGTGTGTGAAGAGGCAGAAAGGGTTCTTGACCTCAGGAAACCGACCGCAGCAGCGGCTAGCGCCCGCGGTCGACGTCGACGAAGTCGATGCGCGCGCCGTCACGGCCGGCCAGCGAGCTGACAACGGTGCGGAAAGCACTTGCGGTGCGACCTCCGCGACCGATGACCTTGCCCAGGTCGGAGGGGTGCACACGGACCTCGAGCATCGAGCCACGACGCATCTGCTTGTCGCGCACCGAGACATCGTCAGGGTGCTCCACGATCCCGCGGACCAGGTGCTCCAGGGCGTCGGCGAGCACGGGGCTCAGGCCTCGGACTTCTCGGCGTCAGCGGCCTCGGGGGCAGCCTCAGCAGCGGGAGTCTCGGCAGGGGCCTCGGCAGGGGCCTCGGTCGCTTCCTCGGCCGCCGGAGCAGCCTCGGTCTTGGCCTCGGTCTTCTCGGCCGGCTTCTCAGCAGCCTCGGTCTTCTCGGCCGGCTTCTCAGCAGCCTTCTCGGGCGCGTCCGCCTTCTTGGCGGAGGCCTTCTTGGTCACTGCCGAGCTCTTGGGCTCGTTGGCAGCGTCCTTGAGCGCCTCGTTGAAGATCTCCTGCTTGTCCCGCTTGGGCTCCGCGACACGCAGTGTCCCCTCGGTGCCCGGGAGGCCCTTGAACTTCTGCCAGTCACCGGTGATCTTCAGCAGGGCTGCGACTGCCTCGGAGGGCTGCGCGCCGACGCCGAGCCAGTACTGCGCCCGGTCGGAGGTGACCTCGATGAACGAGGGCTCCTGCTTGGGGTGGTACTTGCCGATCTCCTCGATGACCCTGCCGTCCCGCTTCTTGCGGGCGTCGACGACGACCACGCGGTAGTGGGGCTGGCGGATCTTGCCCATGCGCTTCAGGCGAATCTTGACGGCCACGTCTGTGGTGTCTCCTTGAGAGTTTGTAGTGGTTGGCTCGTGCGCTGTCCGGTGGGGCCGGATGCGATCAGAACCCGCGGGCGTGCGCAGACCGGATGAGAGGGTCCGGACGGCGTACGACTCAGCGTGTCATTGTGCCAGACGACCACCGTGGGTCTGAAATCGCACGTACGACGGTCCCGTCGACGTCCTCGTCACGGACCACGATGGCCTCGAGCCCAGCACGGACGCACGCGGCTCGCGTCGCCTCGGCCTGCCGCCCACTGGTCTCGATCAGCAGCACCCCGCCGGGTGCCAGCCACTCCAGCGCGGATGCCGCCACCCGTCGATGCAGGTCGAGCCCGTCGGATCCGCCGTCCAGGGCCGCGCGGGGCTCGTGGAGCCTGGCCTCGGGCGGCATCCGAGCGATCTCGTCGGTCGGCACGTAGGGCGCGTTCACGGCAAGCACGTCGATCCGTCGGCGCAACGACGCGGGCAGGGCGTCGTAGAGGTCGCCGCGGTGGACCCGGCCCAGGTTGCGCCGCGCACACGCCACCGCGACCGGGTCGAGATCGGCTGCGTGCACCTCCACGCCCGGCAACGCCTCGGCCACGACTCGACCCACCGCTCCGGAACCGCAGCACAGGTCCACCACGACCGGGGCGGTCAACATGACGGCGGCCTCGACCGTGAGGCGGGCGAGCAGCTCGGTCCGTCGCCGGGGCACGAACACCCCGGTGCCCACCGCGACCCGCAGTCCGGCGAAGTCGACCCACCCCAACAGGTGCTCCAGCGGCTTGCCCTGGCAGCGCTGGGCCACCCAGTCATCGAGCTCGGCGATCCCGGACGCATTCTCGATGAGCAACGCGGCCTCCTCCTCGGCGAACACGCAACCGGCCGCACGCAAGGCGTCCTCGACCTCACCCAGTCGGGCGGCGGGATCAGCCGACGACGACACCGCGCAGCACGATCCGCTCGGGCGTCTCGAGCACGCTGAGGTCGGTGAGTGGATTGCGCGGGTAGACCACGAAGTCGGCGGTCGTCCCCTCGGACAGGAAGCCGTCGAGCCCGAGCCACTCGCGAGCCCTCCAGGATCCGGCGCCGAGCGCCTCCTCCGCACTGAACCCGATCCCGTGCAGCGCCTGCACCTCGCCCGACAGGTTGCCGTGCCGGGTCACCCCGCCACCGTCGGAGCCCGCATAGATCGCCACACCTGCCTCGTGGGCGGCCATGATCGTGTCGCGTCGGCGGCGGTGCAGGTCGGTCATGGTGGCGGCGTAGTCGGGGAACTTCTCCTCCCCTGCCTCGGCGTACTCCGGGAACTTGTCCAGCTGCATCACGGTTGGCACCAGGGCCACCGACCTCGCGACCATGCTCTCCACCAGGTCGGGGCTCAGCCCGGTTCCGTGCTCGATGCAGTCGATGCCGGCGTCGATCAGCCCCGCGAGGACCTCCCGACCGAAGCAGTGCGCCGTCACCCGGGCGCCGTGGTCGTGGGCGACGCTGATCGCCTCGGCGAAGGCCTCCGGTGGGAACGAGGGCGCGAGGTCGCCGGTGTCGCGGGAGATCCAGTCGCCGACCAGCTTGACCCAGCCGTCGCCGCGCTGCGCCTCCTGGGCGACGTACGCCGCCAGCTCCGCCGGCTCGACCTCGTGGGCGTAGTTGCGGATGTAGCGCCGGGTGCGAGCGATGTGCCGCCCGGCGCGAATCAGCCGCGGCAGGTCGTCGCGGTCGTGGATCCAGGACGTGTCGGCCGCAGAACCACAGTCGCGGATCAGCAGCGCTCCGCCGTCACGGTCCTCGATCGCCTGCTGCTCGGTCGCCTCCTCGCTGGTCGCACCGTCGTCGTCGAGCCCGAGGTGACAGTGGGCGTCCACGAGCCCCGGGACGATCCAGCCCTCGCTGACCGTCTCGGCACCTGCCTGGGGCTCGTAGGTGACGTGCCCGTCGACGACGTAGAGGTCGCGTGCCTCGCCGTCAGGAAGGACCGGGCCCCGAAATCTCTGTGCAGCCATGGAGCCGACGCTATCGCGAGCGTCCCCGGGGCTACTTGAGGTACTTGGAGAGGTCTGGCAGCTGACTGGGGTCGAAGTCGTCGGGAAGGCCCTGGTCACCGAGACCGAAGGCGCTCCCCGAGGCGGCGGCGGGCTTCTCCTCGGCCGATCCCAGCTGGGCGCGCTTGGCGGGGTTGCCCGAGACGCGCTTGCCCTTGCCCTTCTTCGGCTGTGCTGCCTGACGACCCTTGGCCTTCTTGCCCAGCCCCATGCCGGGCATCCCCGGCAGCCCCGGCGCACCGCCGCGGGCCATCTGCTGCATCATCTTCCGGGCCTCGAAGAACCGGTCGACGAGCTGGTTCACGTCCGAGACCGCGCGGCCGGATCCCTTGGCGATCCGTGCGCGGCGCGAGCCGTCGATCATCTTGGGGTTCTCGCGCTCGGAGGGGGTCATCGACTGGATGATGGCCTGGATCCGGTCGATCTCGCGCTCGTCGAAGTTCTCGAGCTGGTCGCGGAACTGACCCATGCCGGGCAGCATTCCGAGCATCTTGGTCAGCGAGCCCATCTTGCGGATCTGCTGCATCTGCTCGAGGAAGTCGTCGAGGGTGAAGTTGCCGTCCTGCATCTTCGCCGCGGACTTCGCTGCCGTGTCGGCGTCGAAGGTCTTCTCGGCCTGTTCGATCAAGGTGAGCAGATCACCCATGTCCAGGATGCGCGAGGCCATCCGGTCGGGGTGGAAGAGGTCGAAGTCGGTGAGCTTCTCGCCGTTGGAGGCGAACATCACCGGCTTGCCGGTCATCTTCGCGATCGACAGCGCAGCGCCACCCCGGGCGTCGCCGTCGAGCTTGGTCAGGACGACACCGTCGTAGCCGACCCCGTCGAGGAAGGCCTGCGCGGTCCTGACCGCGTCCTGGCCGATCATCGCGTCCACGACGAAGAGCACCTCGTCGGGGTTCACCGCGTCACGGATGTCCGAGGCCTGCTGCATCAGCTCCTCGTCGATGCCGAGACGGCCGGCGGTGTCGACGATCACGACGTCGTGCAGGGTCCTGCGGGCCTCCTCGACGCCGCCGCGGGCGACCGCCACCGGGTCGCCGACGCCGTTGCCCGGCTGGGGTGCGTAGACCGTGACCCCTGCCCGCTCACCATTGACCTGGAGCTGCTTGACCGCGTTGGGGCGCTGGAGGTCGGCGGCCACCAGCATCGGGCTCTTGCCCTGGTCCTTGAGCCACAGCGCCAGCTTGGCGGCAAGCGTGGTCTTGCCCGCGCCCTGGAGGCCGGCCAGCATGATCACGGTCGGGGGGTTCTTCGCGAACCTCAGTCGCCGGGTCTCACCGCCGAGGATGCCGACGAGCTCCTCGTCGACGATCTTGATGACCTGCTGGGCAGGATTCAGTGCTCCGCTGACCTCGGCACCGCGGGCGCGTTCCTTGATGGCCGCGACGAAGTCCTTGACCACGGGCAGCGCGACGTCGGCCTCGAGCAGGGCGAGCCTGATCTCGCGCGCGGTCGCGTCGATGTCGGCTTCGGAGAGCTTCCCCTTGCCGCGAAGGTTCTTGAAGGTGTCGGAGAGGCGATCAGACAGGGTGGAGAACACGTGTGGGGTTCCTCGGCTGGATGGTCAGGACCGTGACGAGTCAAAGGGTAGCCGCACCTGCGGGGTCCCCCTCAGTCCGCTGCGAAGGCGCCCCTGAGCGCCTCGCGCACGGCGTGGGCCACCGAGGCCGCCCGTTCCTCGGCCAATGCTCCGGCACTCGCCTCCTGCACGTAGAAGACGTCCACCGCCTGCGGCCCCAGGGTCGAGACGTGCGCGGATCGCACGGAGACGTCCATCGCGGCCAGCGCCTGGCACACCGTGTGGATCAGGCCGGGCCGGTCCGCGCTGCGGACCTCGATCACCGTGGCGGTCGGCGAGGCCTCGGGGCGTACGGCGACCGAGGGCTCCAGCGTGACGGGAGCGCCGCGGCCCAGCTCGGCGGCCACGTCGATGCGGCCCCCCACGACCGCCTCGAGCCGTTGGCGCATCACCACGTCGTCCAGACCGATGTCGGCCACTTCCCACACCGAGACGCCGTACCCGCCCTGGGTCCAGGCGCGTGCGGCTCGCACCGGGGCCCTCTGTAGGGCCAGGACGGCTGCTGCGTCGGCGAGCAGTCCGACCCGGTCGCGGCCGACCACCGTGACCTGTGACCCGTCCGGCCCCTCCACCGCGACGACCGAGACCGCGTCGACGTCGTCCAGGACCCGCCGCGGCAGCTCGATCTCAGTGCTTGGCTCGTCGGTCAGCGGCTCCTCGGCCAGCACGGCCGAGGACCGGCGTACCAACGTCGCGACGAGGGAGGCCCGCCACTTCGTCCAGGCCTTCTCCGAGGTGGCCCGGGCGTCGGCCTCGGTCAGGGCTGCCAGCAGCTCGAGCTCCTCACGGTCCCTCACCCGCTCGGTCACGGTCGCGACCGTTGCCGGGTCGTCGGGGTCACGCATCGTGGCGGTCTCCGGCAGCAGCAGGTGCCAGCGAACGAGCTTGCCGACCAGCTCGACCTCCCGGTCGTCGAAGCCGATCCGTTCTGCGATCCTCCGTGCGATCGGCTCACCCGCGATGCAGTGCTCGGTGA
Source organism: Marmoricola sp. (assembly GCA_039921445.1). Classification (GTDB taxonomy): domain Bacteria; phylum Actinomycetota; class Actinomycetes; order Propionibacteriales; family Nocardioidaceae; genus Marmoricola. The sequence continues at coordinate 13,581 of JBDSBU010000045.1, read as the reverse complement.
GCTGCCCCTTGCCGATGTCGTGCAGCAGCGCCGCCACCATCAGCACGTCCGGACGAGCCACCCGGCGGATCAGGTGCGCGGCCTCGGCGCAGGTCTCCACGAGATGTCGATCCACGGTGAACCGGTGCACCACCGAGGCGTGCGGCAGCAGTCGGACCCGCTCCCACTCGGGCAGGATCAGCTCGAGGGCGCCGGTTTCGTCGAGGGTCTCCCAGACACCCTGCAGGCCGGATCCGGCGGCGAGCAGACGCACGAACAGGTCCCGGGCGCCCGGCGGCCACGGATCGCCGAGCGCAGAGCCCTCACGGGCGAGCCGTGCCGCGGTCGGCGGGGAGAGCACCAGGTCGCGTTCCGCTGCCTCGGCTGCGGCACGCAGGAGCAGCAAGGGGTCCGAGGCCGGGCTGGCCCCCTTGTCGAGCACCACCTCCTCATACGAGATGGCCACCCCCTCGGCGATCGGCTCCAGCCGCGGCCGTCGGGCTCCCGTGGCGCTGGGCCGACGTTGCACCGCCTCGGCGCGTCGCCAGGCAAGACGAGACAGATGGGTCAGACGACGGGCCAGCCCACGCGTGTGCCGTTGCGCCGCCAGGCCGTCCTCGAGGCCGAGGACCCCGGCGATGTCCTTCCAGTACTCCTGAGCGACCCGGTCAGTTGCCCGCCCGGCGACCGTGTGCAAGGCATCACGCACGTCGAGCAGAGCCAGCCGGCAACCCTCCAGCTCGGCATGGGGTACGTCGACGAGCCAGCTGGCCACCAGCGCCTTGAGCACGGTGGCGTCGCGCAGACCACCGACCGACTCCTTGAGATCGGGCACCGAGGCGTGGGCCAGCTCGCCGTTGATCCGCCCGCGCCCTGCGACGAGCTCGTGCAGCTCGGCGAGCCGGGTCCGCGCGTCGCGCCGCCACTGGTTGAGCACGGCCGAGCGCAGGCGCAGCGTCAGGTTCGGGTCACCCGCGAGGTGGCGCACGTCGAGCATCCCGGTGGCGACGCGGAGATCGGCGGCCGCCTGGCCCAGCACCTGTTGCGGCGTACGCACCGAGTGGTCGATGTCGACGCCGGAGTCCCAGAGCGGGTACCAGACCAGGCTGGCCCACTCCCCCAGCTCGACGCCGTCGTCGTGGACCAGCACGACGTCGAGGTCGCTGAAGGGAGCCAGCTCCTCTCGCCCGTAGCCACCCACGGCGACCAGGGCGACGCCGGTGTCGGGACAGCCCGTCGACTCGTAGGCGCCCGCGCAGAGCGTGTCGGCGGCACGCGTCCGCACGGCACGCTCAGCAGCGGTCATTCGTGTCGCCTAGATCGCCGACTGGTCGCGGTCCCCGGTGCGGACCCGCACGACGCTCTCGACGGGGGTGACCCAGACCTTGCCGTCCCCGATCCGTCCCGTCGCGGCAGCGGTCACGATCGCGTCGGTGACGGCTTCGACGTCAGCATCGTCGAGCACGATCTCCAGGCGCACCTTCGGCACCAGCGAGATGTCGTACTCGGCGCCGCGGTAGACCTCGGTGTGGCCCTTCTGACGGCCGTAGCCGCTGACCTCGCTCACGGTCATCCCCGTGACGCCGACGCCCTCGAGAGCGGCACGGACGTCTTCCCACTTGTGCGGCTTGATCACTGCGGTGACGATCTTCATGGGTCCAGTCTCCTTCTAGTTGGTCCGGCTGCCGGGTTCCGATGAGCCTGCGAACGGCCCGGCGGTGGCCTTGGGCAAGGTGAACCCGCTGCTGCTGCGGGTTCCGGCTGTGGAGTGCAGGTCGTAGGCCGTCTCGGCGTGGATGTTCAGGTCGATGCCGCTGACCTCGTGCTCCTCCTCGATCCGGAAGCCCATCAGCCTGTGCACGGCCAGGGCGATGCCACCCGAGACGACGAACGCGTAGACGAAGACGACAGCCGAGCCGAGCAGCTGCTTGCCGAGCTGGTCGACGCCGCCGCCGTAGAGCAGCCCGTCGACCGCGGTCGGTGCGTCTGCCGTGGCCAGGAGACCGATCCCGATCGTGCCGACCAGGCCGCCGACGAGATGCACCCCCACCACGTCCAGCGAGTCGTCGTACCCATAGCGGTACTTCAGGCCCACGGCGAGCGCACAGATCATCCCGGCCAGCAGGCCCAACGTCAGCGCACCCAACGGTGAGACCGAGCCGCCGCTCGGGGTGATCGCGACCAGGCCTGCCACCATCCCGGAGGCGGACCCGAGGGTGGTGGCGTGACCGTCCCGGAACCGTTCGAGGACCAGCCACCCGATCGATCCGGCCGCAGCGGCGCACGTGGTGCTCACCACGACGACGGCGGCGGCGTGGTTGGCTCCGAGAGCCGATCCGGCGTTGAAGCCGTACCAGCCGAACCACAGCAGCCCCGCGCCCAACATCACCAGGGTGAGGTTGTGCGGCCGCATCGGGTCCTTGCCGAACCCTACGCGGGTGCCGACGACCAGAGCCAGCGCCAGCGCCGAGGCGCCAGAGGTGATCTCCACCGGCATCCCGCCAGCGAAGTCGACGACCCCGACGGTGTTGGCCAGCCATCCACCCACGTGGCCCTCGCGGTCGAGGTCGAAGACCCAGTGGGCGGCCGGCGCGTAGACCAGCACGGTCCACACCGAGACGAAGACGATCCAGGCACCGAAGCGGGCCCGGTCCGCGATCGCTCCGGAGATCAATGCACCGGTGATCACGCAGAACAGCCCCTGGAAGAGGGCAAAGAGGATCAGCGGGACGCTGAGCCAGCTCTCTCCACCCTCCGCGAGCAGCGACTGCAGACCGAAGTACTGGCGCGGGTCACCGACCAGGCCGAGGGCGAGGTCGTCGCCGAAGGCGAGCGAATAGCCGACGACGACCCAGACCACCACGATCGCGGCGAGGGCCCCGAAGGTCATCATCATCATGTTCAGCACGCTCTTGGAGCGGACCATTCCGCCGTAGAAGAGCGCGAGTCCGGGAGCCATCAGGAGCACCATCGCCGTTGCGGCCAGCAGCCATGCGGTGTTCCCGCTGTCGAGCGGGGTGGTCGCGAGCGGCTGCGCGTGGGCGACCAGGCCAGGGAGTCCAGTGAGGGTCGTCATGAGGCGCAACTGTCGCGGGCACAGATTTCCCGCGATCGAACCGCGCGTTTCCAGTCCGTGACGAGATCAGCTGCCGTGTTTCGCGCAGGTTACGCCGGGCGGCGACCCGTGGGTCGCCACCCGGCGCGCGACGTGGACGCTGCAGCTAGATCGCGGCCTCGTCCCTGTCACCGGTTCGCACGCGGACGACGCTGTCGACCGGGGACACCCAGACCTTGCCGTCCCCGATCCGGCCGGTCTGTGCGGCCTTGACGACGATGCCGGCCACGTCCTCGACGTCGCCTGCCTCCGCGAGGATCTCGATCCGGATCTTGGGCACCAGCGCGATGTCGTACTCCGCACCCCTGTAGACCTCGGTGTGACCCTTCTGACGGCCGTAGCCGCTGACCTCGCTGACGGTCATCCCGGTGACCCCGAAGCTCTCCAGGGCGGCCCGGACCTCTTCCCACTTGTGCGGCTTGATGACCGCGGTCACGAGCTTCATGCGTTGGCTCCTCTCGCCTCGGCGTCGACCCGGACAGTGGCGCTTGGCTTGCCTCCGAGGACGCCGGCGCCGCCAGCCCTGGCGACGAAGTCATAGGCCGTCTCGCTGTGCTCGGTGAAGTCGATGCCGGCGACCTCGTCCTCGTCCTGGATCCGGAAGCCGATCGTCTTGGAGATGGCGGTTCCGATGATCAACGTGAGGACGAAGGAGTAGAGCAGCACCGCCAAGGCGCCCACGGTCTGGCGCCACAGCTGGTCGAAGCCACCCCCGTAGAGGAGGCCGTCGACACCGGCCGGAGCCGACGAGGTCGCCAGCAGGCCGATCACGATGGTGCCGAACAGGCCGCCGACGAGGTGGACCCCCACGACGTCGAGCGAGTCGTCGATGCCGAAGCGGTACTTCAGGCCCACCGCGAGCGCACACAGGATGCCCGCGCCGAAGCCGACCAGCAGCGCGCCCATCGGGCTCACCGCCGAACAGGCCGGGGTGATCGCGACCAGGCCGGCCACGACGCCGGAGGCAGCACCCAACGAGGTCGGGTGACCGTCACGCCTCTTCTCCACGAGCAGCCAGCCCAAGGTGGCCGCGGCCGTTGCGGCCAAGGTGTTGATCCACGCCACCGCTGCGACCGAGTTCGCACCCAGGGCAGACCCGGCGTTGAAGCCGAACCAGCCGAACCACAGCAGACCGGCACCGATCATCACGAGCGGCAGGTTGTGCGGCCGCATCGGGTCACGCCGCCATCCGACGCGCTTGCCGAGCACGATCGCCAGTGCCAGACCGGCCGCACCTGCGTTGATGTGTACCGCGGTGCCACCGGCAAAGTCGATCGCCGCAAGCTTGTTGGCGATCCAGCCACCCACCGGCGCAGTACCCCCGTCGAAGGAGAAGACCCAGTGCGCGACCGGGAAGTAGACCACCGTGGCCCAGATGCCCGCGAAGAGCAGCCAGGGACCGAAGCGGGCTCGATCGGCGATCGCGCCGGAGATCAGGGCCACCGTGATGATCGCGAACACCGCCTGGAAGCCGACGAACGCGAGGGCAGGAATGGTGAAGACCAGGGCCTTGTCGCTCATCAGGCCCTGCAGCCCGAAGAACTCGCTGGGGTCGCCCAGCAGTCCACCGCCCACGTCGTTGCCGAAGGCGATCGAGTAGCCATAGACCACCCACAGCACGCCGATCACCGCCAGGGCACCGAAGCTCATCATCATCATGTTGAGCACGCTCTTCGCGCGGACCATGCCGCCGTAGAACAGGGCCAGACCAGGCGTCATCAGCAGCACGAGCGCTGCCGAGGTCAAGACCCATGCGGTATCGCCGGTATCCATGGAACCTCCAAAGGTGAGTTTCACTGCAAGCCGCGGGCGTCGATGACGACGATGTCGAGGTGCCCCGGCCAGTGCGACCACTGTCGACGGCGTAGGTTTCGCTCGAGCGCGGCCTGTGTTGCGGGCGGGTCACGGTCGGAGGAGGTTTGTTTCGCGCGGGTGAATTCGACAAATCCCATGAAAACCTCAACAATCGGATAAAACGCTCTATGCTAACTCCGTGACTGCCAGCATCGTGAGCGCGCCGACGAGCATCCCTCCGGCACCCGAAGGGCGCCGCAAGCGCGGCCGCCCCCGCGATCCGGGCGCCGACGGCCGCATTCTCGCCGCCGCCTCGTCGCTGATCCTGGTGCGCGGCTTCGACAGCATGACCGTCGACGAGGTCGCCAGCACTGCAGGCGTCGGCAAGGCCACCGTCTACCGTCGTTGGTCCCGCAAGGAGGACCTCGCGGTGGCTGCCATGGAGCAGCTCTACCGCGACGAGATGCCGCCGCCGGACACCGGCTCGATCCGCAGCGACCTGGCCGCGGCGTACACCAACGTGCTGGCCTTCGTGAACTCCACCGCCGGAGCCGACTACGTGCGTACGACGATCAAGGAGTCCATGCGCGACGCCCGGATCGCGGCGCTCTACCGCTCCGCGGGTGAGCGTGCCGAGGAGAGCGTGATCGAGGTCTTCGAGCGTGCGATCACGCGTGGCGAGGTCCGCAGGGACATCCACCTCGGAGCTGCCGTGCAGTTCCTGGGCGCCATCGTGACCGCCCGCGCCGTCAGCGGTCAGCCGATGCCGGCCGAGGACGAGATCGACCAGCTCGTCGACTTCGTGCTGAACGGCATCAGCACCAGGTAACCCCGGCGACTGCCGAGCGGACCTGGCTGATCAGTCCTGGCCCAGAAGGGCATCGACGAACGCCTCCGGGTCGAACGGCGCCAGGTCGTCAGCTCCCTCGCCGACGCCGACCAGCTTCACCGGCACCCCCAGCTCTCGCTGGACCGCCACGACGATGCCGCCCTTGGCCGAACCGTCGAGCTTGGTGAGCACGATCCCGCTCACCTCGACCACGTCGCGGAAGACCCGTGCCTGCACCAGGCCGTTCTGACCGGTGGTCGCGTCGAGGACCAGCAGCACCTCGGTGACCGGCGCCTGCTTCTCGATCACGCGCTTGACCTTGCCGAGCTCGTCCATCAGACCGGCCTTGTTCTGCAGTCGGCCCGCCGTGTCGACGACCACGACGTCGACCCCGCGCTCGATGCCGGTGCGGACCGACTCGAAGGCCACGCTGGCCGGGTCACTGCCCTCGGGGCCAGTCACCACGTCCACGCCGACCCGCTCACCCCAGGTGCTCAGCTGCTCGGTCGCGGCGGCACGGAAGGTGTCGGCCGCACCCAGCACGACGGAGCGGTCCTCGGCGACCAGGACCCGGGCGAGCTTGCCGACCGAGGTGGTCTTGCCGGCTCCGTTGACACCGACGACGAGCACGATCCCGGGCTTGCCGTCCTGTCCTGTCACTGCGAGTCGGCGGTCCATGGTCGGGTCGACCAGGGCGAGCAGCTCCTCGCGCAGCACGGCATGCGCGTCGGTGGCCGCACCACCTTCGATGCGCAGCCGGGCCCGCAACCGACCCACCAGCTCCTGGGTCGGGGCCACGCCGACGTCGGCGGTGATCAGGGTGTCCTCGATCTCCTCCCAGGTGTCTTCGTCGAGCCGGTCGCGGGACAGCAGGAGCAACAGTCCACGGCCCAGTCCGCCCTGGGAGCGGGAGAGCCGCTGACGCAGCCTGACCAACCGGCCCGCCGTACCTTCAGGGCGCTCGAGGGTGGGGGCCGACGCAGGCGGCTCGACTGTCTCGACCGGCGCCGATGGTGCCCCCGGAATGGGGCGCTCATCGGTGATCGTGCCACCAGGGGCACTGCGCGGCGGTTCGGGCGGTCGCGGCTGGCGACGTCCGTTGACCAGCGCCACCAGGCCGACGACCAGGCCCACCAGTGCGATCGCGGCGGCGAGGATCACGAAGATGAAGATCACGCTCATGGGTCGATCCAATCAAACGCCCTGCAGCAGGGGCTCAGTGGTGGGCGTCGGCGCCTTCGAGGTCGCGCACGTCGAGAGTCGGCAGCGAGTCCACGCCACGGCGCATCGCCTCTCCCACCTGGGGGTAGACCGGCGTCTGCTCGCCCCGGTAGGGAAAGGCGACGTAGACGATGACCGCCCCTGCCACGAGCAGTGAGAGCAGCAGGGCGAGCACGATGGCAAGCATCGAAGAATCCTTCGTCGTGGGCGTGTGAGGTGGCCGCAACACGCCGACGAGGTGTCCCACAGAGGGGATCACCGGGGTCTCGGAGCCGGGGTCACTGCCTCAGCAAGGGTACGACGGCTGCGCGGATCTCCTCGGGCAGGGGGGTCGTCCCGCGGGCCCCAGAGGGCGCGTTATCCACGTAGACATGGACGAACCTCCCCTCGGCCGCAGCGTGTCTTCCCTCACTTTCGGGATCGCCCTGGAACAGGCCGATCCGGTAGATCACCGAGGAGGTGCCGACCTTGTCCACGACGAGGCCGAGGTCGACCGGACGCGGGTAGCCGATCTCGCGGAAGTAGCGACAACCCACCTCCGCGACCACCCCGATCGCGGGAAGCGAGCGGATGTCGACACCCGTCACCTCGGCGAGGTGGGCGTTCACGGCCGTGTCGATGAGCTCGAAGTAGCGAGCGTTGTTCATGTGCCCGTAGACGTCGTCGTCGGCCCAGCGGGTGGTGGCCTGACGCCACACGACGTACTCCTCGCGCCCGGGAGCAGGCGTGCTCAAGCCGACTCCTGCTCTCGGAGCCGCTGGCTGATCACGGCCGAGACGCCGTCGCCTCGCATGGTGACGCCGTAGAGCGCGTCGCCGACCTCCATCGTCCGCTTCTGGTGGGTGATCACGAGCAGCTGGGAATTCTCTCGCAGCTCCTCATAGATCTCCAGCAGCCGGCCGAGGTTGGTGTCGTCGAGGGCAGCCTCGACCTCGTCGAGGATGTAGAACGGCGAGGGGCGGGCCTTGAACAACGCCACCAGGAACGCCACCGCGACCAGGGACCGCTCGCCACCGGAGAGCAGCGAGAGCCGCTTCACCTTCTTGCCAGGTGGCCGGGCCTCCACCTCCACGCCGGTGATCAACATGTTGCCCGGGTCGGTGAGGACCAGCCGCCCCTCTCCCCCGGGGAAGAGCCGCTCGAAGGTCGAGTCGAAGGCCTTGCTCACGTCGGCGAAGGCCTCGGTGAAGACCTGCTCGACCCGGTCGTCGACCTCTCGCACGATGTCGAGCAGGTCCTTGCGGGTGCGCCGGAGGTCCTCGAGCTGCTCGCTGAGGAACTGGTGCCGCTCCTCGAGCGCCGAGAACTCCTCGAGCGCCAGAGGGTTGATCCGCCCCAGCTGGGCCAGGGAGCGTTCGGCGCTGCGCAGCCGCTTGGTCTGCTGCTCGCGGTCGAACGGGACCGGGTCCGGCACCGGTTCACCCTGGGCCACCTCACCGGTGAAGGGCACCAGCTGGTCCGGGCCGTACTCGGTCACCAGAGCGTCGGCGTCGAGGCCCAGCTCCTCGAGAGCGCGCTCCTCGAGCTGCTCGATCCGCATCTTCTGCTGGGTCCGGGCCATCTCGTCGCGGTGCACGGTGTTGACGAGCTCGTCGAGGTCTCGACCGAGGTCGCGCAGCTGCTCTCGGGAGGCTCGGAGCGCCTGTTCGCGGCCGGTGCGGCCCTGCTCGATGCGAGTGCGGTCGGACGCGGCAACGGCGACCGACTCCTCGAGCCGGGCAAGCACGAGGGCGACGCCACGTCCGACGGCCTCCCCCACCCTGCCCTCGTGGGCAAGCTGCTCGCGACGGGCGATCGCCGCCGCCCGGGCGTCACGCTCCTGCCGTGCAGCCCGCACCAGCGAGTCCGCGCGGCCGTGCAGGGCGCGGGCGCGCTCCTCACCGGTGCGCAGCGCGAGCCGGGCCTCCATCTCAGTCGCCCGTGCGGTGCGGGACTCCTCACCGAGGCGCTCCCGCTCGGCGGTGTCCGGCTCCTCTTCGGGCGCATCCTCGGCGGCGGCCAATCGCGCCTCGAGGTCCGCGAGACCGGCGAGGTCCTTGTCGCGCGCGAGCCGGGCACCCTCGACGGCCTGGTCCAGCCGCGCAGCCTCGGCACGGGCGTTGCGGGACTGGGAGCCGTGCTGGCCGAGCTCCTCGGCGACCGCGGCCAAGGTGGCGTCGGACTCGTGCAGCCTGGCCAGGGCAACGTCGACGCGGCGGCGCGCGTCCTCGCGCTCGGCCTCGAGGGTCGCTGAGTCGAACCCGAGCCGCTCCAGGGTGTGGCTCGCCGAAGCCAGCTTCTCCGTGGCGTCCTCGACCGCCGCCTGCACCTCGATCAGGCTGGGCTGGCTGGAGGAACCTCCGGAGGCGAAGTGCGCACCGAGCAGGTCTCCGTCGAGCGTTGCCGCGGTGACGTCCGGGGTGCCCCGCACCAGCGCACGAGCCGCCTCGAGGTCATCGACCACGGCCACCTTGAACAGCAGGCGCGCCAGGGACGGTCGCAACTCGGCCGGGCAGTCGATCACGTCCATGGCATAGACCGCACCGACGGGCAGCCCGGGCCAGGAGGCATCGTCGACGTCTCCGCCACCGAGCAGGATGCCGGCCCGACCGAGGTCACTGCCCTTGAGGTGCTCGATGGCCCCCACGGCCGCGTCCACGTCATGCACGGCGACTGCGTCGGCGGCACTGCCCAGGGCACCGGCGACGGCTGCCTCGTAGCCGGATCGGACGCTGAGCAGGGCTGCCACTGAGCCCAGGAGCCCGCTCATCGAGTCGGTGGCGGCGAGCAGCGCTCCGGCACCGTCCTTGCGGCTCAGACCGAGCTCGAGGGCCTCCTTGCGGGCCGCCAGCGAGGAGCGCTCCCGGTCGGCTGCGGTCAGCTCCTCACGGGTCTTGGCGAGTCGGTCCTCGATGTCGGCAAGCAGGTCGCTGGCGACCTCGTGCTCGGCGTCGAGCCCCTCCTCGCCGGCGTCGAGTCCGGCAACGCGGGACTCCAGCGACGTGAAGTCGTGCTGGGCGCGGTCGGCGCGAGCCACCGCGGCCAGCCGGGCCTCGGTGAGCCGACCGATCTCGTCCTCGGCAGCGGCGGCTCGGCTGCGCAGACCGTTGACCTGGCCGTGCAGTCGAGCCATCCCCTCGCGCCGGTCGGCAGCGGCACGCTGGAGCCCCGCCACCCGGCGCTCCTCCTCACCGAAGGCCTGCTCCAGGCTCTGGCGGGCGGCGACTGCCGCTTCCAGCGAGGCGCGGTTGGTGGCCACCTCGGCCGCGATCGTGGCCTCCCGCTCCCGCACCCGGACGGCCTCTGCCTCCAGCTCGTCGGGGTCGCGACCCTCGGGAACCTCGGGCTGCGAGGCTGCGTTGCGCACCCGCTCGGCCGCCAGGCTCGCCGTGCCGCGCAACCGCTCGCGGAGACCGGAGAGTGCGAACCACGTCTCCTGGGCCCGAGCCAGTGCCGGCAGGTCCTCACGGAGCGCTGCCTCGAGCTCGGCCTCGGTGGCCCGGGTCTGGGTCAGTGCAGCCTCGACCTCTTGTCGACGCTCGACCAGCACGGTCTCGTCGGCGAGCTCCTGCTCCAGGGCGAGCCGCGCCGTGGCGAGGTCGGCGGCCATCAGGCGCGCCCTGGCGTCGCGTACGTCGGCCTGCACCACTGCCGCACGGCGGGCGACCTCGGCCTGTCGGCCCAGCGGCTTGAGCTGACGCCGGATCTCGCTGATCAGGTCGGCGAGGCGGGTCAGGTTCCCCTCGGTGGAGTCCAGCTTCCGCAGCGCCTTCTCCTTGCGCTTGCGGTGCTTGAGCACCCCTGCCGCCTCCTCGATGAAGCCGCGGCGGTCCTCGGGGGTCGCGTGCAGGATCGTGTCGAGCTGGCCCTGCCCGACGATCACGTGCATCTCCCGGCCGATCCCGGAGTCGCTGAGCAGCTCCTGGACGTCGAGGAGACGACAGGTGCTGCCGTTGATGGCGTACTCCGAACCGCCGTTGCGGAACATCGTGCGGCTGATCGTGACCTCGGCGTACTCGATCGGCAGGGCACCGTCGGCGTTGTCGATGGTCAGCTGCACCTCGGCCCGGCCCAACGGTGGCCGACCGGAGGTGCCCGCGAAGATGACGTCCTCCATCTTGCCGCCACGCAGCGTCTTGGCACCCTGCTCGCCCATGACCCAGGCAAGTGCGTCCACGACGTTGGACTTGCCGGAGCCGTTGGGCCCGACGATGCAGGTGATGCCGGGCTCGAGCTGAAGCGTCGTCGCGGAGGCGAAGGACTTGAATCCTTTGAGCGTGAGGCTCTTGAGGTACAACGTGCGCTCCCTGCTGACAGTCGTCGACGCGTCCGACATCTGCTGGACGCGGCATCCTCTCAGACACAGGGGCCGAAGGGTGCTGCGACGGGGAAGGTCAGCGTCCCGAACCCTACCCGTGAGCGGGCGCGGAACCCGGCAGACGTGCCGACGGCGGGTTCAGCCGGCGACCGCCTCGTCTTCGGCGAGGAGCTCCTCGTCGGCGTGCGCCACGTGCACGAGCTGACGCCAGATCAGGACCAGGAACACGGCCGAGCCGACGAAGGCGAACCAGAAGGGTGCGGTGATCCCCCACCGGGTCGCGATCAGGCCGCCCACCGCCGAGCCGACGACGATGCCTGCAAACACGCCGATCATGTAGACGCTCGCGACCCGGCCCTGGAATTGCGTCGGCACCGCGCGCTGGCGCACCGTGCTCGAGATCGTCCCCCAGACGAACGCGTGGATCCCGAAGACGAAGAAGACGACGAGGGCGATCCAGGGCACGGTGTTGATCGCCAGCACCAGGTGAGTGAGCGTCTCGATCACGAGTCCGACCCGCATCATCGTGCCTAGGCTGACGTGTCGCTCCAGCCAGCCGTAGGAGACCGTGCCGACGATGCCGCCGGTGGCCATGGCGCTCGTGAGCAGACCGAAGCCGAGCTCACCCATGCCCAGGCGATCCAGTGAGTAGAGGACCAGCACCGACCAGGCGGCACCGAAGGTCACGTTGAAGGTCACGATGGTCAGCACCAGAGTGCGCACCGCGGCGTGGTGCCGGACCCAGCGCAGCCCCTCGAGGATGTCGGTACGCACGCTGCTGGGCTCGGCGTCGCGGTTGCGGCCGTGCTCGGGGAGGCTGACCCGCAGCACCAGCACCACGCTCAGCGCGACGCAGACCCCCTGGGTGATGAAGGGTGCCGAACGACCCAGACCGAACAGCAACGCCCCGATCGGTGGCCCGGCGAGCTGGTTGAGGGTCACTGTGCCGGCCATCATCCGAGCATTGGCGATGCCCAGGTCGCGCCGGTGGACCAGCATCGGCATCAACGTGGCGGTGCTGGTGTCCGCGAAGGTCTCCCCCACCCCCAGGAGGAAGATCGCGCCGAGCACCAGCGCGATGTTCACCTCGCCGGTGACGATGGTGGTGGCCAGCACGCCGAGCACCACGACCCGGAAGAGGTTGGCCACCGCCACGAGTCGTCGTCGGTCCACACGGTCGGCGACCACGCCCGCGAACAGACCAAAGATCGGCCACGGGAGGAACTGCATCACTGCAGCGAGCGCGACCAGGAACGGCTCACGGGTCTCGGAGGCGACCAGGAGCGGCCCAGCCGCGATCACCACCCCGTCGCCGATGTTGCTGACCCAGCTCGACCCGAGCAGCCAGCGGAAGGAGGTGCCAAGACGCGCTGGGACCACGGTTTCCAGCAGTCTGCGGCTCACGTGGGTCGATGCTCCCAGAGCGGGTGGCGCACGGCAAAACATTTCCGCGGCACCCGCCCCGGTTCGGCCCGAGGTCAGGACTCGACGACCCTGGGGTCAGCCGGTGGCGAGCGCTCCGCGGGTCGCCGTACGCCGCCGTAGTGCTGCTGCGAGACCGACACCGAGGAGGACCACCAGCGCTGAACCGCCGGCGAGCCAGGTGTCGGACCCCGGAGCCACGGCCGCGAGGTTGGTGTCGTAGCGCTTCCCCGGCAGGTCGACGCGGTAGACGTCGAGGCCGCGAGCGAGGTCGACGGAATAGGCGAGGTTCGTCTTCTTCGAAGTCATCACGCCGTGCTTGTCGTAGACCGGCATCCAGTAGGAGTCCCATACCTCGGAAGCACCCCAGGTCGCGTGTCCGTAGGACTTGATGTTCCGAGCGTCACGCACGTCCAGGAACTGGGTGCCCCCGCCGTAGAACCCGGCCGTCACGATCCCGGAGGGGTGGTAGTCGAACCAGTGTGAGGAGCAGAACGCGCCTTGCGGGAGGGGGAAGGTGCCGAGGTCGGCGAGCTCGACCTTGTCCAGGGGGACGATCGCGTTGGGCTTGCCGTTGAGCCGCTTGACCCACCAGGTCTGGAAGGAGCCCGCCTTGGCACAGTCGGTCTGCTCGTAGTCCTCCTCGGTGACGAGCAGGACGTTGCCGTTCTTGACCGACGGAGCCGAGCGCGGTTTGAAGGCCTTGGCGTTGGGCCGCTGGGAGTTGTGCAGGATGAAGTCGTTCCAGCCGGGGTGGCGCGGGTCGGTGCCCTTGCCCGCGAGACCCGTGGTGGTGATCAGCCGTGGCGACCGAGGCCGGTCGACGTTCCACATCGAGGCGCCCTTGAACCCGGTGTGGGTCCCGATGCCCGCGTCGTCGAAGTTCCACTCGTGACCTGCCGTGGGGCTCTTGAAGCCCTGCAC
>JBDSBU010000044.1:0-3760 GCA_039921445.1 Marmoricola sp. | reverse complement strand
CGCCGCCGGCCTCCGCCACGACACCTGCCTGGCGCAGGGATGCGAACGCCCCTACGCCTGGGCCGAGCTGCACCACCGAGAACCCTGGGCCTCAGGTGGCCGAACCGATCTGGCCAACGCCGAACCCTTGTGCCACTACCACCACCAACGCATCCACGACCACGCGTTCTCCCACTCCCGACTGCCCGACGGGACCATCACATTCAGCAGGCAGACATGAGGTCCCCCGACCTGTCGGTGCCGACTGTCAGGGTGGGCTCATGAACCTCGCGCTCCCCCTCCTCACCCTGGTCATCGGCCTGCTTCTCGGTGCGCTCGCGGTTCTCGTGTGGACCCGACGCGCTGGCGACCCGGAAGTCGTCCGAGCCCTTTCCGCGCGCGGTGAGGACCAGGCCGTCCTTCGCGACGGGCTCGACCGGCTGCACGAGCGACTGATCGACGTGGAGCAGCAGCGCGCCTCCTGGCAGGGTCAGCTGCACCAGCAGGTCCTCGACATGCGGCACAGCACCGACCTGCTTCGCAAGGAGACCGGCGCACTGTCCACCGCCTTGCGCAAGCCGCACGTCCGTGGCCAGTGGGGTGAGCTGCACCTGCGCAAGGCGGTCGAGCTCTCCGGCATGGTCGAGCACTGCGACTTCGACGAGCAGGTCCACATCGCTCGCGAGGACGGCAACCACCGACCCGACCTGGTGGTGCGTCTGGCAGGCGGGAGGTCGGTGGTGGTCGACGCCAAGGTGCCGCTGGACGCCCAACTGGACGCCCTGTCCACCGATGACCCGGATGAGGCGCTGGCCCACCTGCGTCGTCACGTGCGGCAGGTGCGCACTCACGTCGACACCCTGGCCGGCAAGGCCTACTGGCGCTCGATGCCCGGGGCGCCGGAGTTCGTGGTGATGTTCGTCCCGGCCGAGTCCTTCCTCGCGGCCGCGCTCGACACCGACCCTTCGCTGCTGACGTACGCCGCCACCAAGGACGTCGTGATCGCCACCCCGACGACGCTGATTGCACTGCTGCGCACGATCGCCCACGGCTGGACCACCGAGGTGCTCGCCGAACGCACCCGGGAGATCCACGAGCTCGGCCGCGAGCTCCACGGGCGCCTCGGGGTCATGGGCGGTCATCTCGACAAGGTCGGCCGGTCGTTGAAGGGGGCGGTGGAGGCCTACAACAGCGCGATCGGCTCGATCGAGAGCCGGGTGCTGGTGACGGCACGCCAGTTCGAGGACATCGGAGTCGCCCGCGAGCGCCTGCCCGTGGTCAGGCCGGTGACCCACGTGCCTCGGCCGCTCACTGCCGCCGAGCTGCTCGACGCGGTGGCCGAGGCGCGCCCGGAGCTGCCTGGCTCATCCGGCGAGTCGCCCGGCGAGTCGTCCGGCGAGTCGTCCGGCGAGTCGCGTCGCTCCACCGCGTGACCCGGCCTAGGTTGAGCGCGTGAGCGCACCCACCGTGTGGGAAGAGGGTCGGATGTCCGGAAGCCGCGTCACGCGGCTCTCGGTCCTCCTCGGGCTGCTTCTGGTCGCCTTCGACCTGACCATCGCCCGCCGACTCGACCTGGTCTTCGAGATCGGTTTCGTGCTGCTGTGCGTGGGCGCGGCCCTCGCCGTTCGGCCACGGGACTTCTTCCGGGTCGGCGTACTCCCCCCGCTGCTGCTGCTCGGCCTGGTGACCCTCGTGGCCCTGGTGCACCGCAGCTGGGTGGCGGTCGCCGACGACAGCCTGGTCCAGGCGATCGTCTCGGGTCTGACCCAGCAGGCCGGGGCCTTGCTCACCGGCTACCTGCTGGCGCTGGCGGTTCTCGCGGTGCGAGGTCGCGTACGCCGGCAGCGCGCTCACTCGAAGCGTTGGGTGTCGCCTGCGCCGATCCTGACGACCTCTGGTGCTCCATCGGAGAAGTCGACCACCGTGGTGGGCTCCGAGCCGCACTCGCCGGAGTCGATGACCGCGTCCAACCAGTGATCGAGCTCCTCCTTGATCTGCCAGCCGTCGGTCATCGGCTCGGTCGCTCCCGGCATCAGCAGCGTGCTCGACAACAGCGGCTCGTCGAGCTCTTCCAGTAGCGCTCGCACGACCGGGTGATCAGGGATCCGCACCCCGACGGTGCGCTTGCGCGGGTGCATCAACCGCTTGGGCACCTCGGCGGTTGCCGGCAGGATGAACGTGTAGGGCCCTGGCGTGGCCGCCTTCACCGCACGAAACGCGGCGTTGGAGAGCTGCACCAGTTGTCCGAGTTGGGCGAAGTCACGACAGACCAGCGTGAAATGGTGCTTGTCGTCGAGCTGGCGCAGCTTCTTGATCCGCTCCAACCCGTCCCTGTTGCCGAGCTGGATGCCGAGGGCGTACCCGGAATCGGTCGGATAGGCGATCAGCTGGTCGTCGCGCAGCATGGCGACCACCTGCGAGATGGCACGCGGCTGGGGGTCCACCGGGTGGACGTCGATGTAGCGCGCCATGAGGGCTACTCGCCTCGGGCCGAGCTCTGCGACGACTTCTGATCCGACTTCTGGGCAGCCTCGGCTGCCTTGCGGATGTCGCGGCGAAGCTCGGGCGGGAGGGCGAAGATCAACGACTCCTCGGCAGTGTGCACCGCCACCGCGTCGGGATAGCCGCGCTCGGTCAGGAAGCTCAAGACCCCGTCGACGAGGTCCTCGGGCACCGAGGCCCCGGAGGTGACGCTGACGCTGCGCACGCCCTCGAGCCACGCCTCGTCGATCTCGGTCGCGTCGTCGATCCGGTAGGCCGCCTTGGCACCGGCCTCCAGTGCAACCTCGGCCAGGCGCACCGAGTTGGAGGAGTTGGCCGAGCCGACCACGATCACCAGGTCGGCCGCTGGGCTGATCTCCTTCACGGCCAGCTGGCGGTTCTGGGTGGCGTAGCAGATGTCGTCGCTGGGCGGGTCGAGCAGCTGTGGGAAGCGCTGCCTGATCGCGTCGACGGTGGCCATCGTCTCGTCGACCGAGAGCGTCGTCTGGGAGAGCCAGGCGACCTTCTCGGGGTCTCGTACGACGATCCCCGCCACGTCGTCGGGGCTCTGCACGAGCTGGATGTGCTCGGGCGCCTCGCCGGCAGTGCCCTCGACCTCTTCGTGCCCCTCGTGGCCGATCAGCAAGATGTCGTAGTCGTCGCTGGCGAAACGCCGGGCCTCGTGGTGCACCTTGGTCACCAGTGGGCAGGTCGCGTCGATGGTCTTGAGCCCTCGGTCGGCCGCCTGCTCGTGCACCATCGGGGAGACTCCGTGCGCCGAGAAGACCACGGTCTCGCCCTCGGGAACCTCGTCGAGCTCCTCTACGAAGATCGCACCGCGGGACTCCAGGTTGGCCACCACGTGCTTGTTGTGCACGATCTGCTTGCGGACGTAGACCGGGGACCCGTAGAGATCCAGGGCCTTCTCGACCGTGATCACAGCACGGTCGACCCCGGCGCAGTACCCACGCGGCGCCGCAAGGCGCACGGCGCGATCGGCCTCGTCCGGGGAAAGGACGCTCGGCGTACCCAGGTCAGTCATGCACCCAATCCTAGGCGGCGGGCCTTAGGGTCGCCGCATGGCCATCGAGACCTCGCCCGAGCACCCGGCGCCGGTCCGTCAGATCACCCAGGCGATCGGCGCGTGGGTCGATCGTCTCGGCGCGATCTGGGTCGAGGGTCAGGTCACCCAGATCAGTCGGCGCGGCGGCATGAACACGGTCTTCTTGACCCTGCGCGACAAGCTGGCCGACGTCTCGATCCAGGTGACCTGCCAGCGCGCGGTGGTGGACTCGCTGCC
>JBDSBU010000043.1:0-9291 GCA_039921445.1 Marmoricola sp. | reverse complement strand
GACCTCCATCCCCTTCAGTGCTGGATGACCGTCGTCGTCGACGAGGTTGAACTCGATCTCCATCCCGGTCATCGGGTTCTCGATGTCGAAGCGCGACTCGCGCAGCATCCGGGCGAAGACGTCGAGGCAACGACGTACCTTCTCGCGGTGCCGGGTCCGGTCGGCCCGGCTGAACTCCTGAAGATCGACCTCTTCGCCCATGACGGCACCCTAGACCGGGGTGCACCCCGCCCACGAGCCTTTCTCAGCTGGCGCGGTCGCGGGCCCGGTCGGTCGTCTCCGAGTCGCGGAAGACCGGCAGCTCGTCCTGACCGATCGGCTGCCAGGTGTCGGGCGGCACGGCACGAGTCAACGTCTCGGCGATGCAGTGGGCCATCGAGTAGTCCGGATCGACTTCCAGGCAGCGGTCCAGGGCACACCAGGCGAGGGCACCGTTGCCGTGCTGCCAGGCTGCAAAGGCAAGCAGGGCGGCCGGCCCCGGCAACAGATCGCGAGGCGCCCGTCGGACGAGTCCGCGCCACAGCTCGACGTGCGCACCGGCACTGGCGCGGGTGATCTCCGACCAGGCGACGTCTCGGGTCGCGACGACCGATGCGAGCACCAGCATCCTGCCCGCCTCCACGGGCACGGGGCTGGCTGCCTCCGCGACATGGGCTCGCACGCAGCGCTGCAGCCACCTCGCCTCCTCACGCCAGAACTCGGCGCCGCGGTCGGGACCGGAGGCTCTCGCCCCGGACGCCCTCACCAGATCGGCGTACCTCGTGGCTGCTAGGGCCACAGCGGTGGCGTCCTCCTCATCAGTGCCCACCAACGAGTCGGCGACGGCGCTGCGGTCACGCTCGACGACGCCACCGGTGAAGACGTGCTCGGCAGTGAACCGGTGGCTGGCCAGGTCGTACGCCGTTCCGGGATCGCCATCCTGGGGCACCGGGAAGAACAGCTCGTCCTCGACGCGGACAACGTCGATCACCTCGATCCCCTCCTCGACCAGCCTGCCGAACACGACCGCGCCCTGGGCCTCGGCCACCGCTTCGTCGTCGGTGTAGAGCAGCACAGCGGCGCGGCGGATCCTGTTGGAGACCGCGGCGCCTGCAAGCATCTCGGCAACCTCCATCTGCTCGCTGCGACCCAGCGGCAGGTCGACCCGGGCATGGAAGCCGCTTCGACCCGGGGCGAAGGTGATCAGCACGACCGAGTCGCGTGGATGGAAACCCATCGCCAGGGGCACCATCGCGACCAGGTCGCCCGGAGATCGGGCGACCATCGTCGTGGTCTCGGAGGGATCAGGTCGCTCGGCGGGGTTCGAAGTCGTCATGGCGCTCACCCTGCGACCCACCGGCGACGGCACGAGCGCTCCGCGGCACCCGCTGTGCACCACCAGCCGGGACACCCTGGTTGTGGATGCCCACTGGCCCCCGAGCGAGCGCGACCGCCCGAGGTGTCAGGATCGCAGGGTGCGCTCCGAGCCGACGATCCTCCACGTGGATCTCGACGCGTTCTTCGCCTCCGTGGAGCAACGGGACAAGCCTTCGCTTCGCGGCAAGCCGGTCGTGGTCGGTGGCACCGGCGGCCGCGGGGTGGTGGCGACCGCCTCCTACGAGGCCCGCACCTTCGGGGTGCACTCGGCGATGTCGACCGCGGAGGCGCGTCGGCGGTGCCCCAACGCAGCGTTTCTCTCCGGCCGATTTCACGCCTACCGCGCAGCCAGTGTCGCGGTGATGGCGCTGCTGCGCTCGATCAGCCCGCTGGTCGAGCCGTTGTCGCTGGACGAGGCCTTCGTCGACCTCGAGGCCGCGGGGCTGCCCGACCACTCCGTTGCCACGGTCAGCGCTCTCGGGCGCGAGCTCAAGGAGCGCGTGCACGAGGTCACCGGCGGGCTCACCGGGTCGGTGGGCATCGGCACCTCCAAGCTGCTCGCAAAGATCGGCAGCGACCTCGACAAGCCCGACGGTCTGGTCGTCGTGGCGCCGGGCATGGAGCGAGACCTCCTGCGTCCGATGCAGGTGACCGTGATCCCGGGGGTCGGGCCGGCGACTGCCGAGCGTCTGCGCCGGGTCGGCGTACACACGGTGGAGGATCTCGAGGGGCTGACCGAGGACGAGCTGGTGCGCCTGCTCGGCCGTGCCCATGGCAGCGGGCTCTATGCCTTGGCTCGAGCACGGGACGAGCGGTCGGTGCACCCGGAGCGGGAGGCCAAGTCGATCAGTGTCGAGGACACCTACGACACCGACCACGTCGACCAACGGCTGCTGCTGGCACTGCTCGACCGGCAGTCGGCCAAGGTCACCGAGCGTCTGCGCAAGGCCCGGCTTTCGGGGCGGACAGTCTCCATCAAGGTCCGGTTGCACGACTTTTCCACGCTGAGCCGGTCGGCGACGCTTCCAGAACCCTCCGATGACGGCCGCCAGATCGCGCGGGTGGCACGCAGCCTGCTCACCGAGCTCGACACCTCGGGCGGCGTACGCCTGCTCGGTGTGGGAGTGTCCGCGCTCGCGGACTGGATCCAGGAGGACCTCTTCGCCGATGACGAGGACCCCGGGGCCGAGCTCGACGACGTCACGGCCGAGGCCGCCGTCGCCGCCGTCGAGCGCCACCGGGGCTGGGCTCCCGGGATGGACGTGGTCCACACCGAGCACGGGCAGGGGTGGGTCTGGGGCTCGGGACGAGGCGTGGTCACGGTCCGCTTCGAGACCGCGGAGTCCGGACCAGGTCGGGTGCGCAGCTTCGGCATCGCCGATCCCGACCTGTCACCCTGGCGGCCGGAGGACGAATGATCAGACCACGATCTCGAAGCCGATCTGCTCTCCAGGACGAAGCTGGGCACAGGTAGCAAGGTCCTCGCGCAGCACCACTCCCACGACGGGGTAGCCCCCGGTGGTCGGGTGGTCGTTGAGGAAGACGACCGGCCGTCCGTTCGGCGGCACCTGGACGGCCCCCAGCACCATTCCTTCGCTGTCGAGCTCCCCGGTCCTCGTCCGCCGCAACGCCGGGCCCTCCAGCCGCAGACCGATCCGGTTCGACGCGCTGCCCACGACGTACGTCGAAGCGGTGAGCACCTCCAAGGAGCGTGGGGTGAACCAGTCGTCGCGGGGACCGAGCCGCAGCCGGAGCCGCTCGCGGCGACGCGACGGCCCGATCGCCTCGACGTGGAAGTGAGGAACCGTCCGAGATCCGAGCGGGAGGACCGTGCCGGGGGAGACCGCGTCGGGCCCGAGGCCGGAGAGCTGGTCACTGGAGCGCGATCCGAGCACCTGCGGCACCTCGATCCCGCCGGAGACCGCGAGATAGGCACGCAGTCCTTCCTCGGCCGCACCGAGCTCGATCTCCGCTCCGGCTCGCACCGCCACGGCCTGCCCCCACGGCCGCGCGCGCCCCGACACTCGCACCCAGGTGCGCGCGCCCGTCACGGCCACGGTGACCGACGTGGTCGCACGCAGCAGGATCCGTCCGTCGAGGCACTCGAGTGTCGCTGCCGCTTCGGCGTTGCCGACCAGTCTGTTGGCGAGGCAGTGGGCCGGTGTGTCCAGCGCGCCGCTGCGTGGGACGCCCAGGTGGGCCAGGCCCGGTCGGCCGAGGTCCTGGATGCTCGCCTGTGGCCCGGTCCGAAGCACTTCGAGCGAGCGCTCACCCATCGACGAACCGGATCCTGGTGCCCGGGACGAGCAGCGCCGGATTGGTGCGGCGCAGGTCCCACAGCCTCGCATCGGTGCGTCCGATCAGCTGCCAGCCCCCGGGAGACGGTCTCGGATAGATTCCGGTGAACCTGCCTGCCAGCCCCACCGCCCCAGCCGGGACCTCTGAGCGCGGCTCCCGCAGTCGCGGCACCGCGAGCCCTTCGGGCAGACCAGAGACGTAGGCGAAGCCGGGGGCGAACCCGCAGAACGCCACGACATGGTCCAGCTCTCGGTGACACTTCACGGCCTCCTCGACGCTGAGACCCCAATGTGCCGCAACAGTCTCGAGGTCGGGTCCGTCGTAGGTGATCGAGAGCTCGACGACGTCGGCCTCGTCCAGGTCGGGCTCCTCCAGCCGCCAGTCCGACAAGCTGTCCTGGGCCCGCTCCCGCTCACGGAGCCCGTCGAGCAGCACCGTGGTCGCCCCGGGGACGACGTCGACACAGTCCAGCTCCCCGCGCTCGCGCCGCTCACGCGCCTCGGCGTACGCCGCCCGGACCTGGCCGGGACCGTCGCACTCCAGCAGCAGCGCGTCCTTCCCGAGCAGCCGAGCCCTCACGGAGCGCTCCAGGGGCGTACGTCATACCCGGTGGCCTCGAGCACGGCGCGCACCGTCGTCGCCGCCTCCACTGCTCCCGGTGAGTCGCCGTGCACGCACAGCGACCGGACGGTGCCTTCGGAGGCCATCCGCAACGCGTTGTCGGCGATCGCAGCCGCGCCCTGGACCAGCGCACCCGGCTGGTCACGCGGCAGCAAGCGACCACTCTCGGTGTAACCGCGGTCGGGGAAACCCTCGGTCACGGTCTGTCGCCCGTGCGCATGGGCCACTCGCAGGATCGCCGAGACGGGCAGCCCCAGCACAGGCAGGTCCCCACTCCCCAGCAACACTGCCTCGGCCTGCTCCTCGTCCTCGACGACCCGGTTGTAGAGCGCTCCGTGCGGCTTGACGTAGGCGACCTCGATCCCACACGACACCGCGATCTCGCGCAGCGTCGCGATCTGCTCCCCCACCCAGGCCGTCAGGACGTCGGGAGCGACGTCCATGTGACGGCGGCCGAAGCCCTCACGGTCCGCGTAGGAGACCTGGGCACCCAGCACCACCCGGCGCTCCGCTGCGTGCTCGCAGACCCGGCGCATGGTCGCGGCGTTCCCGGCGTGGAAACCGCAGGCGAGATTGGCGCTGGTGACCACCTCGAGCAGCCCGACATCGTCGGTGACGCCCTCACCGAGGTCGGCGTTGAGATCGATCCGCACGCCCCCAGTGTGCCGGTTTGCTCTGCCAGCCTGAAAAGTCACTGAGAAATCGCTTCGGAGGCAACCAACAGGGGTACCGGCTTCGTACAACCACTGAGACACCACGAGACGTGGTGCCCGCCGAGGCCCCGGGAATCCCACCGATCCCCGAAGCGTTGGAACAGCAGGACCGGTTGCACCCGGTCCACCGGTAGGAAGGGAGTGCTGCCATGACCGCCAGCCGCACAGAACGCGAGATCGAAGGCCGCGACAGCGTCGGGCTCTACCTCGACGAGATCGCACGCACCCCGCTGCTCGACGCAGAGACCGAGGTCGAGCTCTCCAAGACCATCGAGGCGGGCCTGATCGCCGCCAAGCTGCTCGAAGAGGGCCGCGTCGGCCGCCGCAAGGGCGGCGCCCCCAAGTTCGCGACACACGACGAGCTGACCTGGATGGTGGAGGAGGGCGAGCGCGCGATGCAGCGCTTCATCAACGCCAACCTGCGCCTCGTGGTCTCGATCGCGCGCAAGTACGGACGCAGCCAGATGCCGATGCTCGACCTGATCCAGGAGGGCAACACGGGGCTGATCCGCGCCGTCGAGAAGTTCGACTACGCCAAGGGCTACAAGTTCTCCACCTACGCCACCTGGTGGGTGCGTCAGGCGATCACCCGCGGTATCGCCCAGCAGGCCCGCGTCGTGCGACTCCCCGTCCACGTGGTGGAGGAGCTCAACCAGGTCGGCTCCGCCCGCCGCACGCTGGAACGCCAGCTGGGCCGCGAACCCGACCCGGAGGAGATCGCCGCCGAGCTCGACATGGACTTCGAGCGGGTGCTCGACCTGATGTCGTGGGGACGCGACCACGTCAGCCTGGACAGTCCCCTGGACGAGAACGGCGACACCTCGCTCGGTGACCTGATCGCCCAGGAGAGCTCGCCCGGACCAGACCTGAGCGTGCTCGACACCGAGTCCCGCGACCGGCTCAACACGCTGGTCGACCTGCTCGACGAGCGCTCGGCCGACATCGTGCGCTCGCGCTACGGCCTGGTCGACGGACGTCAGCACAAGCTGGCCGACATCGGCACCCGGCACGGCATCTCCGCCGAGAGGGTGCGCCAGCTCGAGCGCGAGGCGATCAACAAGCTCCGGCGCCTGGCCGACCCCGACCTGGCTGCCTGACCTCGCCGAAGACCTCCGCAACGCGCTTGCGGAGGTCTTCGCGCGTCCCGGTGTTCTCGATGACGTGGGTTGCGATCGCCCGTCGCG
Organism: Marmoricola sp.; assembly: GCA_039921445.1. Taxonomy (GTDB): domain Bacteria; phylum Actinomycetota; class Actinomycetes; order Propionibacteriales; family Nocardioidaceae; genus Marmoricola. Next base: position 3,119 of record JBDSBU010000043.1, on the reverse strand, counting down.
CGGATGGGTCCGCCTGAGCGGCGATGCGCGACCTGGCATCCTCCGGCGTCCAGCCCCTGTCCTCCGTCATCCGGGCCACCTGAACCTCTTCGGGGACGTCGACGACGATCACCGCCTCGAAGGTGTCGGCGCGCCCGCTCTCGGCGAGCAGGGGGATGTCGTGCACGACCACGGCGCCGACGGGTGCCTGCTCCTCGAGCTCCACGATCCGTTCGAAGACCAGCGGGTGCACGATCGCCTCGAGTCGGCGACGGGCTGCCTCGTCGCCGAACACGAGCCGGCCCATGGCGGGTCGGTCCAGCTCTCCGTCGGGTCCCAGCAGGTCCGTGCCGAACTCGGCGACCACAGCGGCCAGGCCCGGCGTACCCCCGGCGACGACGTCACGGGCCAGGGCGTCGGCGTCGATCACCACGGCTCCGAGGTCGGCGAGCATCGCCGCCACCGTGCTCTTGCCCGAGGCCACCCCGCCGGTCAGTCCCACTCGTGTCATGGCCTGATCCTTCCAGCCGCGCTCAGCTCTCGCTGTCCTCGGGTTCTTCCTGGATGCGCTGCTTTCGGGCCTGGCGCTCCTTCTCCTCCTCCAGCCGGGCCTTCTCGCTGGCCAGCTGAGACTGGCGGTAGGCGCGGCGTTGCTCCTCGGCGCGCTCGCGCACCTTGCGCAAGAACTGCTCGTCGTCCTCGGGGCTGGTGGCAGCCGCCCGACCCGGCCGGTCGTACTCGGGGTACTGGGGCACGGCCCGTTCGTGCCGCGCACCACCGGCGACCTGGGGCCGTCCGGCGACGATCCAGGCGATGGAACCGACCAGCGGGAAGAGCAGGATCAGCACGATCCACGCGATCTTGGGCAGGTTGCGGATCTCGCCGTCGCTTCGTCCGATGACGTCGATGAGGCAGTAGACGCCGAGGGCGAAGACGAGCACGGCGAAGAACAGCTCGAAGCGGATCATGCCGAGATTGTGGACCACCCGGCGCGGTCCTGTCTCCTGCACGGCTGGCAGGATCGTCCGGGTGGACCCGCATGACCTCGCACCTGGTTCCCGGGTCGCCCTGCTGGTTCCCGGTTCGGTGTCGTACGCGGAGCTGGTGATCTCGCTGCTGCGCCGAGGGATCTTCCCGGTCCCGATGGACGCCAAGCTCACCCCCAGCGAGCGCGCGGGACTGCTCGCCGACCTCGCCCCCGAGCTGGTGGTCACCTCCCAGGAACAGGTCGAGACCCTGCTCGCGACGCTGCCGGACGACCCGGTTCTCGGCCCTCCGCGAGGGCGGCCGATTCACCTGACCAGCGGGACCACTGGACGGCCCAAGGGCGTGTTCTCCGGTTTGCTGGCGCCGACCGAGGCGTCCGCGCTGGTTGCTGAGGAACGCGACCTGTGGGGCTTCGACTCCGGTGACGTGAACCTCGTGCTCAGCCCCATGCACCACTCTGCTCCGCTCCGGTTCGCCACCGGCACCCTGCTTGCTGGCGGTCGGGTGGTCGTGCCCGGACCGTTCGACCCAGCCGTGGTCACAGCGGCGATCATCGAGCACCGACCGACCTCGATGTTCTGCGTCCCGGCCCACCTTCAGCGTCTCTTCGCGCACTGGGACGTCCACGGGAGTCCCGACCTCGACTCGTTCCGGTTGGTGGCCCACGCCGGCGCACCCTGCCCGGAGTGGGTCAAGCAGCGGTTGGTCGAGGATTTCCCGGACGGTTCGACGTGGGAGTTCTACGGCTCCACGGAGGGTCAGTTCACTGCTTGCCGCAGCGAGGAGTGGCTCGAGCGGCCGGGCACCCTCGGCCGCGCGCGACCCGGACGCATCATCAGCGTGGACGGTGCAGGGCATCTGTGGTGCGTCGTACCCCCTCATGCGCGGTTCAGCTACCTCAACGACCCCGCGAAGACCGCCGCCGCCTGGCGCGAGACGACCGACGGCCCGGCGTTCACCGTCGGCGACCTGGGTCGGATCGACGAGGCAGGTCACGTCTGGCTCGACGGGCGCCGCGAGGACCTGATCATCAGCGGCGGGGTCAACGTCTACCCCGCCGAGGTCGAGCACGTTCTGGGCAAGGTGGCCGGGGTGCAGGACATCGCGGTCTTCGCGACCGAGGATGAGCAGTGGGGGCAGCGGGTGTGTGCTGCCGTGGTCGGCCCGGCCACCGATGAAGCGCTGCGTGCCCACGCGTGCGATCACCTCGCTCCCGCGAAACGCCCCAAGGACTACTTCCGGCTCGACACGCTCCCCCGCACCGCGACCGGCAAGGTACGCCGACTCGACCTGCCCGACCTCGTGGATGGCGGAGCGGACTGATGGGCTTCGACAAGGCCGAACTGGCGTCCTTCCGCGACGTCGAGGTGCCGGATCTCCTGCCCGACGAGCCCACCGAGCTCCGACTGCTGTTCGTCGGCATCAATCCCGGGCTGTGGACGGCCGCGGTGCAGACCCACTTCGCCCACCCGGTCAACCGGTTCTATCCGGCACTTCTGCGCGCCGGGATCCTCGACGAGCCAGTCGATCCCTCGGCGGGCATGACCGACGCGGATCGAGAGCGGTTCCGTGCCCGCGGGCTCGGCATCACCAATCTGGCCCCCCGGGCAACCGCCAAGGCATCCGAGCTCACTGCCGCCGAGCTCCGAGAGGGCGGTCTCCGGCTGCGCCGACTGGTGCGCGCCCGCCGCCCGTCCGTGGTCGCCATCCTCGGCATCACGGCGTACCGCCAGGCCTTCTTCCGTCCCAAGGCCCACCTCGGCCTCCAGGACGATTTGTTCGAGGGTGTCGAGCTGTGGGTGCTGCCGAACCCCAGTGGACTCAACGCCCACGAGACGGTCGCGTCCCTCGCCGAGGCCTACCTCGCCCCGGCCCGGGCGGCGGGGGTGCTGTGACCGCCGCGAGCCGCCGCTGACTGGTCCCGCGGTGTTACCCCACGCCGTCGTGACGCTCACGCGCTAGATCACGTGGCGCATCGAGCGCCGCTCCCTGAGGCGCAGTTGGGCTGCTTCCTGAGCGAGAGGCCGATCGGTCCTTCGAGAAGATACGCAGGGTAGGCCCACCGCGCCGCACCATCGGCCTGCAAGAGGGTTAGGCCTCCCCACTGTTCGAGGGGGCTGCACGGTCCTCCAATTGGTCGAGGAGCTGCGACG
>JBDSBU010000042.1:0-23693 GCA_039921445.1 Marmoricola sp. | reverse complement strand
TGCTCCCCGCTGGCCAACGGGGTGCCGGCACCAGCGAGCATCCGGTCCAGGATGGTGTCGAGCTCGACCACGCCGACCAGCACCGGGTTGCCGGCGTCGGGGTGGAGGTCGAGGAGTGCTGACATGGGACCATTCTGCTACGAACAAATGTTCGAGTCAAGAGGAAAGGGAACCCTGCGGATAAATTCTTCGACCTTGGGCGCAATGCCTCGGGCGCCGATGTCCAAGCGGCCTTCTGCCAAGCTGCGCTCTCGCCATTTCGGCGCGTGCGAGTCGCCTGACCCAGACGAAACCCACTGCTGGGTCTTCCAGGAGCCCCGCGCCGATAGCCTGACCCCGTGACTCTCAAGGTGGGCGTGCTGGGCGCGCTGGGCAAGGTCGGGCGTGCGGTGTGCGACGCGGTCGAAGAAGCCGGCAGAACCGACGGTGACCTCGAGCTGGTGGCCCGGATCGACGCGGACGACGATCTCCAGACCCTGGTGGACCAAGGTGTCGAGGCGGTCGTGGACTTCACCCACCCCGACGTGGTGATGGACAACCTGCAGTTCTGCGTCTCCCACGGCATCCATGCCGTCGTCGGCACCACCGGCTTCGACACCGAGCGGCTCGAGACCCTTCGCGGCTGGTTGTCCGAGCATGAGAACCCGAGCGCGGGCACCGGCGTCCTGATCGCCCCCAACTTCTCGATCGGCGCCGTGCTGATGATGCGCTTCGCGGCAGAGGCCGCCCGCTTCTATGAGTCGGTCGAGGTGATCGAGCTGCACCACCCCGACAAGGCCGACGCGCCGTCCGGCACGGCCCGGCGTACGGCGGAGCTGATCGCGGCCGCCCGAGCCGACGCCGGTCTCGGACCGATGCCCGACGCCACCTCGACCGGTCTCGAAGGGGCTCGCGGCGCCGATGTGGACGGGGTCCGCGTCCACGGCCTGCGCATCCGCGGCCTGGTTGCGCACCAGGAGGTGATTCTCGGGGGGGTGGGGGAGACCCTCACCATCCGGCACGACTCGATGGACCGGGTCTCCTTCACACCCGGCGTGTTGCTCGGGCTGCGCGAGATCGGCTCCAGGCCCGGTCTGACGGTCGGACTCGAGGAGTTCCTCGACCTGTAGCGCTTCATCTTTGTGCAACGCACCTTCGTGAAGCGGTGACAGGGGTGCCACCACTGCGACGACCCGTCACGCTGGACAAACCGGGGTCATCTCGACCTCGGCCCACTCCAGAACGAAGGAACCCGATGCGCAAGAGCATGATCCTGCCGGGCGCGGCGGCAGTCCTCACCCTCGTGGCTGCCGGCATGACCCAGGCACAAGCCGTCGCCCCCGCTGCCAACCAGTCCCGCGCCGAGATGGCCATCTCGGCAGCCAAGAGCCACGTGGGGGCCACCCACTTCGGTGACAACCAGTCGCTCAAGGTCGTGGGCACTCTCGTCGACGCGGACGGCACTTCCCACGTGCGGATGCACCGCACCTACCGCGGCCTCGAGGTCGTCGGCGGTGACCTCGTCGTGCACCAGACCCCGGCCGGTTCCTGGAAGGGCAGCAGCCAGACCCTCGCGGACCCCCTCGACCTGCAGGTGAAGCCCGGAGTCTCCGACAGCACCGCGCGCATGCGCGCCCTGGCCCCCCGCGCCGCAACGAAGGGCATCAGCGGCGCCAAGGCCAGTTCTTCGGTACTCGTCGTGGACGCCACCGGAGCCACACCGCGACTGGCCTGGAAGGTCGTCAGCGGAGGCACCCAGAAGGACGGTACGCCGAGCCGGCTGGCCAGCTTCGTCGACGCACAGTCGGGCGAGCTCCTGCGCAGCGAGCAGGAGATCCAGACCGCCGATGGCTCGGGCAACTCGCTCTACGGCGGCACCGTGCCGCTCAAGCTCACGCTGTCCGGGTCGACCTACCAGCTCAAGGACCCGACGCGGGGCAACACCTACACCACCGACATGAAGAACAAGACCGACTCGATGGGCTGCCAGGTCTTCGGGTTCGGCTGCTCCAACGGGACCCTGTTCACCAGCCCCGACAACTCCTTCGGCAACGGCAGCAGCTCCAGCCGCGAGTCGGCGGCTGTCGACGCCCAGTACGGCACGAACGAGACCTGGGACTACTACAAGACCGTGCACGGCCGCAACGGCATCTTCGGCAACGGGACCGGATCGCTGAACCGGGTGCACTACGGCAGCAAGTACGTCAACGCCTTCTGGGACGGCACCAAGATGACCTACGGCGACGGCGACGGCGTCAGCTACGGGCCGCTGACCTCTCTGGACGTGGCCGGCCACGAGATGAGCCATGGCGTCACCGAGAACAGCGCCGGACTCACCTACTCAGGCGAGTCGGGCGGTCTCAACGAGTCGACGAGCGACATCTTCGGGACGATGGTGGAGTTCTACGCCGCCAACGCCAGCGACCCCGGCGACTACCTGGTCGGTGAGGAGTTCGACCTCAAGAACCACCGCGGCTTCCGCAGGATGGACAACCCGTCCTCCGACGGCAGCTCCTTCAACTGCTGGTCCCCGACCGTGGGCAGTGCCGACGTGCACTACTCCTCCGGTGTGGGCAACCACTTCTTCTATCTCCTCTCCGAGGGCTCCGGGACGAAGACGATCGGTGGCGTGGTGCACAGCTCCACGACCTGCAACGGCTCATCGGTCGCAGGAATCGGTCGTGACGCCGCAGCGAAGATCTGGTACCGCGCGCTGACGGTGTACATGACCTCCAGCACCAACTACTCGGGGGCGCGGACCGCCTCCCTGAACGCCGCCCGCGACCTCTACGGCGCAGGCAGCACCCAGTACAGCGCTGTCGCCTCCGCATGGAGCGCGGTCAGCGTGGCCTGACCTCCTTCCCCCCAAGGAGATCAGGGATTGAAAAGAACGAGGGGCTCGCGCTGGGCACGCGCGCCCCTCGTTCATTTCCTCAGAGCAGGCGCAACAGGGCTGCGGTCACTGCGGCCAGCACGACGACGACGATGAACGGCGCCCGCAGCACCAGGGCCACCGCAGCAACTGCCAGTCCGCCGAGTCGCGCGTCGACCCGCAACCCGCTGGCGTCGGAGCCGCTCGTGGAGAAGGTCTGCACGGCGACCAGGGCAGCCAGCAGCACGACAGGTAGCAGGTCCGCCGTACGCCGCAGAACCGGATGGGCCAGCACGCGGTCCGGCACCGACATCCCGGCGAGCTTGAGCAGGTAGCAGCCGGCGGCGCACCCCAGGATCGCACCCCAGATCATGGTGTGCCCTTCTCGTCGGCCTCAGCGCTCGCCCTGCTGCCCACGAGAGCAAGTCCAAGTGCCACCACTCCTGCGGCCAGCACGGGCACACCGGCCGGGGAGTGCGGCACGAGCAGCAGTGCCAGGGCGGCTGCTGCCAGGGCGGCGAACTGTTCGCGCCGCGCCGTCAGCCGCGGCCACAGCAGACCCAGGAAGGCCGCGGCCACCGCGGCGTCGAGCCCGTAGGTGCGGGGGTCGCCGAGCGCGGTGCCCGCAAGCGCACCGGCGAGCGTAGCCAGGTTCCAGAGCACGAAGACCGCGATCCCGGTGGCCAGGAAACCCGCCCGAGCGTGCGCCCGGGAGGTCCGGGTCACCGACATCGCGGTCGACTCGTCGATGAGCAGGTGGGCCGCGGCGACCTTGCGCCAGCCCCTCCACTCCACGAGCGGGGCCACCTTGAGCCCGTAGAGGAGATTGCGGGTGCCGAGCAGCAACCCGGTCAGTGCCGCGAAGGTGGCGGTCCCGCCGGCGCCGAGCACGCCGACCAGGGCGAACTGCGAGGCGCCAGTGAAGACCAGCAAGGACAACGCGCAGGTCTGCCAGACGTCGAGGCCGCTGCTGACGGAGACGGCCCCGAAGGACACCCCGTAGGTCCCCGTCGCTATCCCGACCGCGATCCCGTCACGGACGATGCTGCGGGTGGTCGTCACCGCGGGCACGGCGCTAGTCGACCAGTGCGGAGTGCAGGCGCACCTGCTTGACGGTGGTGCTCCCGTCGCCGAGCAGGTCCAGGGTCCGGTGGGCCCCGTCTGGAGCCCAGCCGGCCGCCGTCAGGAACCCGCGGAGCTCGTCGTCGGCCGCGGGCAGCCAGGTGATCGCCCGGGTGAAGCGGTCGGCAACCAAGGTGTCGGCCGCTGCCTGGAGGAGTCGGGACCCGTGCCCTGCGCCCCGCTTGTGGGGGTCGACGGTCAGGTCCGTGAGCTCGCCGGTGGCGACCGGGTCACAGTCGGGATCGGCGCCGGGGCCGGTCAACACGAACCCCGTGACCAGGTTGCGCTCCAGTGCCACCAGGACCCGGTGGCGGGCATCTGTGGGCCGCCCGAGCGACTGCGCCCAGGTCGCCGCGATCTGCTCGGGGTCGAGGGAGGTCAGGACGTCGGCAGGGAGCAGGTCGGCGTACGTCGTGCGCCACGCGCGCACCTGTACGGCGGCGATGGCTGGTGCGTCGTCGGACCAGGCAACCCGGGCGGAGACATCAGCGCTGGTCATGACTCCATCCAATCACCGGGGCTCACCGCTGAACGGAGGCCCCCGTCTGCGCAGGGTGCGGCTGGCCGATGTTCCCGGCGTGCTCGAGCCGCGACTCCGCCCCGCACAGGACCAAGGCTCCCGCCACGCTGACCACGAACCCGATGAGGGCGACCACGGACCAGCCGGACCGGACCCCGTCGCCGAACACCGTCAGGCCGACGAGGGCCGGGATCACCGTCTCGAGGAGCACCAGTGGGGCTGTCGCCGCAGTGACCGAGCATCGAGTCAGGGCGAGGGAGTAGAGCCAGAAACCGAGAAGCCCGAAGAGGAAGATCGTCAGCGCGGGAGCAAGCGTGGTCAGGTTCCACGCAGGGTCCACCAGCGAGCGGGTGGCGATCGGGGAGCCGCTGTAGGCGACGCCGCCGAGCGCTCCGAGCAGGACTCCGCTCAGCTGGCCGCGCATGCGTCGGGCGAGCAGGCCCAGGGAGGCGGTCACCGCGAGGGCGATGTAGAGGGCCAGGGTCCGGTTGGTGTCGAACAGGTGGTGACCCACCGGGCCGGCCGCCCCCACGAGCATTGCCAGCCCGATGACCATGCCTGTGATCGCGGCCCAGTGCCGCGGGGCGAGAGGCTCGTGCACGACCCTGGCCGCGATCACCACAGTGACGACCAGCGAGAGCGCGATGCCTACCTGCGCGAGGTAGAGCGGCAGCCGCGAGATCGCGACCAGGTGCAGGGTCCATCCGATCGTGTAGGCCAGACCCACCAGCAGCATCAGCCGCGAGAACAGCCCGTGGTCCCGGGCGGCAATGGCCTGGACGACTGCGGAGGTTCCGAAGATCACGGCTGCGCCGAACGCAGCCAGCATCCCGATCCCCATGTGCTCACTTTCGCACGGTGCTGGCTGTGCGACTTCCTGGCTTCCGCTCCGTCCCGACCTGAGCGCGGGCGGTAGGTTGTCCCCCATGCGGGCCTACCTCGACCTCGTGCGCCGGATCCTCGACGAAGGTGTGGAGAAGTCCGACCGCACCGGCACCGGCACCAAGTCTGTCTTCGGGCACCAGATGCGCTTCGACCTCGCTGCCGGCTTCCCACTGGTGACCACGAAGAAGGTGCACACCCGCTCGATCTTCGGTGAGCTGCTGTGGTTCCTTCGCGGGGACACCAACGTCAAGTGGCTCCAGGACCGAGGCATCAGCATCTGGGACGAGTGGGCGGACCCGGACGGTGACCTGGGCCCCATCTACGGGCACCAGTGGCGCTCATGGCCCACGCCGGACGGCAGGCACGTGGATCAGCTGGCCCAGGTGGTCGAGCAGATTCGCAGCAACCCGGATTCGCGGCGGCACATCGTCTCGGCGTGGAACGTCGCCGACATCCCTGCGATGGCGCTCGCTCCCTGCCATACCATGTTCCAGTTCTACGTGGCCCCTCCGCAGGACGGGGAGGCGGTGGGGCGGCTCAGCTGCCAGCTCTACCAGCGCTCGGCCGACGTGTTTCTCGGCGTACCGTTCAACATCGCGTCGTACGCTCTGCTCACCCACATGGTCGCCCAGGTCACCGGGCTCGGTGTCGGTGACTTCGTGCACACCCTGGGTGACGCCCACCTCTACCTCAACCACCTCGACCAGGCGGAGCTCCAGCTGACCCGTGAACCGCGGCCGCTGCCGACGCTGGTGCTGGACCCGTCCGTGACGGCGCTCGACGCCTTCGACCTCGAGCAGATCGCAGTCGAGGGATACGACCCGCACCCCGGGATCAAGGCACCGATCGCAGTATGACGAGTGCCTCGACGACCCGGGTGGTGATGGTCGCGGCCCGGGCACGCAACGGTGTCATCGGGTCCGGCGGCGGCATCCCGTGGCGCATCCCGGCCGACTTCGCGCACTTCAAGCGGGTCACGGTGGGGCACCCCCTGGTCCTGGGGCGTACGACGTTCGAGGGGATCGGCAAACCGCTGCCCGACCGGCAGAGCATCGTGGTCACGCGCAACCAGGATTGGTCGTGGGACGGCGTCCTGGTGGCGCGCACGGTCGGGGAGGCAATCGCGATCGGTGCCGGTCTCAGCGACCTGGTCAACATCGGCGGGGGAGCGCAGGTCTATCGCGAGGCGATGGCGCTGGCGACCGGGCAGATCCTCACCGAGGTGCACTCCGCCCCGGCCGGCGACACCCACTATCCGGACTTCGACGAGACCGAGTGGCTGGAGTCGCGACGCGAGAGCCACCTGGACAACGACCCGGCCTATGAGATCCGGTGGCTGGAGCGCGCACCCGCGATCGACTGAGGCACTAGGCCAGGGGGCGCCCGTCGACGTCGGGCACCTTGCGCAGAGCGATCAGGATCAGGTCGATCAGTGCCCAGATGCCGCAGCCCCCCAGGGTCACCAGCTTCAAGATTCCCAGGCCGATCTGGCCGAGGTAGAACCGGTCCACGCCGAGGGTCCCGAGGAACGCCGAGAGCAGGACCGCGATCAGCCATTCCCGGGTGGAGAAGACCCCAGGAAGGTGCTTGGCCGGGAACCAGCCACCACCGGCAGCGTCGCGCAGCTGGGTGTCGCCCTGGATCTGGCCGCTCATCGCCATCTGGCGGACCTGCTCGTAGGCGTAGGGACCGGACTCGCCGCCGAGGTAGGAGAGCATGAACGATCCGGCTTGGGGCGAGGGGCTCAGAGTCACGATCGGGAGACTACGCGTGCACACGACCCACCGTCCGCAGCAGCGGGTCGCCGGATCGCTAACCTAGTGACCATGAGCCAACCTGCTGCACCGTTCGGTCGCGTCCTGACCGCCATGGTCACGCCGTTCACCGCGGAAGGTGCCGTCGACCTCGAGGGTGTGGCCCGGGTCGCCTCCTACCTCGTCGAGCACGGCAACGACGGCGTCGTCGTCAGCGGCACCACCGGTGAGGCTCCGACCACGTCAGTGGCCGAGGACGGCGAGATCCTCCGTGCCGTCATCGAGGCCGTGGGCGAGCGCTGCACCGTGATGGCCGGTGTCGGGACCAACCACACCGAGCACTCTGTGGAGCTGGCCAGGCAGGCGCAGAAGCTCGGCGCAGACGGTGTCCTGCTGGTCTCGCCGTACTACAACAAGCCCACGCAGGAAGGCATCGCGGCGCACTTCGAGGCCGTGGCGGCCGCCAGCGAGCTGCCGATCATGCTCTACGACATCCCGGGGCGCACCGGGGTGACGATCAGCGAGCAGACCTTTGCCAGGGTCGCGCAGAACGAGAAGTTCGCGGCCGTCAAGGACGCTGTCGGGGACCTCTTCCGTGGCGTGCGGATCATGGCCGAGACCGGTCTGACCTACTACTCCGGCGATGACGTGATGAACCTAGGCTGGCTCACCCACGGTGCCGCGGGCGTGGTCTCGGTCGTGGGTCACGTCGCCGGGCCGCAGTACGCCGACATGGTCGCCCGCGTCGACGCCGGTGACCTGGTCGGTGCCCTCGACGTCTACCGCGCCCTGGTTCCTCTGGTCGAGGCGATCATGGGCCACGCGCCGGGCGTGATGACGGCCAAGGCCGCCATGCAGCTGCTCGGCGTGCACGACAACCGTGCGGTGCGTCTCCCGCTGGTTGAGGCCGACACCGCCTTGGTCGAGGTCGTTCGCTCCGCACTTCTCGAGTCAGGACTCTCACTGTGAGCCATCCCCATCCCGAGCTCTCCGCCCCGCCGCCGCTTCCCCAGGGCGGCCTGAGGGTGATCGCGCTGGGCGGCCTGGGCGAGGTCGGTCGCAACATGACCGTCTTCGAGTACGCCGGCCGCCTGCTGATCGTCGACTGCGGGGTGCTCTTCCCCGAGGAGAACCATCCCGGTGTCGACCTGATCCTGCCCGACTTCGACGCCATCCGAGCTCGTCTGGGCGACATCGAGGCACTGGTTCTCACCCATGGCCACGAGGACCACATCGGCGCCACGCCGTACCTCCTGCGCGAACGCGGTGACATCCCACTCGTCGGCTCGCAGCTGACTCTGGCCCTGCTGGGCTCGAAGCTGCGAGAGCACCGGCTCAAGGACACCGTGCAGACGATCGTCGCCGAGGGTGACGTGATCTCCTTCGGTCCGTTCGAGCTGGAGTTCGTGGCCGTCAACCACTCGATCCCGGACGCGCTCGCCGTGGCGATCCGCACCGGCGCCGGGTTGCTGCTGCACACCGGCGACTTCAAGATGGACCAGCTCCCGCTGGACGGGCGGATCACCGACCTGCGCGCCTTCGCCCGGCTGGGGGAGGAGGGGGTCGATCTGTTCCTCACCGACTCCACCAACGCCGAGGTCCCGGGATTCACCACCTCGGAGAAGAACATCGCGCCGGTCCTCGACCGGGTCTTCCACAACAGCGAGCAGCGGATCATCGTGGCCTGCTTCGCCTCGCACGTGCACCGGGTGCAACAGGTGCTCGACGCGGCCGCACATCACGGCCGCAAGGTGGCCTACGTCGGGCGCTCGATGGTGCGCAACATGGCGATCGCCGGCGACCTCGGCTACCTGAACGTGCCACCGGGCCTGTTGATCGACGCCAAGGCGACCGCGGACATGCCGCCGGAGAAGGTCGTGCTGATCTCGACCGGCTCGCAGGGCGAGCCGCTGTCGGCCCTGAGCCGGATCGCCCAGCGCAACCACAACTTCGTCCACATCGAGGAGGGCGACACCGTCGTGCTCGCCTCCTCGTTGATCCCCGGCAACGAGAACGCGGTCTATCGGGTGATCAACGGACTGGCGCGGTGGGGCGCCAACGTGGTGCACACCGGCAATGCCATGGTGCACGTCAGCGGACATGCCAGCGCCGGCGAGCTGCTCTACTGCTACAACATCGTCAAGCCTCGCAACGTGATCCCCGTCCACGGGGAGATCCGGCACATGCGCGCCAACGCCGATCTCGCAGTGGCGACCGGGATCCCGCGCGAGCGCGTGGTCATGGCCGAGGACGGCGTCGTCGTCGACCTCGTGAACGGCAAGGCCAGCATCGTCGGAAAGGTCGATTGTGGCTACGTCTTCGTCGACGGCAGCTCCATCGGCGACATCACCGAGTCCTCTCTCAAGGACCGCCGGATCCTGGGCGAGGAGGGCTTCATCTCGGTGATCGTGGTGATCGACTCCCAGACCGGCAAGGTCGTCAGCGGCCCGGAGATCCATGCCCGCGGATTCGCCGAGGACGGCACCACCTTCGACGCGATCAAGGGGCCGATCATCCAGGCTCTCGACAAGGCGGTCTCCGAGGGAGTCACTGATCACCATCAGCTGCAGCAGAACATCCGACGTGTGGTCGGACGCTGGGTCAGCGGAACCCACCGACGGCGCCCGATGATCATTCCGGTGGTCCTCGAGGCCTGAGACCGGGTCGCGACCGCACTGCGGCGCCGGACGCAGGACGAGACTCCCGGTCTCGTAATTCCATTTCCAGACACATTGGGACCAATCAACCTAGACTGAGGTTTCGCAAGCCCTTGTCTCTCGTTGAAAGGTGGGCGGGTTCACCGATGCACATGGCAGAGTCTCCGCGTGCCGAGGGGTTCAAGCGCCTCTACGAGCTGATGCGACGCGTGAACTCCTCGACCGATCTCTCCGAGGTCCTCGATGAGATCGCGCGCGGCGTCGTCGAGGACCTCGGCTATGGCATCGCTGCGATCGCTCGGCTCGAAGGTGACACGTTCGTGATGACGACGGTCGCCGGCCCGGCTGACGTTCGCGAGCAGATCATCGGTCGCCGCACCCCGGTGGCCTCGATCTTCAACGAGTTCGCGCAGGCCGACGAGTGGGGCGTGCTCCGCTTCGTCCCGCACGACCGGATGCCGGACGCTCTCGAGGAGTCCGCCTGGGTGCCCGACTTCGAGCCGGACGGTTCCCCGGACGCATGGCATCCTCTGGACGCCCTCTACGCGCCGCTGCACTCCGCGACCGGTCAGCTGCTCGGCAACATGGCGGTGGACCTGCCGCCCGGCGGCCGGATACCCAACAAGCAACAGCGCGAGCTGCTCGAGATGTTCGTCGTCCAGGCAGGCCTGGCGATGTACAACGCCCAGCAGCGCGAACGCCTCGGCGACCAGGTGCGGATGGGGGAGATGCTGCGTTCGGTCTCCTACGCCGGCCAGATCGCCGAGCTCGACCAGTCGCTCCACGAGGCTGCCCAAGGGGTGGCCAAGGGACTGCAGACCGAGCGCCTGTGGATCCGGTGCTTCCCGAGCGGCGACCTCGGCCAAGTCGAGTCGTCTGCGGCCTACCCACCGGCGAACACGGAGACGAATCGGGAGCTGGTGGAGCTCAAGAGTCACCTCGCCCAACGGGCGTGGGAGCTGGGCCGGACGATCACGCTGACCTTGGAGGAGGTCTCCGACCCGGCCAGCCGGATGCGGCCCGAGCACCGCGCCCTACTGATGCAGCTGATCAGCGAGGACCCGGCGCGGGGTCTGCTGGTGGCACCGGTGGGAGTGGCCCGAGAGCTGCTGGGCTACGTGCTGCTCGTGCGCAACGTCGAGGAGCTTCCGTGGACCCATGAGGAGCAGGAGGCGATGCTCGAGGTGGGTCGCGCCCTAGGGCGGGTGGTGCTCAACGCGCGCCTCTACGACCGCGAACGGCACCTCGTGGGGGATCTACAGGAGCTCGCGCGCTACAAGAGCGAGCTGATCGCCACGATCTCCCACGAGCTCAAGACCCCCTTGACCTCGATCATCGGCCACATCGAGCTGCTGGAGGACCTCGACACCGGCATCGACTCGGTCGATGCAATCTCCCGCAACGCCGACCGCCTCAACCGTCTGGTGCAGAACCTGCTCAGGTACTCCGAGGTCCAGGACAAGCGCGAGACTGTGCGTCAACCGGTCGATCTGTGCGAGCTGGCCCGGCAGTCGCTCGACCTGCTGACAGTCCAGGCCGAGCAGGGACGGATCTCGTTCACCGCAACGATTCCGGATTGCCCGGTGATCGTGACCGGCGACGCCGACGAGCTCGGCAAGGTGCTGAACAATCTGGCCGGCAACGCCGTGAAGTACACCTTGCCCGGTGGCACCGTGGAGCTCGAGGTCCGCACCGACGGTGCGCACGCCATCGTGCTGTGCGCCGACACCGGTCTGGGAATCTCCGGCGCCGACCAGGTGCACCTGTTCTCGGCCTTCCACCGATCGAGCAACCCCGAGGCGCTCTCGATACCCGGCACCGGCCTCGGCCTGGCGATCTCGCGGCGCATCGCCCAGATGTACGGCGGTGAGATCCTGGTCGCCTCGGAGCTAGGCCGCGGCAGCACCTTCCGGCTACGACTGCCCCTCCGGGTGGCCGACGAGCTTGAGATCCCGGACCAGAAGCGCGTCTCCTAGGCCCTAGGGCTCGAGGCGCGCGGTGTTCCTGGATCGCAGCTTCTCCACGGCGGCGTACGTCGCCACGCTGACCCCTGCTGAGAGCACGGTGCCCCAGGCGAGGTCGATCGGCACGAGCAGGGCAGGAAACCCGGCCAGGACGGCCAGGCTGGTGAGGTCCCAGGTCGCATAGGTGACCAGGCCGAAGAACCCGCCGGCAAGCATCGCCTGACGTCGGGAACCGGCCGCCAGGGCTGGACGCACGACGAAGTGCACCAGGCCTGCGACGAACAGCGCGTAGAACGCCACCGCCGCACCGACACGCGGCTCTTGGGCCAGCAGGTCGCCCAGGAGGTTGTCGTAGAGCTTCGGGGCGATCAGCGTCAGCCACACCGCGTCCACTGCGCTGAAGATCACGGCTGCGACGGCGTACTGGCCCAGAAAGTCCTTCAGCTGGCCTGTCCAGGGCGTGGTCGAGGCAGTGGCAGCGGTCATCTCCCGAGCCTAGGCGAAAGGGCGACAAGGCTCCTGTGCGGCGTGTGACGCAAGGGTCAGGAGTGGTAACCGGGGTAGATTCCCGGCATGGCGACCCGTACGTCTTCCCCCTCGGCGTCGCGCAGCAAGAGCACCCCTGCCCGCAAGACAGGGCAAGGGAGCTCGACCTCGCGACCCCGTGCGACCGGGAACAGCAAAGGGCGAAAGCCCTCCTCAGGCTCGAGCACCCGCAAGGGCGGTGCCCGGACGCCGGCCAACCGCCCTGCCCCTCGAGCGGTCCGCAACGGTCAGGGTCCGGTCTTCCGGCTCTTCGCCGCCATCGGGCGACTGCTCGTCACCGGATGGCTGGGGATCGCGCACTCGATCGGTGCTGGAGTACGCCGCATCGGGCACACGGCCGGGGAGCTGGAGCCCGAGCACCGACGCGACGGTGCGGGCCTGTTCCTGGTCGGCATCGCCCTGGTGGTGGCCGCAGCCGTCTGGTGGCAGCTGCCTGGGGCGATCGGAAACTTCACACGCACGGTCGTGGCCGGCTCGGTCGGACTTCTTGCCTGGTTCGTTCCGCTGCTGCTGTGCTTCGTGGCATGGCGCAACCTGCGCGACCCCGACGCCAACGGCCCCGCCGGGCGTCAGGTGGTCGGCTGGACCGCCCTGCTCTTCGGTGTCCTGGGCATCGTGCACATCGCCAACGGCTCGCCCGCCCCTGAGCTCGGCGACACCACTGCTCTCCAGCAGGCCGGTGGCGCGATCGGGTTCGTCGTCTCCAAGCTCCTGCTCGACCTGCTGCAGTCCGCCTACGTGGTGGTGCCGCTGCTCTCGCTGCTCTCGCTCTTCGGGCTGCTCGTGGTGACCGCGACCCCGGTCTACCAGGTGCCCGCGCGACTGCGCGAGCTCGGCGAACGGATCATGGGCAGGCACCCGGCCGACGAGGCGGAGCCTG
Source organism: Marmoricola sp. (assembly GCA_039921445.1). GTDB lineage: Bacteria > Actinomycetota > Actinomycetes > Propionibacteriales > Nocardioidaceae > Marmoricola. The sequence continues at coordinate 10,514 of JBDSBU010000042.1, read as the reverse complement.
AACCGGCCCCGGGTGCTCGGACCCGAGGCCGTCGCGCCGGTGAAGAGCCGGAGATCGACCCAGAGATGGGTGACCCGGCCTACGACTCGCCGGTGATCGAAGGACGCGAGCTCAAGCGTCGGGGTCGTCGCAAGGGCGTTCCTACCGATGCCGAGGCTGATGTCGATCTCGAGCTCACCGGCCCGGTCGAGACCGGTGAGAAGGAGGCTCTCGAACCGCCGCCGCACACGCCGCTGCCCGCACGGGTGGAGCAGCTCTCGCTCTCCGGGGACGTCACCTACTCGCTTCCCGACAGCCAGCTGCTCAAGCCCGGATCGGTGCACAAGGCTCGCTCGAAGGCCTCCGACGCCGTTGTCGAGCGCCTGACCCAGGTGCTCGACGAGTTCGAGATCGATGCTCAGGTCACTGGCTACACCCGTGGTCCCACCGTGACGCGCTACATCGTCGAGCTGGGGCCGGCGGTCAAGGTCGAGAAGATCACCGGTATCGCCAAGAACATCTCCTATGCCGTGGCCTCGGCCGACGTCCGGATCCTGAGCCCGATCCCGGGCAAGTCCGCGGTCGGCATCGAGATCCCCAACACCGACAAGGAGGTGGTCTCGCTCGGCGACGTGCTTCGCAGCAACAACGCCCGCAACGACCACCACCCGATGGTCGTCGGGCTCGGCAAGGACGTCGAGGGTGGCTTCGTGGTGGCCAACCTGGCCAAGATGCCGCACCTGCTCGTCGCCGGCGCGACCGGCTCGGGAAAGTCGTCGTTCATCAACTCGATGATCACCTCGATCCTGATGCGCTCCACGCCGGACGAGGTGCGGATGATCATGGTCGACCCCAAGCGGGTCGAGCTCAATGCCTACGAAGGCATCCCACACCTGATCACCCCGATCATCACCAACCCCAAGAAGGCCGCCGAGGCGCTGGCCTGGGTCGTGCGCGAGATGGACATGCGCTACGACGACCTGGCCAACTTCGGGTTCCGTCACGTCGACGACTTCAACAAGGCGGTGCGTGCGGGCAAGGTGCAGGTCCCGGTCGGGAGCGAGCGGGTGCTCGCGCCGTACCCCTATCTGTGCGTGATCGTCGATGAGCTGGCCGACCTGATGATGGTGGCTCCCCGTGACGTCGAGGACGCCATCGTCCGGATCACCCAGCTCGCCCGCGCGGCGGGCATCCACCTGGTGCTGGCCACGCAGCGACCGTCGGTGGACGTCGTCACCGGGCTGATCAAGGCCAACGTGCCCTCGCGGCTCGCCTTCGCCACCAGCTCGCTGGCCGACAGTCGGGTCATCCTCGACCAGCCGGGTGCCGAGAAGCTGGTCGGCCAGGGTGACGGACTGTTCCTGCCGATGGGCGCCTCCAAGGCAGTGCGGGTGCAGGGGTCCTGGGTCACGGAGGCCGAGATCGCCCAGGTGGTCGCGCAGTGCAAGACCCAGCTGGAGCCGAACTACCGAGACGACGTCACCGCGACGGTCTCGGCCAAGCGCGATCTCGACGACGACATCGGCGATGACCTGGACCTGGTCGTCGCAGCCATCGAGCTGGTCGTCTCGACGCAGTTCGGCTCGACCTCGATGCTCCAGCGCAAGCTGCGGGTCGGGTTCGCGAAGGCCGGGCGACTGATGGACATCCTGGAGAGCCGCGGGATCGTCGGTCCCAGCGAGGGATCGAAGGCACGCGACGTGATGATCAAGCCCGATGACCTCGATGACGTCATCGCCAACCTGCAGGGAGACCAGTGATGGGCCTACAGGTCCGGCACAACGCCCGCCTCGCCGCCGCCGTGGGGATCTTCGCCGCAGTCGTGACGGTGGCCTGGTTCTCACGGGCACTCCAGAGCGGTGCTCTGCTGGACTGGTCGCTGTGCCTGGTGGTCGGCGCCATCGGGGTGGTGCAGCTCCTCGTCGTGCGCGACAGTCGGGCACCGCTGATGCTGGCCGACGAGCAGGGCGTGCGGATCCGCCGCGGGGAGACCTGGAGCGGACTGCCCTGGGAGGACATCGACCGTGTCGAGGTGCACCCCGGGGGCCGTGGGCTCGGCGCCCTGGTTCATGACGGTCAGATCGTGCTGCACGCCCGAGAGGCCCGTGAGGACGGCAGCGAGCCGACCCAGCAGTACGCCGTGGCGCTGGCCGTGACCACAGTGGTGGACAGCGAGGGTCTTGCCGGTGACCTCGTGGAGGACCTCGACCTGCTCGCTGCCGGCCGCACGCAGGTGCTCGTCGTCACGCGGTCCAGCATCGCCCGGGTTGCCACCGACAGCGAGAACGCAGCGCTCACCTCCCAGGACTCCGCGGCTGGTCCCGAGTCCTTGCCCGAATCCTTGTCCGAGTCGATGTCCGAGCACGCCGAACCCGAACCCCAGTCCGGGCCCGAGTCGGAGCCCGAGTCGGAGCCCGAGTCGGAGCCCGAGCGCGAGTTCGAGTTCGAACCGGTGGACCCTGGACGTGCCACCCTGCCCGCTGCCCGCGCCGAGGTGGTCCGCGAGACGGTGCGGATGTTGCCCGACCCGCCCGCCATCCCGGTCCAGCGCACCTCTGCTGCCCCGATCGTGACGGTCCGTCTCGACGACGTCGCCCACCACCCGGCGAGCGTCGACTCCGCGCCCGCTGATCGTCAGCTGGTGATCGGGCCTCAGATCGCTGCGGCTCGTGCCCGGGCGCGGTTGAGCATCGAGGAGCTGAGCGAGCGAACCCGGATCCGGCCCCATGTCCTGGAGTGCCTCGAGGTCGACGACTTCGAGCCGTGTGGCGGCGATTTCTACGCCCGCGGCCACCTGCGCACGCTCGCCCGCGTCTTCGGCCTCGACGCCGCAGCACTGGTGGCGACCTACGACGACCACTTCGCCCACCCCGAGATCGAAGCCCGCCAGGTCTTCGAGGCCGAGCTCGCCTCGGGCATCGGTGGCGGGGTGAGGGCAAGCCTCTCCGGCCCACGTTGGAGCCTGCTGGCGGCCTGCGTCGTGGCGCTCGCGCTGGTGTGGGGTGGCGCACGGATCTTCTCCGACACCCCGCAGGAGCTGGTCAGTCCCGCTCCAGAGGTCGTCGACACCGCTGGCCTCGCCGCAGGCTCCACGCCGAGACCCCCCAAGAGCACGCTGGCGCCATTGCGGGTGGCCGCGTCCGTGACGACCCCGCAGGTCGTCGTACGCGATCGGGACGGCCGAATCCTGTGGGCCGGCGAGCTGCTCAAGGGGCAGCGGCAGCAGGTGATCGGGATGGCTCCCTTCGAGGTCACGGCGAGCAACGGGGCGGCCGTGAAGGTCTCTGTGCTCGGCAAGGCGCGCGGAGCGGTGGGCTCCACCTCGGGTGCCGCCAGCCGTACCTTCGGCTAGCGACGCCGCTCGATTGGGGCTGGGCGGGACCTGTCGGTCATACTTGACGACAACCCATGGACATCGCTGAGCACCCTCCTGCCCCCGAAACCGCCTCGCTGACCACCGTCGCGATGGTGACGCTCGGCTGCGCCCGCAACGACGTCGACTCCGAGGAGCTCGCCGGGCGGCTCGAGGCGGGTGGGTTCCGACTCGTGGAGGACCCTGCGGATGCGGAGACCGTGGTGGTCAACACCTGCGGCTTCGTGGAGGCGGCCAAGAAGGACAGCGTCGACACCCTGCTGGCCGCAGCCGAGCTCAAGGACCCAACCGGTGCGGGCATCACCCGTGCCGTGGTCGCGGTCGGTTGCCTGGCTGAGCGTTACGGTGCCGACCTCGCGGCGTCGATGCCTGAGGCCGACGCGGTGCTCGGATTCGACGACTACCCCGACATCGCTGCGCGGCTGCGCTCGGTGCTGGCGGGGGAGCAGCTGCACCCGCACACCCCGCAGGACCGCCGCAGGCTGCTGCCGATCTCACCTGCTGCGCGCGGTGACGTGGTTTCCGCGGGCGCGACCAGCGTCCCAGGGCACAGCGGGGCTGGGCTCGCCGAGATCGGAACAGGTGCGCCGGCCAGCGGCCCCCGGACCGTACGCCGTCGCCTCGACTCGGGCCCGATGGCTCCGCTCAAGCTCGCGTCGGGGTGTGACCGTAGATGCACCTTCTGTGCCATCCCCTCCTTCCGAGGCTCGTTCGTCTCCCGGCGGCCCTCCGAGGTCCTCGACGAGGCCCGATGGTTGGCCGCGCAGGGGACCAAGGAGCTGTTCCTGGTCAGCGAGAACTCCACCTCCTACGGCAAGGACCTCGGCGACCTCCGCCTGCTCGAGACCCTGCTTCCCGAGCTGGCCGCGATCGACGGCGTCGAGCGCGTGCGGGTCTCCTACCTCCAGCCCGCCGAGACCAGACCGGGACTGGTCACGGCGATCGCCTCCACACCCGGCGTGGCGCCGTACTTCGACCTGTCCTTCCAGCACGCCTCCCACGCCTTGCTTCGCCGGATGAAGCGTTTCGGTGACTCAGAGTCCTTCTTGGGGCTGCTCGGCCAGGTGCGGGCGCAGGCACCGACCGCTGGCGTGCGCTCCAACTTCATCGTTGGCTTCCCAGGCGAGACCGAGGAGGAGCTCCAGGTGCTGTGCGACTTTCTCGTCGAGGCGCGCCTGGACGCGATCGGCATCTTCGGCTACTCCGACGAGGACGGCACCGAGGCCGAACGTCTCGAGGGCAAGCTCGACCAGGACGAGATCGACGAGCGCCTCGAGCACGTCACCGCCCTGAGCGAGCAGCTCACCGCCCAGCGCGCCGAGGAGCGGATCGGGGAGCAGGTGGTGGTCCTGGTCGAGTCCGTCGACGGCGACGCAGTCGAGGGACGGGCCGCCCACCAGGGGCCGGAGGTCGACGGTTCGACCTTCCTGGAGGGGCTGTTCGGCGAGGTCTCGGTCGGTGACATGATCGCAGCCTCGGTGGTCGCCTCCGAGGGAGTCGATCTGATCGCAGCAGGGAAGGGACGATGAGCCACGCTGAGCCGGCAGCGCGACAGGTCAGCAACTGGAACGTCCCCAACGCGCTGACCACCCTGCAGATCGTGATGGTGCCCTTCTTCGGCTGGGCACTGCTCCACGACGGCGGGGCCGACGTGACCTGGCGCTGGGTCGCCTTCGTGCTGTTCGTGACCGCGATGATCACCGACAAGATCGACGGGGACCTGGCTCGCAAGCACAACCTCGTCACGGACTTCGGCAAGATCGCCGACCCGATCGCTGACAAGGCGATCACCGGGATGGCCTTCATCGGGCTTGCGGTGATCCACGACTTCCTCCCTGCCTGGCTGTGGTGGACCTTCACGATTCTGGTGCTGGTGCGCGAGTGGTCGGTGACCTTTGCCCGACTCTCGGTCGCCAAGGACGTCGTGATGCCGGCCAAGCAGAGCGGCAAGGTCAAGACCACCTTCCAAGCGATGGCGCTGGGTGGCTTCGTGGCGCCCTTCGGTCTGCTCGAGGGGAGCCTGAGGACGCCCGGCCTGCTCTTGTGGTGGATCACCACCGTCTTCCTGGTCGGCGCAGTGGTGCTGACGATGACCTCGGGACTGGAGTTCGCCCGCGACGTCATCCGCCACCGACGCGGCACCGCGGCGACTTACTGAACGACGACCTGGCCGGCGACCTGGCCGACGATCTGGCCGACCACCTGACCGACCCAGTCCTAGTCGTTGCGCTGCCGGGTCCGGTAGGCGCGCACGTTCTCCCGGTTGCCGCAGCCACCCTCACAGAAGCGCCGTGAGCGGTTGCGCGAGAGGTCGACGACGACGTCGTCGCAGCCGGAGGCCGCACAGGTCTTGAGCCGGTCCAGCTCACCGGCCCTGATCACGTCCACGATGGCCATCGCAGCCTCGACCGCCATCCTGGTGACCAAGGGCGCATCCGGCGGGACCGCATGGATGTGCCAGCCGTACCCGTCGTGGTCGACGAGCTGAGGCAGTGCCCGCGCCTCGGCGAGGATGTCGTTGACCAGCCTCACCAGGTCGGTCTCCTCGGCTTCCCAGAAGCGTCGCAGCCGGGCCCGCAGGTCCCGCACCTGCTGCAGCTCCGCCTCGCCGCCGAGGCGAGATCCCGACCAGGAGTGCTCGTCGAGGAAGTGCACCAGATCGGCGGGAGTGCCCAGCTGCTCACAGTCGGCTGGTTCTTGCCCCTCCTGCTGAGGGGCGGTGTTGACCAGTGCTGCTGCGTCCACCAAGGCGACCTCGGTGTCATGAGCGAAATTCATTTTGACTCCTGACGGTCGGGCCTTCTACAGTAACCGGTGTCTTAGACGATTGCTCATGACAGGTGGTGAAGGATGTCCTCGAGGTCCACGAGTGCAGGGATCGCGATCGCGCTGCTCTCGGCCGCCACGTTCGCCACCGCCGGCCCGTTTGCCAAGTCGCTGCTGGAAACCGGCTGGACCCCCGGCTCCGTGGTGTTCCTGCGCATCGCCGGGGCATCGCTGCTGCTCGCGGTGCCGGCCGCCCGAGCCCTTGCCGGAAACTGGCAGCTGTTGTGGCGTTCCTGGCGACAGGTGGTCGCCTATGGCGCGTGCGCCGTCGCGCTGCCGCAGCTGGCCTTCTTCTACGCCGTGCAGCACCTCTCGGTGGGCGTCGCCTTGATGCTGGAGTACCTCGCTCTGGTGCTCGTGGTGGCCTGGCAGTGCCTGGCTGCGCGACGCCTGCCGCAGCCGCCGACCGTCCTCGGGATCGTGCTGGCCCTGGTCGGACTGCTGCTCGTCCTGGACCTGTTGCCGATCGCCGGCGGCGGGCAGGTGAGTGTCGATGGCGTGGGAGTCCTCTGGGGCCTGCTCGCGGCCTTCGGTCTGGCGTCGTACTTCTTGCTCTCCGGTCAGTCCCACGAGGCGTCACTCCCGCCGATCGCGCTCGCCGGAGGCGGACTGACGGTCGCCGGCGTGGGCTTCGCGGTCCTGGGGTACGCCGGTGTGCTGCCGATGACCTTTCCCGCCGCTGACGTGGACCTCGCCGGATTCCAGGCGCCCTGGTGGGCCGCCATCCTGGAGCTGGCAGTGTTCGCCGCAGCCATGGCCTATGTCACCGGCATCGCCGCCGCGCGCGTGCTTGGGGCCAAGCTTGCCTCGTTCGTCGGCCTCTCCGAGGTGATCTTCGCGGTGCTCTTCGCCTGGCTGCTGCTCGCGGAGCTCCCTCGGCCGGTGCAGCTGCTGGGGGGTCTGTTCATCCTGGCCGGCGTGGTGGTCGTGCGCTCCGAGGGTCGGGATCCTGGCTCAGTCGCCGAGCGACCAGTGCTGGGATCGACGCCTCTCGGCGAAGGCGGCGTAGTGCCGGACCACTCGCTCGAGAATCACCGGCTCGGTGTCGTGGGCGTCGAGTCGCAGCACGCTGCCGTCGAGACGGTGCACGACCAGCTGCCAGGTGCGCGAGCGGGGGTTGCCGAGCAGGTCGAGCTGGAGTGTGGGGTCGGTGAGGTCGAAGCGCTCCATCCCGCGCGCTGACCCGACCTCGAGCAGCGAACCGTGGAGGTGGATCACCCGCGGCGGGGTGGCGGTCACCAGCGCCCACAGCCCGACGGCCGCCAGGACCGCCGCCACGAGCAGGTCGAGTCGACCGTCGGCTCGGTCGTCGACGAGCTGGCGCGCAGTCCAGCCGACTGCGGCCGCGGCGGCTGCCAGCCCGGCCAGGACCAGGGCGCGGAAGCGGTTGCGGCGACGCCACGTGGCGGTGGCCGGAATGTCGTGGGCCGGCTCGGGCGCGCATGTCTCCCGTGCGGGCTCAGACCTGTCGTGCTCGCGCATTGCATGCTCCCCAGCCGACGAGCGATGGGCTTCGCTCGCCGTTATGTCGTCAATACTACGTTCTGTCAAGCGCCGGCGTTGGCCAAATGGATCGCCGCACCGACGAGGGTCAGGTGTGAGAAGGCCTGGGGAAAGTTGCCCACCATTCGCGACTCCATGGGGTCGTACTCCTCGCTGAGCAGGCCCACGTCGTTGGTGAGTGCGACCAGGCGCGCCATCAGATCGGTCGCCTCACCCGTTCGCCCGGCAAGGGCGTAGGCGGAGACCAGCCAGAACGAGCAAGCCAGGAACGGGTGCTCCTCGCCCTCGAGGCCGTCCACGCCGGAGGTGGTGCGATAGCGCAGCAACAGGCCGTTTTGCATCAGGTCCTGCTCGACCGCGGCGATGGTGCCCAGGATCATCGGGTCGTCCCCGGGCAGGAACCCGACCTGGGGGAGGACCAGCAACGAGGCGTCGACCTCGCGGGTGTCGTAGTGCTGCACGAAGGTGTTGCGCTCGGCGTCGTACCCGCGCTCCATGATCTCGGCCCGAACCTCCTCGCGGATCCGGCGCCAGTTCTCCACCGGGCCCTTGAGCCCGTGCTGCTCGACCCCTTCGATCGCCCGGTCGAAGGCCGCCCAGACCATCACGCGGCTGTGGGTGAAGTGCCGTTGTGGGCCGCGGATCTCCCAGATGCCGTGATCAGCGCGCTGCCAGTTCTCGGCCATGTCGTTGATCAGGGTGCGTTGCAGGCTCCAGCTGTCACGGGTCTCGGTCAACCCGTCTCGGCGTGCGGCCGACAGCGCGGACATCACCTCACCGAGGACATCGGTCTGGAGCTGGCCGACGGCCCCGTTGCCCACTCGGACGGGAACCGAGCCGGCGTACCCCGAGAGGTGGTCGAGCTCTCGCTCGGGCAGGTTGCGCCCGCCGTCGACGGTGTACATCACCTGCATGTCCTTGGGGTCGCCCGCGATCGCGCGCAGCAGCCAGTTGCGCCAGTGACAGGCGCTGTCGGGCCGACCGGCCGCGATCAACGCCTCCAGAGTGAGGGCGGCGTCGCGCAGCCAGCAGTAGCGGTAGTCCCAGTTGCGCTCGCCGCCGAAGCTCTCGGGCAACGACGTGGTCGGGGCCGCCACGATGCCGCCGGTGTCGTGATGGGTCAGGCCACGCAGCGTCACGAGGCTGCGCACCACTGCCGAGCGCCAGCGGCCCTCGTAGTGGCACGCGTCAGCCCACTCCTGTTGCTCGGTCAAGGTGTGGCGCAGGCGCTCGTCGATGTCGAAGGGATCGGGCGCGTCCCGGTAGGAGGGGACCCAGGTCAGTACGAAGTCGAGACGGTCGCCGGCCTCGACCTCGAAGGTCTCCTCGTGATGGCCGTCGACTGCGGGCGGCAGTCGGGGGCCGGTGAGAACGAGCTTGTCCGGACCGGCGGTGGCGACGATGGCAGGCACCCCAGCGACCTCCTGCCGGTGCACCCAGGGACGGATCTTCCCGTAGTCGAAACGCACCAGCCATCGGTGCCGCACCCGGACGGTGCCGCGGACGCCCTCGATGCGCCGGACCAGATCGGCCCGGCGATCGCCGGTGGGCATCACGTCGGTGACCCGGATCTCGCCGTGGTCGGTGGTGTAGGTCGTCTCCAGGACGCCGGTGTCATCGACGTAGCGCCTGCTGGCCGTGTGCTCCTCGTCGGGGCCGATCAACCAGTGCCCGTTGCCAGGCTCACCGACCAGGGCGGCAAAGCATGCCGGGGAGTCGAAGCGAGGCAGGCACAACCAGTCCAGGGAGCCGTCGATCCCGATCAGCGCTGCGGTGTGCCCGTCTCCGACGGCGGCATAGTCCTCGATGGGCAACGGCATGAGGGCAGGTTAGCGAGTGTGCGGGCAATCAGCGGTGGGACCGCTCCTGAAGCTGGGTGCGCAGGCGCTGGGCAACCGCCTGGTGGTGCAGCACCACCGGGTGCAGCTCGGCGGAGCGAACCGTGGGCTCACCCAGCACGAGGTCGGTCCCGTCGGTGCGCTCGAGCTCCAGGCGCCACGAGGGGGTCTCGACCTCACCGACGAGCCGCACGCGAAGGTACGGCGAGGCGAGGTGGAAGGTCTCCACGCGGCGACCGTTCGAGACCCGGAGCTCCGACCCGATCAGGTCCACGCACACGGGCGGGGTGGCGCTCAGCAGCTTCCACACCACTACGAGACCGAAGACGCACAGTGCGAGCTGGCTCAGTCGCGGTTGCGTCGCCTGGGTTGCAGCCATCGTTGCCGTCCAACCGGTGAGCAGCACCAAGGGGGCCAGGACCAGCCACAGGGCGCGGCGCGGCCAGCCGGCGCGGCTCCAGCGTGCCCGTTCCGGGACCGCGCTCGCCGCAGGCTGCGCTGAGAGTGCTCCGGGCGCTGCGGGCTCTGCGGGTGCTGCTGGCGCTGCGGGGGGTGCGGCGATCATTAGGGGGTCCGGGCCGGTGTCGACCAGTGGGAAATAGGAAGGCAGGGGCTCGAAGTCGTCGTGGGCGGGGACGATCTGCCTCGGCAGCGGGATCATCCAGTGCTTGCCAGTCGAGGCCGAAGCCTCGGACGACCCGGGTGTCGAACACTCGGGCGCAGCGAGCTCGGGCGCTGAACACTCGAGCTCGGTGTCCGGCAGGTCGGTGCGCACCCGGCGCCCGATCAGTGCGGTCACCATGGCGGGTACGTCTGCTTCTTGCTCCTTCACAGTCCCTCCCCGGACTCGCTGTAGCTCGACGCAAAGTCTGGGGGAAGAAGAGATCAGAAGTCACGATAGACCCGGACAATAGGTGCAGGTGGTGTAGACCGGTAGGAACTGCTCGGTTCAAACAGGCGACGTCGAAGCCTTGATCTGCGTTCGCTAGCGTCGC
>JBDSBU010000041.1:0-28207 GCA_039921445.1 Marmoricola sp. | reverse complement strand
GCTGCCCTCGACGAGATCGCCCACCGGCTCGTACTCGGCAGGACGGTCGGCGAAGCTGCGATTGATGATCAGCGCGTAGTCGTGCCACGGCGCGGCAGCGCCCGGCCGGTAGACGCCGGTGGTGTCCAGGCGGATCGGGTCCAAGGCCCGACGTACCTCGGCCTTGGCGGTCGAGGCGGCCGTGTCGACGGTGAAGCGGTAGTCGACCTTCGTCGCGCCGGGCAGTGCGTCGGCGTTGATCTCGAGGTTGGTAGGTGCTCCGTCGCGACCGGTGACCTCCACGTGCACCCAGGAGTGGTCGGCCCAGATGTAGACGTACTTCAGGGCACCCGACGCGGGGGTGGCTTCGACGGCGGCGTCGGGGACCTTGTCGGGGTCGGTGGCGACGATCCCGAAGTACTGCTCGTTGGTCAGCGGGTCGTGCCACAGCTGGCGACGCTCAGGGTCCTGGTGCTCGATGGTGTTCCAGGTCCGCTTGAACCATTCGTCCTCCCAGGAGAAGACGAAGGCACCGGAGATCCCCTTCTCGGCCATCATCCGCATCAGCGAGGCATCGATGCCCATCGCGTCCTGCTCGGAGTGGTTGCCCTGGTCGCGGCCGTTGGTCCCGACGTGGGCGCTCCCGAGCGAGGCAGGTACGCCGAACTCGCTGATCACCAACGGCATCGTGCCGGCGAAGTGCTCCTTGAGGGTGAGCAGGTAGCCGGCGTACCGGTCAGGCTCGTCCGCCCACGTGGTCTGGTCGAGACCGGGCTCGTCGCGCTGGAAGTCGGGGTAGTAGGGGTAGGCGTGGAAGCTCGCGTAGGTGCCGCCCGGCCAGGCCGAGGTGGGAAGCATGTGCATGGCGTCGACCGAGACGGCGTCCTCGCTGGCGATCGGCTCCGTGGGGTGCTCGAGGGGGTCGGCCGTGGGCCAGTTGGCGGCGGCGATCGGCACCGACGTACCCCGCGCGGCCTCCGCAGTGGCGAGCTCATCCATGTGTCTGGTGATCCATCGCTCGGTCGGCGAGGCGTCCTTGGTTGCGACGAAGTAGCGACCGGGCCGGTAGCCGGCGCCGGCCTTCTTGCGGTCGGTCTGGGCCACTCCCTGCGGGTCCCACTCGACGCCGATGATCCAGGAGGCGAGCCAGCGAGAGACGTCCACGTCGTAGGTGCCGCCGGCCTTGCCGGGGGCCGGGTCGCGGGTCAGGTCGCCGTGCACGGCCGCGGAGAGGTCTTCGAGCTCGCGGCTGAAGGACTGGTCGACGGCGGGCGAATAGAGGGTCTTGCCAGGCTCGAAGTAGCTCTCGTCGGGCAGGTAGGCACCCTGGACGAGGTAGAGCGGGGCGCGTTCGTGGGCCTGGTTGTAGCGCGCGAGCTCGGCATAGAAGGCCGGCGGGTGCAGCGTGTAGATCCGGACCAGGCGGATGCCCAACCCGCCCATCTGCGCGAACCAGGTCCGGTAGGTCGCGGCCTCGATCCCGCCGACCTCCCCGGGCTGACGTCCGGGAACGCTGCTGCCCAGGTTCACTCCCGGCAGGAACGTCTTGGCACCCGAGCCCGTGTGCAGTCGCAAGCCGGTCGCGTCAGACTGCGAGAGCACGCTCATCCCCTGCACGGTCACCGGGGCGGGGGACCAGTCGGTTGAGCGCGGAGCCCGGTCCCCTGACCCGCTCGCACAGCCACCCGCTGCGCCCGTCAGGATCAGAACCAGACCCGCGACGAGCGCACGTGTCATGCGTTCGAGCCTAGGTCAGGACGCGCCTGTTCGTGCGGGATTCGGCTGATACGTGGTGGTTCGCTGTACGACGGGTCGCCCGATCCCCTCGCCGATCTCGTGCAGCTCCGCGACCGACTTCGCCGAGCCGTGCTCGGACCCGGCCATCCGCGAGATCGTCTCCTCCATCAGGGTGCCGCCGAGGTCGTTGGCCCCTGCGGCGAGCATCGCCCTGGTGTCGTCGATGCCGAGCTTGACCCAGGAGGTCTGGATGTTGTCGATCCGTCCGTGCAGCATGATCCGTGCCATCGCGTGCACGGCGAGGTTGTCGCGCATGGTCGGCCCGGGGCGGGCCACTCCGGCCAGGTAGATCGGGGCCGAGTGGTGCACGAACGGCAGCGGCACGAACTCGGTGAAGCCGGCCACGCCGGAAGCCGTAGCGGCGTCCTGCATCCGGCTCAGCACCCGCAGGTGCTGCACCCAGTGACGGGGGTTGTCGACGTGGCCGTACATCATCGTCGAGCTCGACCTGATCCCGACCCGGTGCGCGGTCGAGACGATCTCGATCCAGGTGCTGGTGGGCAGCTTGCCCTTGGTCAGCACCCAGCGGACCTCGTCGTCGAGGATCTCCGCGGCCGTGCCCGGGATCGTGTCCAGACCTGACTCGCGGGCCTTGATCAAGAAGTCCTCGAAGGACAACCCCGTGCGGGAGGACCCGTTCACGATCTCCATCGGCGAGAACGCGTGCACGTGCATCGCGGGAACGCGCTGCTTGACCGCGGCGGCGAGGTCGAAGTACGCCGTGCCGGGGAGCTCGGGGTCGATCCCGCCCTGCATGCACACTTCGGTCGCGCCGAGGTCCCAGGCCTCCTCCGCGCGATCGGCGACCTGGTCCAGGGAGAGCAAGTAGGCGTCGGCGTCGGTGCGACGTTGGGCGAACGCGCAGAACCGACAGCCGACGTAGCAGACGTTGGTGAAGTTGATGTTGCGGTTGACCACGTAGGTGACGTCCTCACCCACGGTCTCGCGGCGCAGGTCGTCGGCCAGCCGGCAGACCTGCTCGAGCAGGTCGCCCTCCGCCGTCATCAGCGTGAGCGCGTGCTCGTCGGAGAGGTTGCCGGGGTCGGCCTCGGCCGCACGCAGAGCGACTGTTCCCCGAGCCATCGTGGACGCCACGGTTGCGAGATCAGCTCGTTTCGCACCTTCCTCGACCACCGAGAGGCTTGCTTCAGCCACCGGCACCGAGTCCTTGAGGGAGTCCCAGTCGCCGTAGACGTTGTCGAAGTCGGAGCGGCGGTCCGCCGTACGACCCTCGGTGTCGACCGCGGCGTGCAGATCGGTCCTGCCCACTGAGGCGAAGCCGCCGTCTGGCTCCTGCCACGGCAGCCCCTGCAGGCGTACGTCGGACCGCACCAGGCCGTCGTGCCCGGACAGGGCAGCGACATGTGCCGAGACCCGGGGGTCGATCCACGGCTCGCCGGCCAGGACGTACTCCGGATGAACGGTCAACCGGGCGCGGAGCTCGAAGCCAGCCGTCGCGGTGATCGATCGCAGCCGCTCCAGGGAGGGCCAGGGTCGCTCAGGGTTGACGTGGTCGGGGGTCAGCGGTGAGACCCCGCCCCAGTCGTCGACACCCGCGCCGAGGAGGGCCGCGCACTCGGGGAGGTCGACGAGGTTGGGTGGTGCCTGCAGCCGGACCTTGGGGCCCAGCACGATCCTGGAGACCGCGATCGCGGCGAGGTACTCATCGAGGCCCAGGTCGCCGACGTGACGCATCGCGGTCTCAGGCTTGGCGCGGAAGTTCTGGATGATCACCTCCTGCACGTGCCCGAACTGACGGGCCACTCGGCGCAGCTCGAAGATCGACTCGGCGCGCTCGGTGAGGTTCTCCCCGATGCCGATCAGCAGCCCGGTGGTGAACGGCACCGAGAGCCGGCCGGCGTCCTCGAGGACCCGGACCCTGACTGCAGGGTCCTTGTCGGGGGACCCGTGGTGGGCCTGCCCCTTCTCCTCGTAGAGCCGCCGAGAGGTGGTCTCAAGCATCATCCCCATCGAGGGTGAGACCGGCTTGAGCCGGTTCATCTCCTCCCACGACATCACGCCCGGATTGAGGTGGGGCAGCATCCCGGTCTCCTCGAGAACCCGGATCGCCATCGCGCGCAGGTAGGCCAGGGTGGAGTCGTAGCCCTGCTCGTCGAGCCAGGCGCGGGCCTCGGGCCACCGGTCCTCGGGTCGGTCGCCGAGGGTGAACAGTGCCTCGGTGCAGCCGAGGGCGGCGCCCTCGTTGGCGATCGCGAGGATCTCGTCGGGGGAGAGATAGGGAGCCTTGTCGGCTCGTTCGAGGTGTCCGGGGGTGGTCACGAACGTGCAGTAGTGACAGCGATCGCGGCACAGCCGGGTGACCGGGATGAACACCTTGGGGGAGTAGGTGACCACCCCGGGGCGGCCGGCGTCGAGGAGGCCCGCGTCGCGCACCCGCGCAGCCACTGCGCAGAGGCGCTCCAGGTCCTCGTCACGGGCGCTGAGCAGCACGGTCGCCTCGGCGAGGTCGAGTGCCGCCCCCCGCTCCGCACGAGCCAGCGAGCGGCGTACCTGCTGTGGCGTGGGGGTGCCTGCGGCCATCTCGGGGCTCAGCTGACCCATTCCTTGAGCTGGCGCACCAATGCGGCGGGGTCCTCGCTGGCAGGCACGATCTGGAGGTTCGTGACCCCGGCCTCGGCGAACGCTGCGATCCGTTCCTTGACGTAGCCCTCGGGGCCGACCAGGTTGACCTGCTCCAGCAGCTCGAGGGGAACCGCGGCCTCGGCTTCCTTCTTCTTGCCGTCGAGGTAGAGGTCCTGGATCAGCTTCGCCTCGGCCTCGTAGCCGTACTGGCAGGCGAGGTCGTTGTAGAAGTTCTTGCCGCGAGCGCCCATGCCGCCGATGTAGAGGGCGGTCATCGGGCGGGCGAAGTCGAGCATCCCCTTGACGTCGTCTCCCACAGCGACCATTCCGCCGGCAGAGATCTGGAGGGGCCCGAGGTCCGCACTGCGCTTGGCGGTCCCCTTGGCCAGGGCGTCGCCCCACACCTTCGGGGCGCCCTCGGGAGTGAACAGGAAGGGCAGCCAGCCATCGGCGTACTCCGCGGCCCCCTCGACCGACTTGGGGCCCAGTGCGGCGAGGTAGATCGGGATCACGCTGCGTTCGGGGCGGGTCAGCAGCTTCAGTGGCTTGCCGAGACCGGTGCCCTGGTCGGCGGGCAGCGGGAGGGTGAAGCTGGCGCCGGAGTGCTCGATCACCTCGCGACGCAGGGCGGCACGGATGATGTCGATCGCCTCGCGGGTGCGTCCCAGCGGCTTGCTGTAGGGCATGCCGTGCCAACCCTCGATCACCTGGGGACCGGAGGCGCCGAGACCGAGGATCGCGCGCCCGCCGGAGACGTTGTCGAGGCCTGCGGCAGTCTGGGCGAGCAGGGTGGGCGTACGCGAGTAGACGTTGAGGATCGCGGCGCCGATCTCGATGGTCTCCGTCACGGCAGCGAGGTAGCCCATCAACGTCGGGGAGTCGAAGCCGTAGACCTCGGCCACCCAGACGGTGTCCAGCCCTGCCTGCTCGAGCTCGACGACCTGATCGGCGGCCTCTCGCGGGTTTCCGGCATACATCAGCATCGTGGAGAGCTTCATGGCGTTGACAGTACTGGCCCCCGGCGCGCGGTCGGCGGGCGTCCGCGGTTCAGGCGTCGACGGGGACCTCGGCCCGGTGGCGAGCGCCATCCTCCGGCGCCGCGCCCGCGTCACCGCGGTCGAGTTTGCTGGGCCACCAGATCTTGCTGCCGAGGTCGAGGTTGATCGCGGTGACCAGCACCGAGCGCACGATCATCGTGTCCAGGATGACGCCGACCGCGACGGTGAAGCCGAGCTCGACCAGGAAGACAAGTGGCAAGGTGGCCAGGACCGTGAAGGTGGCGGCGAGCACCAGGCCGGCTGAGGTGATCACGCCTCCGGTGGCGGCAAGGGCGACCAAGGACCCCTGCCGGGTGCCACGAGTCTGGGTCTCCTCGCGCACGCGCGTCATCAAGAAGATGTTGTAGTCGATGCCCAGGGCGACGAGGAAGACGAAGACGAACAGCGGGAAGCTGGCATCGGCCCCGGCGAAGCCGAAGACGTGCTCGAAGACCAGCGTGCCGATGCCCAGAGCGGCACCGAAGGACAAGATCACAGTGCCGACGAGGATCAACGGCGCCGCCAGGCAACGCAGCAGGAGCATCAGGATCAACAGCACCACGACGAGGATCACCGGGATGATCACGCGGTTGTCACGTGCAGAGGCGACCTGCATGTCGTCGAAGATCGCCGAGGTGCCGCTGACCAGCGCATTGGCGCCTGGCACGGCATGCACCGTCTCGCGCATCGCGTCCACGGTGGCGAACGCGGCCTGGGTGGTGGCGTCGACGGTCAGGTTGGCGGTGAGAAACGCGACGCCGTCCTTGGCGATCGGCTTGCTGGGCGGCTCGGTGCCGGGCACGGTGCCCATGGCGGCGGCCACCGCGTCGGCTTGGTCGGCGTCGGCCACGACCATCAGGGGGGTCGAGCTGTCCGCGAGCCCGTGCTCGGTGAGCGCCTTCTGGCCGGTCACCGAACCGAACTCCCTGGTGTAGGAGTCCTCGGTGGACAGGCCGTTGGCGTTGAGCTGGAGCACACCCAGCGAGGCAATGGCGAGCAGCAGCGCGGTGGCCACCCATACCTTGCGAGGTCGCGGGGCGATCAGCTTGCCGACCCTGGCCCACAGTCCGCGCGTCGTCGGCTCGTCGGAGTCGAAATGAGGACGCTTGGGCCAGAACACCCAACGGCCGGTGATCACCAGCAGAGCCGGCAGCAGGGTGGTCATCGCGAGCAGGCCGACGCCGATCCCGATCGCGCACACCGGACCCAGCCCAGCGGTCGAGTTCATCTCGGCAAGCACCAGACAGAGCATGCCCACGATCACGGTGCCGGCGCTGGCGATGATTGCCGGGGCCGCCCGGTGCAGCGCGAAGGCCATCGCCTCGTGCCGGTCCTCGTGGCGACGGAGCTCTTCTCGGTAGCGCGCGATCAGCAGCAACGCGTAGTCGGTGCCTGCCCCCAGCACCAGGATCGTCACGATCGCCTGGCTCTGCCCGTTGACGGTGAGGCCGGCGTCGCGGGCGAGGAAGTAGATCAGTCCCAGGGCGACGGCGAGCGCGAAGACCGCGGAGACGATCGGCAACAGCCACAGCATCGGGCTTCGGTAGGTCAACAGCAGGAGCAGGATCACCACGCTGAGCGTCCACACCAACAGGCTGCCGTCGAGTCCGGCGAACGCCTCCGCGGAGTCGGCGGCCTGCCCGCCCGCACCGGCGACGTAGACCGTGGCGCCGTCGACGGTGGCGATCGAGGTGATGCCCTCGGCGATGGCAGGCATCTTGGCCCACCCGTTGGTCCCCAGGCCGTAGGTGACCGTGGTCTGCACGACCTGGCCGTCGGTCGAGGGGATCGGCCCGATCACGTCACCGACGACGTCGGGCATTGCCTGGAGCTCACCGGCCTGCGCCTTGATCGTGACGAGGTCGGCGGGAGTGAAGCCAACCTTCTTCACATAGACCACGGTGGTCGGGATGGCGTTCGGGTCCTGGAAGGGCGCCATCTTCGCCAGCGCGCGGGTCGACTCCGCGTTGCCCGGCAGCCAGGAGGCGGCCTCGTTGTTCTGCACCTCGGTGAGCTTTCCGGCGAAGCTGCCGACAACGACCAGGGCGACGATCCACAGTGCGAGCACGACCCACTTGCTGACCCGGCCGGTCAGCTTGCCGGCGATCTGTCGGTGCATGGTGTGACTCCCTCGGGGCGAACCGGTTTCCGACCCTAGTTGCGCCCACCGGCAGCCCGGCCACCAGATCTGCAGATGGTCTAGATCGCCAGCTCGGAGACGACCTCGGCCCCCGGAATCAGTTCGGCCAGCCGGCCCGGCACGAGCAGCCTCGAGCCGGGCCTGGCCGTGCTCAGTTCTGCCCGGCCGACTGGATCTCGCCGACCTGGTCGCGCAACTGAGCCAGGATCCGGGTCAGGAGTCGGGAGACCTGCATCTGGGTGACCCCGATGCGCTCCGCGATCTCACGCTGGGTCAGGCCCTGGAAGAACCGCATCTCCAGGATCTGACGGTCGCGGGGCCGCAGCCGGCGCACGGCCGGGGCCAAGATGAGCCGGGCCTCGCTCGCCCGGCTCTGCGCGTCGTCGTCGTGGAGCAGGTCGCCGAGGGTGGTGGTCGCGTCCTCCGCGCCGGCGGGGTGGTCCAGGGACGTGGGCACGAAGCAACCGTCGCTGGCCAGGGCCTCGATCACGGAGTCGAGGGGCTCATCGAGGTGCTCAGCGATCTCGGAGGGGTTGGGTGAGCGGCCGAGTCGGTTGGAGAGTCGACCCTCGGCCCCGTTGATCCTGGCCTGGAGCTCCTGGATCCGTCGCGGTGGTCGGATCATCCAGCCGTGGTCGCGGAAGTGCTTGCGCAGCTCGCCACGAATGGTCGGGATCGCGTAGGACAGGAACTCGTGACCGGTGCTGACGTCGTAGCCACGCGCCGCCTTGGTCAACGCCAAGGAGGCCACCTGACGCAGGTCGTCGAGTGCGATCCCGCGGGAGCGGTAGCGCGCGGCCTCGGAGTTGGCGAGGTCGAGGTGCATCACGATGACCGAGTCCAACAGGCTCTGGCGCTCGGTCTCCGAGACTGTGGAAGCGGCGAGGGAGAAGAGCTCGAAGGTACGGCTCGAACGGTCCCGTGACGCGGGAGCACGACCCGGGCTTCCGGGTTGGATGACTGCTGTCATGGCGCACCGACCTGACTTGTCCACCCGAGGGGGACAGAGGGCAACTAGTTCGCGAGTGTCGTGACGGGCACGGCACCAACATCAGGTCGGTGGCTTCAACGAGAGGTTCGCCGGCCGGAGCCAGGCGCGCTTCGGCTCAATCATAACCAGAAATAGGCCGTGCACAAGGTATCGACAAGCACGAGATCTCAGGCGTCGCGGGCGTAGAGCTCCTCGAGCGCCTCCGCATAGTTGGCGTGTACGACGCGCCGCTTCAGCTTCAGGGTCGGAGTGAGCTCGGCCGACTCGGCGGTCCACTCGACCGGAAGCAGCGACCACCGCTTGACCTGCTCGGGCCGGGAGAGGCGTTCGTTGGCCTTCTCGACCGCCTGGGCCACCATGGCGAGGATCTCCGGGCGCCCAGCCAGGTCCGCGAGATCGTCGTACTCCAGCCCGAGCCTGCCGGCCAGGGCCGGTGCGACATCGGGGTCCAGGGTCAAGATCGCCACGACGTAGGGGCGCCCCTCTCCGTAGGCCAGCGCGTGCCCGACCAGGGGGCTCTCCTTGAGCAGGTTCTCGATGTTTGAGGGGGCGATGTTCTTGCCCGCCGAGGTGATGATCATCTCCTTCTTGCGGTCCACGACCTTGACGAAGCCGTCCTCGTCGATCTCACCGATGTCTCCGGTGTGTACCCAGCCCTCGGCGTCGATCAGGTCGGCGGTCGCCTCGGGGTTGAGGTGGTAGCCGCTCGTGGAGACCGGGCCGCGAGTGAGGATCTCGCCGTCGTCGCCGAGGCAGACCTCGATTCCGGGCTGGGCCCGGCCGACGGTGCCCAGCCGGAAGCTGCCCGGGCCGCACGCGGTGACCGATCCCGTGGTCTCGGTCATTCCGTAGATGTCGTAGATCGCGAAGCCCAGGCCCGCGAAGAACAACGCCGTCTCCAGGGGCATCGGCGCCGAGGCGCTGCCTGCCCAGGTCACCCGGTCGAGCCCGAGCATGGACTTGATCGGGGTGAGCACGGCCGCGTCGGCTGCCTCGAACCTGGCCTGGAGCTCGGGTGTGGTCTGCTGCCCGATCTGCTGGGACTCGACGTACTCGCGCGCCACCGCCATGGCCCCGGCAACCGCCTGCCGCTTGGTCTCGTCGGTCTCCATCGCCAGCAGGCCGCCGATACCGGTCTGGATCTTCTCCCACACCCGGGGGACCCCGAAGAACCGAGTGGGCCGGACCTCACCCAGAGCTCCCACGAGCTGGGCGGGGTCGCCGATCAGGTGCAGGTGTGCCCCCTGGACCTGAGGCAGGTAGATGCCGAGCACGCGCTCGGCGATGTGTGCGTAGGGAAGGTAGGAGACGCCGATGTTCTCCTCGTCCTCGAGCCCGGCGGTCCGAGTGGTGCTCTCGACCTCGAAGAGCACGTTGCGGTGGGTGATCACCACGCCCTTGGGGTTCCCGGTCGTGCCCGAGGTGTAGAGGATCGTGGCCGGCTGCTCGGGGTCGATCGCCTGCCACCGGGCCTCCACTTCTGCCTCGTGCCGGGAACGGCTGGTCCGACCGCGCTCGAGCAGGTCGTCCCAGGTGATCGCGCCGTCCGGGGCGGCCGCAGGGTCGAGGACCACGACCTGACGCACGCTGCCGTCAGCGAGGGCAGGCGCCCAGCGGGCGACGTGGTCGGCGTTCTCCAGGACCACCACGGCGGGTTGCGCGTGCTCGGCGACATAGGCGACCTGATGGGCGGAGAGGGTGTTGTAGACCGACATCGGGGTGGCGCCGGCGTGCATGGCGCCGATGTCGGCGAGCACGTGCTCGATCCGGTTGGAGGCCATCATCGCCACCCGGTCGCCGGGTGCCAGCCCGAGGTCGACCAGCGCCGCAGCGACGTCGAGCGCCGTCTCGCGCAGCTCCCGCCACGACAGCGTGCGCCAGCCGGGACCCTCGACGCCGATCTTGTCGGAGTACGCCGGCGCGTCCCCCCGGGTGGCGACGGTCTGCGCGAAGGCGTCCGCGATGCTGCGACCGGCGATGGCCGCCTCGATCTCCTGGCGTTGGGCGAGTACGTCGGTCATGGGAATCTCCTGGCTGCCGGGGAATGTCGGGTCGACATGGTCGGCCCATGGGAGTCGGCCCTAGAGCCCGAGGCTGCGTCCGATGATCTCCTTCTGGATCTCGGTGGTGCCGCCGTAGATCGTGGAGATCCGGCTGTCGATGTAGGCCTTGGCGATCGGGAACTCCATCATGTAGCCGTAGCCGCCGTGGAGCTGGACGCCCTGGTTGACCAGCTTGTTCTGAAGCTCGGTGGTCCACCACTTCGCCATCGCCGCGTCGACCGTGGTCAGGTTGCCCTCGAGGTGCCGGGCCAACAGGTCCTCGAGGAACGCTCGGGCCACCCGGGTCTCGGTGGCCATCTCGGCGATCAGGAACCGGTTGTGCTGGAACTTGCCGATGGGCTTGCCGAACGCCTCCCGGGTCTTGGCGTAGTCGAGACACATCTCGACCACGGCCTCGCACGCCGCGACCGCCTGGGCGGCGATGATCAGCCGCTCCTGGGGGAGGTTCATCATCAGGTAGATGAAGCCCTCGCCCTCCTCACCGAGCAGGTTCTCCTTGGGTACGACGACGTCGGTGAACGACAGCTCGGCGGTGTCCTGGGCGTGCAGCCCGATCTTGTCGAGGTTGCGACCGCGCTCGAAACCCTCCATGCCGCGCTCGAGCACCAGCAGGCTGATCCCCTTGTGGCCCGCCTCGGGGTCCGTGCGCGCCACGATGATCACGAGGTCGGCATTGATGCCGTTGCTGATGAACGTCTTCGAGCCGTTGACCAGGTAGTGGTCGCCCTTGTCGACCGCAGTGGTCCGCACGCCCTGCAGGTCGCTGCCGGCGCCGGGCTCGGTCATCGCGATCGCGGTGATGATCTCCCCGGACACGCAACCGGGGAGCCAGCGCTGCTTCTGCTCCTCGGTGCCGATGCTGGTGATGTAGGGAACGATGATGTCGGTGTGCACCGAGAACCCCGGGCCGCTGACACCGGCGCGGGTCTGCTCCTCGGAGAGGATCACGTTGTAGCGGAAGTCCGCGACACCGGGACCGTCGTAGGCCTCCGGGACGTCGAAGCACAGCAACCCGGCCTGGCCTGCCCGGCGCCACAGCTCGCGCGGAACGATTCCATCCTTCTCCCACTGGTCGTGGAACGGGACGACCTCGCGCTCGTAGAAGGTCCGGGCGGTCTTCCGGAAGTCTTCGTGCTCAGCGGTGTACAGGTCGGGCATGGAGGTCCCTTCGAGGGGGTTGACGGTGACACCCCAACTGTTACAGCAACGCTGTCACGATTCAAGGGCAGGTCGATACCTCGCGGTCTGGGCCACGGTCTTCGCAGCAGATATGTGCCAGTACTACTGTTACAGTCCGCGGTGTCAGCGTGAGCAACGAGAGGGCACCGATGAGCACCGACGAGGTCGTCTCGGAGGAGGAGCTCCTCACGGTCGATGAGCTCGCGTCGGTGACCGGCATGACAGTGCGCACGACCCGCTACTACGCGGGGCTCGGCCTGCTGCCGCCGCCCGTACGCCGGGGACGGATCGCCTACTACTCGCAAGGACACCGGGCTCGGCTCGACCTGATCAGGGCCCTGCAGGACCATGGCTTCACGCTGGCGGCCATCGAGAAGTACCTGAGCCGGGTGCCGCTGGACGCCAGCGTGGAGGACCTCGCCCTGCAACGAGCGATGCTCACCTCCTGGGGCGCCGGCCGCCGCGAGACGCTGACCCGCCGCCAGGTCGAGACCCGGGCGCGGCGGTCGCTGACCGAGGCCGACCTGTTGCGACTGGAGAAGATCTACGCGATCCGTCCCGAGGGGGACCGCTTCGAGATCCTGCCGCCGTTCGACGTGGCCCTGAAGCTGATGGAGATCGACATCCCGGTGGACTCGATGGAGGAGGCGGCCGACGCGATCACCCGGCACATGGACTCTCTCGCTGACGAACTGACTCTCATCCTGCGCACGCGGGTGCTGATGCCGTTCCGCGGCCAGGAGCACACCGAGGCTGACAAGGCCCGTTTCGAGGTGACGATGTCCCGGTTGCGTCAGCTCACCCTGGAGGCGGTGGTCGCGGGCTTCCAGCGGGCGGCCAACCAGGTGATCACCCGGTCACTGTCCGGGTCGAGCACCACGGCACCACCGCCCGCCTGAGCGATCACTGCTTGGGAATCACGGCCCACAGCACGAGATAGGCGATCGGCCCGACCGGGAAGGTGAAGATCCCTGCGATCACGGCCAGCACCCGCACCAGGGTCGGATCCACGCCGAGGTAGTGGGCAGCGCCTCCACACACCCCACTGATCGGGGCGTCCCAGCTGGTGCGGACCAACCGCTTGTACGGCGGCCGTGGGGGCGGGCCCGGCGGCAGGCCCTGCGGGTATGGCTGCTGCTCGCCGTACGGCGGCTGCGGCTGCCCCTCGTCATGCGGCGGCTGCGGCTGCGGCTGCGGTTGCTCGGTCATCGGATCTCCTCGGTGTTGTCCTCGAACGTGGACCGGTCGCGGGTGCGCCGGCTGTTGCGGGTGCTGGCCACGCTGGCTACCAGCCCGACCACCCCGGCGGCGATCAGGACACCCGGTCCCAGGTAGGTGAGTCGGTCGGCGGTGATCACCGCACCGGTGACGAGCGCCCAGACGCCGGCGATGCCGACGAAGAGCAGCCCGAAGACCAGGTGGGTGACCTTGACAGTGTGGTCGATCGGGGGGGTGGTGGGTTCTGACATGTGGATCACTTCCTTCGCGTAGGTGCGGTGACTAGCGCTGCTCGACGGTGATGTGACCGACGCGCGCCCTCAAGATCAGCTCGAGCGTCTCCGAGTTGTCCGGAGCCGTGAAGCCGGGCAGGGTCGCGGAGACCGACTGGTCCACACCCTCGTGCCTGTCACCGTTGATGTCGATGCTGCCGACGAAGCGGACCTCGGCTGCGACGTGCACGTCGACACCCTCGGGCACGAGCACCCTGATCTCGCCCGCGTTGACGTCAACGGTGATCACCTTTCCGGCCAACGCCTGCGCCTTCGGCAGTCGAGTGAGGTCGATCTCGAGGGAACCTGCTCCGAGGGTGTAGTCGGTTTGCACGGACGCGGCGCTCAGCGGGATGAACCGCACCGTGTCCGAGGAGGTCGAACCGTTGGTCGCCACGGCCACGATGCTGGTGATCACCAGTGCGAGCGAGCCAGCGATGCCCAGGGCGATCAGTCCTCCGGGACGACCTCGGAAGGCGCCGACGAGCAGCATCCAACCGGTGATCGTCAGTGCCAGGGCGGGGTAGGCCGAGCCGACGACGTAGTTGGAGATGTCGTAGATGCCCAGGCTGCCCAGCGCGATCGCGATCAGGGCCAGGGTCGGCCAGAACAGCACCACCCCGGTCCGTCGCGGCCGCGGCGGCGGGAGGTACGCCGGGGCAGCGGGCGGCATCCAGGCCGGCGGCTGGTCGGCGTACGCCGAGCCGGTCGTGGGGTAGCCGGTTGTGGGGTAGCCGGTCGGGCCTGAGGGTGGGTCGGTGATGGTCATGGCGGTGCCTTCCGGTGGTCGTGCTGCGGCTGATGTGGTTGCGGCACCCCACGGGGCGGGCGGTCGGCCAGCTTGCTGGCGCTGGTTGCGGGTGGCGTAGATCGCGACGGCGACGAGTCCGATCACGAGCAGAGGCAGGGGCACGCCCCAACCGCCACCGAAGAACGGGGTGCCGAAGACCATCGAGAGGGCGATCACGGCGGCGATGATCAGCAGCGCTCGCAACCAGTCGCCGCGCACGTCGACGGCTGCTCGCTCCCTGCCGTCCTCGGGCACCAGGGCCCACACGGCTGCGTAGATCAGCACTCCGGCGCCGCCGAAGAGGGTGAGCACGACCAGGGCCACCCGGATGACCGTGGGATCGATGTCGAAGTGGCGTCCCAGCCCCCCGGCGACGCCGGCGACGTAGCGGTCGGTCGTCGTGCGGCGCAAGCGGTCGACGTCTCGCATCTGGTCGCCGCTGACGCGGGGTCCGCCCTGGCGGGGGGCGTCGGTGGCGCCGGCTTGCTCGCTCGGCGGGAAAGGGGTCTGCTGGCTCATGGGTCCATCGTGTGGGCCAGGGCTGCCCGGCGGTATCGGGGAAGGTCCTGATCTTCCCGGGAAGATCTCAGGGACGACACCTGATGTCCGCTCAGGGTTCGCGGTGACACGATGGGCGAGCCATGAGCCAGACTCCCTTGCCCGCAGCGCCTGCCTACACGCACCCGTCCGGCGCGTCCGGAGCGCCACGTCGGGCGCACCGGGCTGCCGAGGACCGCTGGCTGGGTGGGGTCGCTGCAGGCATGGCCCAGCACCTGGGCCTGCCAGTGCTCTGGCTGCGGATGGGGATGCTCGCGCTCGTGGCCTTCGGCGGATTCGGGGCGGTCCTCTACGCCGGGCTGTGGCTCTTCCTGCCTGCCGAGCGGCACACCGACCTGCTCTCGCCCGGACTCGATGCCGCCACGCGCCAGGGCAAGCGGGGAGGTCGCCGCGACCGACGCTGGTCCAACTTCGGACCGATCGTCGCGGTGGGGGCGATCGCGGTCGGCGTACTCCTGCTGATCACCCTGATGACCGGCCAGGCCTTCGCCTACGGACCCTTGCTGCTCGCCGGCGCGGGGGTCGCGACCCTGTGGTGGCAGGCCGATGAGGCCCAGCGCAACAGGTGGAACGACCCCTCCCGTCGGATGGCACCGTTGCGCGCCGTCGTGGGCGGCGGCGGCTGGGGTGCCTACCTGCGGATCGGCACCGGCCTGTTGCTCCTGGTCGCGGCGATCACGCTGTTCTCGCTCCGCTCGGGAGACCTGGTGGTCGCCCTCAACGTCGGGCTGGCGGCGGCCTTCGGGATCGTCGGGCTGGGGTTCATCGCGGGGCCCTGGCTGTTCCGGCTGTCCTCCGACCTCAGCGAGGAGCGCGAGGCCCGGGTGCGCTCGGAGGAACGCGCCGACGTGGCCGCGCACCTGCACGACTCCGTGCTGCAGACCCTGGCCCTGATCCAGCGTTCATCCGGCGACCCCTCGGCGGTCTCACGGCTGGCTCGGTCCCAGGAGCGAGACCTGAGGGCGTGGTTGTTCGACGCAGAGACCACCGGCCCGAGCACGCTGGCTCCCGCCCTGAGGGCGACGGCGGCCGCGGTGGAGGACATCCACGGTGTCCCGGTGGAGGTGGTCTGCGTCGGTGACGTCCGGATCACGGATGAGCACCGAGCCCTGGTCCTGGCTGTCCGCGAAGCGGTCACCAATGCCGTCCTGCACTCGGGGGCGGGCGTCGTCGACGTCTTCGCCGAGGCCACCCCCACAGGTGTCGAGGTCTTCGTGCGCGACCGCGGCGTCGGGTTCGAGCCCGAGAAGGTGGCGCAGGATCGGCACGGCGTCCGGAGCAGCATCCTGGGCCGGATGCAGCGACACGGCGGGTCGGCCGTGGTTCGCAGCGCGCCCGGTGAGGGCACCGAGGTGCAGCTCTCCCTGCCCGCACCGTCCACCGGATCCAAGGAGCCCTGATGACCCTGCGCACCGTTGTCATCGTCGATGACCATGCGATGTTCCGCACCGGCGTACGTGCCGAGCTCGGCACTTCGGTGGAGGTGGTCGCGGAGGCGGCGGACGTGGACCAGGCGGTCGCAGCCGTCCTTGCCCATGGGCCCGACGTGGTGCTGCTCGACGTGCACCTTCCCGGTGGTGGCGGGGCCGAGGTGATGCGCAGGTGTGCCTCCTCGCCGCGGGCGGCGACCGCCGGGTCGCCCACACGTTTTCTCGCGCTGTCGGTCTCGGACGCTGCGGAGGACGTGATCGGCACCATCCGGGCGGGGGCTCGCGGCTACGTCACCAAGACCATCACCGGTTCGGAGCTGGTCGCGGCGATCGAGCGCGTGGCCTCGGGTGACGCCGTGTTCTCGCCCCGACTGGCCGGTTTCGTGCTGGACGCGTTCGCGGGCACGATCGAGGTCGCCGCCGTCGACGAGGACCTCGACCGGCTCACCGATCGCGAACGCGAGGTGATGCGGCTGATCGCGCGCGGCTACTCCTACAAGGAGGTCGGGGCGGCCCTGTTCATCTCGACCAAGACGGTGGAGACCCATATGTCCTCGGTCCTGCGCAAGCTGCAGCTCTCCTCGCGCCACGAGCTCACCCGTTGGGCCTCCGAGCGCCGCCTGCTCTAGTCGCGGTCCGCCGAGGGGAGCAGACTGGCCCAGAGAGGTCGCCAGGCAGCGCTCCGCTGCTGCATCTCCCAGGCGAGGTCCTCCAGCGATGGGCTCTGGTCGACATGGCGCACCTGGAACCACTCGGGCCAGCTGTCGAAGGCTCGTTCGAGGACGATCACGACGCCGTCGGAGACCACTCGGGCGAACAGCCAGGCACCGGACTGCTCACCCGCCTCCTCGCGGTGCAGACCTGTCAGTACGTTGGCCAGCGAGCGCACGACGGGCTCGGACAGCGTGCTGCTCGTGGGAGAGACCACCGTGCGCTGACGGGTCATCATCACGGCGTACTCGAACCGCACCCTGGGGCCGCTGGCCCGGAGCCATCGGACGAGCACGGGCGGACGCTGGAGCAGCATCCGGTCGCGCTCCTCCGCGTCGCGCATCTGGTCGTGGATCTGGTCGCGCAGCCGGGCCTGCACGGCGCCGACCGAGCCCGACGGCCCGGTGGTCCGTGCTCGCTGGGCGAGCTCTGCGGCCGCCTCGAGGTGCTCCCCGTCGGTCCATCGGGCCAGAGCGCCGGCGTCCAGACGACCGGCACGGGCCAGCTCGGCGGCCCGGGGGTCCACGGTCAGGATCGGCCGAAGCAGGTGCGCGGCGCCCTCGTCGGCGCCGGGCGAGCTGGTGTCCCACTCGCCGTGGGCGTACCACGCCAGAAAGGTCGGTCTCGGCCCCTCCAGTGCCTCGGTCAGTGCCCAGTCGGGGGCGGCCCCACGGGCATCGGCGGGCGCCGGTGGGGCGAGGAGCGATCGGCCCCACACCACGGCGCGGGAGCCCAGGGTTCGCTGCATCCGCACCCAGGACCCGTCGCCGGTCTCGAGGTGAAGGATCCGCAGTCGCTCGTCCAGGACACACCGCTCGTCACCGACTGCCCGGTGCAGAGCGGCCAGCACCACCCATGACCACCACAGGTCACCCGGGTCGGGGAGGTCGTCGGGCTCCACCCGGACATTGTGCTGCCCGGAGGAGCCCGGGCCGACCCCCCGCGCCGGACCGTGGGTCAGCGAACCACCAGGAAACCGTCCACGTAGGCCGTTCCCCGCGTCACCACGAGCTTGACGGTGTGCCGGCCCTTGCCCAGCCGGGTGAAGTTCCTCGTGGTCATCGTCGGAGCCGAGGAGCTGCCCCCCTTGAACCGGATCACCCCGCGCTTGCGCCCGTCGATCAGGATCTTGGCGCTGCCTCCCTGGCGAGCCTGGCCGAAGACCACGCCCATCTGCGAGCCGGTGAACCTCGCGCCCAGGGTGTCGGCGCCCTTGCGGGTGCCGCGGTTGTCGCAGTAGCTGCCCCAGTAGGCAGTCGTGCCCTGCCCCTTGCGCCAGCTGCCACGCTTGGCGACCTGCCGCTTGCCGCACACCAGCTCACGCCACACCCGGACCGACTGGCTCGAGGTGCTGGTGCCGCCTTGCGGGTCGGTGACGGTCAGGGTCACCCGGCGTACGCCGACGCCGCTGAAGCGGGTCCTCACCTTGGCCCCGGTGGCATCCACGGTGGAGCCACCGTCACCGAAGTCCCACTCGTAGGTCAACGCCTGCGAGGGGGTCTCCCGGTCGCTCGAGGCGGTGCCGTCCAGGGTCAGCCGCTTCTTGGTCACCAGGATCGTCGGCGAGATGCTCGACCGCGCGGTCGGATTGGTGTTGCCGGGGGTGGTGGCGGTGACCGTGACCGGCACCTCCGCTGAGTCCCTTCCACCACTCGGGTCGGTGATGGTCAGGACCGCCTTGCGCGTTCCGGGGGTGTTCCAGGTCTTCTTGACCACGGGTCCCACTGCGTCCTTGGCTCCGTCGCCGTCGAGGTCCCAGCTGTAGTCCAAGTCGTCGGGAGTCTCGGCGTCACCGCTCTTTTGACCCGAGTAGGTGAACTCGGTGCCCACCGGACCCGTCCCCGGGGTGACCTCGGCGACGGCCGACGGCTTGGCGTTGGGCACGACGTCGGTCGCGCCGTAGCCGTAGTTGTAGGCACCACAACCGGAACCGAGGGTGAAGTCCACCGTGCCCGTCAGGTCGCCGTCGGAGGTGGCGGGCCCGTTGGTGTTGCCGGACATGTCGGTGACCTTGAAGCCGAGGCAGTCGTACTGGAAGCGCCACGGGTTGGTCACCTTGGGATAGCGCGCGTCGGCGGTCTGCTCGGCGGGGTCTGCGTAGTTGTCGGTGTGACCCTCACCGGAGTCGGTATAGGTCGACCTCGCTGCCGCTGCGGTGAAGGCCGCGTCGTTCAGGTCAGGCGCGGACTCCCCAGGCGTGGGGGTGGAGTCGAGTGGGCTCTGGGCCGGCGGGTCGTCAGTGCCGGCGTTGCCGTAGCCGTGAGCCTCGTCGGTGTAGGCGAGGTAGAGACCGGGCTCGAAACCGATCGGGTCGCGGTCGATCTGACCCTTGCCGTCAAGATCGAAGCCAGAGCGGTCACGCATCTCGAGGTAGTACGCGTGGTCGAAGGAGGCCTCGTCGCCAGCCTTGACGTACTGCCAGCCCTTGGTGCAGGTGCCACCGAAGCTGTCGCTGCGGCAACCACCGTTGAACACCCGGGCGTCGTCGGGCCCCATGTCGTCCTCGAAGCTGGTCGACAACAGGACCTTGTTGCCGCTCGGGGTGGTCGCGGTGACGACCACGTCGTCGATGAACCAGCCCGGACGGGCCAGGCCGGGGTCGGTGGAGTAGCTCAGGCGCAGGATCGGCGCTGCTGCTCCCGCGAGGTCGGAGACATCGAACTTGTCGGCGATGAAGGTCGAGTCCGGGGTGGCCCCGGTCAGCCGGTCCTTGTTCACCGTCACCGGGTCGGTGTAGCTCGCGCTCGAGCCGGTGATGCCGTTGCCGAACTTGGCCTGGCACGCGTTGGTGTTCGGGTTGGTCGAGGTCGTGGTCGGGGTCGAACGTTGCGAGGCGTGCGAGGTGAAGTTCTTGCCCCCGTCCTTGGAGGTGAGCACGTAGCCGTAGTCGTAGTCCCACTCGATGTCGAAGGCCGATTTCAGGCTCAGGCTGACCGTGCTGCCGGAGGGCAGGTCGCTCAGGCCCGGCACCGCGAGATCGAGGTTGTGTCCCTTGCCGTCGTTGGAGCAGCCGAAGTCGTTGCCCGACCCGGAGAACCACGCGTGGCTCTTGGTGGCCTTGTCGCCGGTATCGAACTTGGCAGGGTCCAACAGGTTGCGGCCGGGCAGCTTCGCGGCGTACATCAGCGAGTTGTGGACCATCCCGTCGCTGCCCTGGTTCAGCGTGTACGGCGTGCCGGTGGGGGTCTCCCAGCTGATCTTGCCGGTGTCCTGCTTGGAGTCGCTCCATCCGGACACGGTCTTGGTGGAGTCCTTCTTCAGCACCTCGGGCACCACCCAGCCGAGCTCCTGGCGGGAGTAGGCGTCCATGTTCTGCGACTTGTCGGTCGCCATCAGGTTCCAGTCGCCGTAGGTCTCACGGTCGCCGAGGGAGTAGAAGTCGGGCAGGCCGAGGCTGTGGCCGTACTCGTGGGAGATCACGCTGGCCTTGTCGATCGCGGTCTCGGGGTTGAGGTTGTAGGGGCCCACGCGGACGAAGACCTTCCACTCGGTCGGGGTGGTGGTCATCTGCTTGCGCTCTGCGTTGGTGTAGAACAGCGGCCGGTCCTCGAGGTCCTTGAGCTGGTCGTCGGTGGTGAACCCGGCGAGCCCGGTCTCGGGGTCGGAGTAGTAGTACTCCAGCGAGGAGGAGTGCGGCCAGACGTTGTCGTAGGAGGCGCCGCCGTAGGGGCAGGCGTCGAGCGGGTCACCCGGAAGCGTCAGCTGCGAGGCCCCGTTGCCACCACACCCGGCGAAGACGGCCATGAAGAAGTCCACGACGCCGTCCTTGTCGGTGTCGTAGTCGGAGTAGTCGATCTCCGGGTCCGCGATCGCGGCTGCGTCCCAGACCATCTTCGCGGTCTGACCACAACCGGAGTCGATCTGCATCAGTGCCGCCTGGCCGGTCAGCGACCCGACCACGGCCGAGCCGCTGCCGTCGGCGCCGTAGTAGGCGGTGTTGCCGGGGAGGTTGTAGACGCCGTTGGTGATCCGCTCGTCGTACGTCGGACCGCCGACCGTGCCGGGGGCAGGAACCGGACCGGTCTTGGTGGCCCCACCGGTGCAGGTGTTGAGTCCCTGCGGCTCGATCTTGGTGAAGTCGAAGCCGGGCTGGTAGTCGGCGAAGTTCGCGCTCGCGATCCCGTCCGAGGGGACGGTGCCGTTCGGAAAGAGCTGGCCGACCGACATCTCCTGGTAGAGGTTCAGCGTCGACCCGGGGTTGGCCGGGTCGTTGATCGCGGTGTCGAGGTCGCCGCCGTCGTGGTCGGCCTGGTAGGCCCGGTCGCGGTACTCCACGGGCACGACGGGGAAGGGTCGGTCGCCGTAGCGCGCGGTGTCGTAGTCGCCGTTGGGCGGGATCACCTTGGGGCCGTGGCTGGCGTCGATCTCTTCGGGCTGGCCGGTCTGCGCGAGCGTGGCTCGCGTGGAGAGGTCGCGCCACACCAGGGTGGGGGTCTGCTGGAGGGTCTTGGCCTGGCTCTCGATCACCATGGTCGCCCTGCCGGCGCCACCGCTCGTCGCGGCGGGGACGCTCGGGATCGTCCAGCTGATCTCCGTCGGATTGGCGAGGACCGGGGCGCCACTCGCGCTGCGAGCATCGACGAACGAGGTGCCGGTGGGCGCCGTCACGGTGACCGTGGCCGGGCCGGACGGGGTCGCGCCGGGGTTGGTCACGATGATCCGGGAGGGGTAGCTGTCCCCGGGCTTCACCCAGCCCTTGGCGGAGACGAAGCTGTTCTCCAGTCGCAGGTCGGAGGTCACCGACGGGGCGGCGACGGCGGCCGGACCCAGGGTGAGTGCCACACCGGAGGCCAGGGTGGTGAGCAGGACGAGCGCGGTGGTGCGACGCAGTGGCGCTGCAGACATGTGGGGGGCTCCCGAGTCTCAGATGTAGGACGAGTGTCGTAACTCTGGGAAAACGCCGAAGAGCCGTCGGGGTTACGTCACTACTCGGCAACGCTGGCGAGCGAGGCGTCGATCAGCCACTCGACCGGCGCCTTGTCGTCGGTGTAGACCCTGCCGCCACGCAGCCCCGGCTCCAGCCTGGAGGCGGTGGCCAGCGCGACGGTCCGTACCTCTGGGGGGATCGCAGCCTGCTGCAGCTGTGCGACCGGTTCCACGCCGCCAACGATTCCGAGCAGCATCGTGTTGGTGGGCTCCGCCGGGTCGCGCCAGACCCGGTCGTCGCCGAAGGAGGCCCGCAGGGTCGCGGTGAGGACCTTCTCCAGGGCCGGGGAGTCCGCGGGGTGCCCGACGTTGATCGTCACGGTGCCTCCCGGGTTCAGGTGGGCTCGGACAACGTCGAAGAACTCGCGCGTGGCCAGGTAGAAGGGGATGTAGGGCTGTCGGTAGGCGTCGATCAGGATCGAGTCGTAGGTGGTGTCCTGGGCCTGGAGCCACGGTCGCGCGTCGGCGGCGTGCGTGGTGATCCCGTCCCCGCGCAGGTCGAAGAGCTCGCGCCCCACGTCGGTCACGTCCGGGTCGATCTCGACGGCGTCGATCTGGGTGCCGGGGAAGTAGTGCGACATCGCGCGGGCCGTCGTACCTGCGGCGCTGCCCAGGATCGCCACCTTCTTCGGCGGGTTCGCGCCGCTGAAGGGCAGCACGAGCATCTCGTCCCAGTAGCCGCCGGTGAGCCACTTGCCCTTCCGGTAGACCGAGTGCACCGCCTGACCTTCGTTGAGCTCGAGGAAGCGGGCGCCGTCGGCCTGCTCGATCACGCGGGCGTACTGGTACTCGGTCTCGCGCTCCCAGATCACGGTGCCACTGCCCGTGACCGACTTGGTGACGCCGACCGGGATCACCATCAGAAGCACGATTCCCGCTGACACGACTGCACCGGCCGGCCACCGTCGTCGGCCGAGGGCTGGCAGGGTGACCAGCGCCAGGCTGAGGGAGAAGAGCAGGAAGGTCCGCTGGGTCCCGACCAAGGGGATGAGCAGCAGAGCCGCGAGGAAGGTTCCAGTCAGGGACCCGATGGTGCCGATGGCGTAGAGCCGCCCGGCGGTCCGACCAGCGTCCTCGACTGCGTCGACCTTCAGCCTCACGGCGTACGGCGAGACCATGCCGAGCAGCAGCACGGGGACCGCGATCAGCACCCCGACGCCGACCAGGGAGCCCACGAACAACCCGCCCGAGAGCTGGTCGAAGGCCTGCACCGAGAGGCGGAGGAACGGCCCGCTGACGAAGGGGACCAAGGCGAGCAGCCCGGCGGCGAGCAGCACCCAGCGGGAGAGTCCCGCCAGCGTGGGGTTGCGATCGGCCAGTCGACCACCGATCGCGTAGCCGATGGACAGCGCGACCAGGACGGTGGCGATGGTGTTGGCCCACACGATCGTGCTTGCGCCGAACCAGGGCGCGAGCAGCCGAGCAGCCGCGATCTCGGCGCCGAGGCTGGCCATGCCCACGCAGAAGACGATGATCTCGAGCAGGAAGCGGGGGCGAGGGTTCACGCGGGGAAACCTATCCGGGAGCGGGTGAGCGCTCGGCGCCGACGGTGACATGCTGGGGCCATGACCGAGCAGAACGTCCTTGGTGAGGACCTGGAGCCGTGCGGCCTGGACCCGCTGACGGGTTTCTTCCGTGACGGCTGCTGCAACACCGGCCCGCAGGACCTCGGCAGCCACACCATCTGTGCGGTCGTGACCGCGGAGTTCCTGGAGCACCAGCGCGGGATCGGCAACGACCTGGGCACTCCGCGCCCGGAGTACGGCTTCCCGGGCCTGGTGCCGGGGGACCGGTGGTGCGTCACCGCGGTGAACTGGGCCCGCGCGGCGCTCGACGGGGTGGCGGCTCCGGTGGTGCTCGCCGCGACGAACGCCGCGGTGCTCGACATTGTGCCGCTCTCTGCGCTCGCGGAGCACGCCGTGGACGTGCCGGCGGACCCGGGGTCGCTGGCGTAGGCATCGGCCCACTGGTGGGTCAGGGTCGCAGCGGTTGGCAGGCCGGGCACCAGTACGTCGTGCGCTCCTGTCCCGCCGGTCCCTGGTCGGATCGGCGGATCGGCGTACGACAGCGCAGGCAGGGGCCGCGGCGGCCGTAGACCCACAAGCGTCGCCCAGGGCGGGTGTCGCCGGTGGTGATCCGGGTCGAGCGGTCCCGATTGGCGACCAGCAGCAGGCGGGCCTTGGCGACGATCGCCGAGAGGTCGGGCACCGCCGCCACCGGGGTCAGCGGGTCGACGCCCGCGAGGAAGCACAGCTCGGCCTTGAACACGTTGCCGACACCGGCCAGGTTGCGCTGCTCGAGCAGCGCGTCCCCGATGGGACGTGACGGATCGGCGGCGAGCCGGGCCACAGCCATGTCGGCGTCCCAGTCGGGACCGAGCAGGTCGGGTCCGAGGTGACCGACCAGCTCGTCCTCCTGCGAGGTGCGGACCAGGTCGAGGATCACCTGGAAGCCGACTGCCTCGGTGGATGCGGTGCGCAGCACCACCCGCGCGGTGAAGGCGGGCTTGCGCCATCGGGTGCCGATCGGATGCACCGACCAGGTGCCCTCCATCTTCAGGTGCGTGCGCAGGGTCAGGTCGTTGTCGAAGGTGGTCAGCAGGTGCTTGCCGCGCGAACGGGTGCCCAGCACCGTGACGCCGGCGAGGTCCCGGGTTGCCAGTGACGGGATCCGGAAGTCGCTCGTTGTGAGCACCTGGCCGGTCAGGGCGCTGTCGAGCCGCTTCGCCGCTCGGTAGACGGTGTCTCCCTCAGGCACGTCAGGCCCTCAACCGCAGGCCGCGGGACGTCGCCACGAATCCGGCGGTCTCCATGGCCTTGCGCAGCACCTCGGAGTCCGACCCGAGGATGCTCTCTCCGTCGACCTTCTCCACGGTCAGGCGCCCGAGCGCCCCCTCGCGCACGACCCGCCCGAGCGCCTCGATGCTGCGGGCAAGGATCTCGTCGTCGTCGCTGAAGGTCAGCAGGGTCTTGCCGCCCCGCTCGACGTAGAGCGCGAGCTGGCCGTCGACCAGGGCGACGATCGCACCCGCCTTGCGGCCCGGCCGGTGGCCGGACTCCTGGGCGGGCCAGGGAAGTGCTGCTCCGAACGGGTTCGCCGGGTCGGTCGCCGCAAGGGCCAGGGCCACCGGCTTCTCCGGCCGGTCGTCCGGACCGCCGCTGTGTGTCCGCAGCCGGTCGATCGCGCCGACGGTCCCGAACTGGGCCGCCCCCAGACCCTCCACGAAGTAGCCGCGTCGGCACCGGCCGGTCTCCTCGAAGGCGGCAAGCACCCGGTAGGTCGCAGCGAAGCCTCCGGGGGTGCGCTCGCCCACCACCGCGCCGCGAGTGACCACGCCGTGCCGTTCGAGCAGGCTCTCCGCGATGGCGTGGGCGCGTTTGGTGGGGTCGCTCTCGCGGGCAGGAAGCAGGGCCCAACGGCCCGCAACCTCGGGAGGTGCGCTCCGCAGGGCGGCACCGGAGAGCCGGGGGCGAGCGGTGCGCACCCGACCTGGAGTGCGCTTGGCGCGATGGGCACCGCGGCCGGTCCGGGTGAGGGCCCGAAGTGGAGCCAGGGTGTCGTTGCCGACCCTGCCGGACCAGGCGAGGTCCCACAATGCGCCCGAGAGGGCCTTGTCGTCGGAGGTACCGACCGTGCTCGCGAGCTGTCGGAAGAAGTAGGCGCCGCCCCCTTCGAGTGCGGCGAGCACCGCCTCGTGCAGCTCGCCGAGCTCGAGCTCGCCGTGGTCGGGGAGCGTGAGGGGCGCGCTGTCGGCGAGGTGCAGGGACACCCAGCCGTCGGAGCCCGGGAGCCCGCCGTGCCCGGCCCAGAGCACCTCACCGGTGGCCGTGAGCTCGTCGAGCATGGCCGGCTCGTAGTCGCGCACCCGGGAGGGAAGCACGAGCGACTCCAACGCGGAGGCGGGTACGGCGCAGCCGGCGAGCTGTTCGATCACGGTGACCACGCCGTCGACCCCGCGCAGACGCCCGCCCACGTGCTGCCACGAGGGCAGGAAGCGCGCCAGCGCCACCGGCTCGACCGGCTCGACCTCATGGCGCAGTCGCGCCAGTGAGCGCCTTCGCAGAGAGCGCAGCACCTCTGCGTCGCACCACTCGGTGCCGGCTCCAGAAGGACGGAACTCGCCCTCGAGCACCCGACCCTGCGCAGCCAACCGAGCCAGGGTCTGCTGGCACACCGCGACCCCGAGACCGAGCCGCTGGGCGACCTCGGCGGCGAGGAAGGGCCCGTGCGTGCGGGCGTAGCGGCCGACGAGGTCGGCCAGCGGGTCCTCGACGGGCTCGCTGAACACGTCCGGCACCCCGGGCGGGACCGGCACACCGAGGCCGTCGCGGAGCCACGCGACGTCCTCCACGACCGTCCAGCGTTGCGACCCCGACATCAGAACAGGCGCCACCCGACGGGCCTCGGCGAGCTCACGGAGCCAGGTGGCGACCTCGTCGGGCTGACGGCAGCGTTGCTGGACCTCCTCGGTGGAGAGCGGTCCGAGCAGACGAAGCAGGTCGGCTACACCCTCGCGGTCGCGTGCGCGGCGGTCCGGTGCGAGCCGCTGCAGCTCGGACTCGATCTCGGCGAGCACCTCGGGGTCGAGCAGCTCGCGGAGCTCGGCGCGACCGAGCAGCTCGGCGAGCAGTCCCTGGTCGAGGGTGAGCGCGGCTGCTCGACGCTCAGCGATCGGGGAGTCGCCCTCATACATGAACGCGGCGACGTAGCCGAAGAGCAGCGACTGGGCGAAGGGAGAGGGTCGTTGGGTGGTGACGTCGACCAGGCGCACCCGGCGCTGGGAGATCTGCTGGTGCAGAGCGACGAGGGAGGGCAGGTCGTAGACGTCCTGGAGCACCTCACGGACGGTCTCCAGGATGATCGGGAACGACGGATAGCGCGCGGCCACCTCGAGCAGCTGCGCCGAACGCTGTCGCTGCTGCCACAGCGGCGCTCGCCGTCCAGGGTTGCGTCGGGGAAGCAGCAGTGCTCGTGCTGCGCACTCGCGGAACCGGGAGGCGAAGAGCGCAGAACCACCCACCTCCGTGGTGACTATCTGCTCGAGCTCGTCGGGCTCGAAGGCGATCAGCTCCGCGCCCGGCGGGTCCTGGTCGGTCTCCGGGATGCGGAGCACGATGCCGTCGTCGGTGGCCATCGCCTGGGCGTCGACGCCGTAGCGCTCGCGGAGCCGCGCATTGATCGCCAGCGCCCAGGGCGAGTGCACAGGGGTGCCGTAGGGCGAGTGCACCACCAGGCGCCAGTCGCCGAGCTCGTCACGAAAGCGCTCCACCACCAGCTGCTGGTCGTGCGGAACGGCGGTGGTCGCCTCGCGCTGCTCCTCGATCAGCGTGACCAGGTTGTCGGCCGCCCACTCGTCGAGACCCGCCCCGGTGGCGCGGGCGATGGCCTGCTCGTGCGACATCGCCGAGACCTCGCGGGTGAACGCCCCGATCGCGGCGCCCAGCTCGGCCGGTCGACCGAGGGTGTCTCCGGTCCAGAACGGGAGCCGGCCGGGCTGTCCCGGGGCCGGCGAGACCAGCACGCGGTCGTGGGTGATGTCCTCGATTCGCCAGCTGGTGGTGCCGAGGGTGAAGACGTCGCCGACCCTCGACTCATAGACCATCTCCTCGTCGAGCTCTCCGACCCGCGCGCCGCCGCGGCTGACGTCGGCGCCGACCAGGAAGACCCCGAACAGGCCGCGGTCGGGGATGGTGCCGCCGCTGGTGACCGCGAGCCGCTGGGCTCCGGGGCGGCCGGTGAGCTCATCGGAGACCCGGTCCCACACCAGGCGGGGGCGCAGCTCGGCGAACTCGTCACTGGGATAGCGGCCGGCGAGCAGGTCCAGCGTCGCGTCGTAGGCACTGCGGGGGAGGGTGGCGAACGGGGCCGAGCGGCGGACCACCTCGAAGAGGGCGTCGGCCTGCCAGGCGTCCATGGCGGTGGCGGCGACCACCTGCTGGGCGAGCACGTCGAGCGGGCTGGCCGGCACGTGCAGCGCCTCGATGCCTCCCGAGCGCATGCGTTCCACGGTGACGGCCGAGGGCACCAGGTCGCCGCGGTGCTTGGGGAAGAGCACACCGCGCGAGATCTCGCCCACCTGGTGGCCCGCGCGACCGACCCGCTGCAACGCGCTGGCCACCGACGGCGGCGACTCGATCTGGACGACGAGGTCGACCGCGCCCATGTCGATGCCGAGCTCGAGGCTGCTGGTCGCGACCACGCAGGGCAGCCGGCCGCGCTTGAGGTCGTCCTCGATGATCGCGCGCTGCTCCTTGGAGACCGAACCGTGGTGGGCCCTCGCGACCAGGGGCGCGGCGCCCTCGGTCTGGCCGGACTGGGCCATCACCTCGGCCGGGCTTCGGTCGGGGGGTGGTCTCGGGAAGTCGCCCTGCTCCGCGTCGACCAGCGACCCGGCTTCGAGCGACCCGGCTTCGAGCCTCTCGGCCGCCAGCTCGTTGAGCCTTGCTGTGAGTCGCTCGGCGAGACGCCGTGAGTTGGCGAAGACGATGGTCGACCGGTGCTGCTCGATCAGGTCGAGGACCCGACTCTCGACG
>JBDSBU010000040.1:0-2754 GCA_039921445.1 Marmoricola sp. | reverse complement strand
GCGAAGTTCTTCACGTCAGTCGTGACGGCGACTCCGGCGAGCGCTGCGTGGGAACGGTAGAGCACGCGCGACTGGGCGGGCAGCTTGCTGATCGCGTTGTTCTGGGCGGTCCGGACGGTGGCGAGCTGGCTCTTGGCAGCGGATCGCGCCGCGGCCTTGCCGTTGCGCAGGCCACTGTTGTAGGCGGTGGCCGTGGTACGCGTGCTCAGTCTGAGCAAGAAGGAGTAGGAGCCCTTGCTCGGCACACCGGCCGGGAGTCCTTCGGAGCGGCCGGGCTCACCGGCTGCTCCTCGCGGTCCGTCCATGCCGCGCGGCAAGCCCGTGATCCTCGAGCCGTCGAGCTTCTTCTGGCTCGTCTTGATGGCCGGGGTCAGCTTGTCGTTCTTGGCCGCAGAGGCGGGCACCGACGTGCCCGCGAGAGCGGCGACGACGGCCGCGGCTGCGACTACGGAAACGGTCCTGGACGTGCGCGATCGGAGGTTCATGTGTCCTACATCCATTGACGAGGAGTCCCGGAGCGCAAGAGCCTCAGCTCCGCCCGCGGCCGCACCTCGCGACCACCACCCACCTCGTGAGGTAGAACACAACCACACGATGCCCACAGGAGAAAGACCTTCAAGCCCTTGAGTTCTGCAACAACACCATCACGATCCGGTCGACCCGACCGGATCCTTCGTGCCGTTCGACGCCGAAAGCCAAATGGAACGACCCCTTCCACGCCGGTCTCGAAAAGCCAACGATGACGGAGTACGCCGAGGTGGCGCGGGCGGAGTCCGAGCGCGGTGAGGTGCTGCTTCGTCGGCGCATCACGGAGCACACCGCCGACGTCCTGGAGCTGCGCGTCAACGGGGTCTTCGTGATGGACACCGAACAGACCTCCTCCGAGATCGCCCTGGCAGCAGCGGCCCTGGAGCTCGTCGCCGAGCCCCAGGACGTCGTGGTCGGAGGGCTCGGACTCGGGTTCACCACCCAGCGGGTGCTTGCCGACTCCAGGGTCGGTCGGGTGACGGTGGTCGAGATCGAGGAGGCACTGATCGGGTGGATGCGCGACGGCACCGTGCCGCATGGGCCGGCCCTGCTGGCGGACAGACGCGTGCAGATGGTCAACGCCGACATCTCGATGACGATCGCCGAGGCCACTTCCAACTACGACCTGGTGCTGCTCGACGTCGACAACGGTCCGGGCTACCTGGTGCACGAGCACAATGTCGGGCTCTACGAGAACGACTTCCTGGCTTCGGCGTGGCGGATCCTCAACCCGGGTGGGGCACTGGTGGTCTGGTCGGCCAACGCTGCGCCGGTGCTCGCCGCAGCGATGGAGCGGGTCTTCGGGAACTGCATGGAGCACCGGTACGACGTACTGCTGCAGCAGCGCCCTGAGCAGTACCTGCTCTACCTCAGCCGAGCGTGACCACGACCTTCACGTCGTCGTCTTGAGGCTTGAAGGCCTCCTCGAACCGCTCCAGGGGAACCCGCCGACTGACCAGTCGCTCGAGCCAGGAGAGGTCGGCGTCGGCCAGGGCGTCGGCAGCCTGCCGGTAGTGCCGTAGGTTGGCGTTCACCGAACCAATCAGCGCGTCGTTCTGCAGCACCATCTCCCGATTGAGCGACCCGGCATCGAGCCGCAGGGGATGACCCCCACTGGAGACCCCCGTCAAGCAGACGATGCCGTAGGAGTCGGTCCCGCACATCGCGCCGATCACCAGCTCGCCCACGCCGGTCGCCTCGATCACGATGTCCGGTCGCACCTTCGCGGTCACGGTGTCGATGTCGTCGTGGTGGTAGGTCGCACCGAGGTCGGCCACCAGTCCCAGCTTGGGGCCGTCAGTGACGAGGTCCATGACGTGCACGTCGAGCCCTCGCTGCCTACCCAGCAGGGCGGCCAGCAGCCCGATCGGCCCGGCGCCGGTGATCAGAACGCTTGTCGGCTCGAACCATGCCCGGCTGCCGACGCGCTCGACCTGCTCCCACGCCTTGGCCACGACGGTGGTCGGCTCCATCAGCATGCCGACCTCCTCCAGTCGAGGGTCCAGCTTCACCGCGTAGTCGGGTTCGACGGTCCACTGCTGGCTGCCGTAGCCGTCGAGCTCCTTGATCCCGCGCTCGGTGTACTTGCCGTTGCGGCACATGTCGAACTCGCCATGGGCACAGGCTCCGCACGGCACAGGATCGGGTCGGCGTACGACGCCCACGACCAGGTCACCCTGCGCGAACTCGCTGCCATCCGGCGCCGTACGCACGCGCCCCAGGGACTCGTGGCCGAGCACCAGACGCTCGCGCCCCGGTGGGGACCAGCCGTAGTCCCCGCTCACGATCTCCTTGTCGGTGCCACAGACCCCGATCGCGAGCCCGTCCACCAGCAGGTCTCCGGGACCCGGCTCCGGATCGGGAACCTCGCTGACGGCGAGCGTGTCGGCGTGACCGGGGACAGTGGTGAGTGCGCGCATTCCACCACCTTGCCCCGCTCTCGTCCTCGACCCAAGCCCGACCGAGACGGCTAACCTCGGGGCCATGAGCTCCGAGAACGCCACCGAGAACCCCACCGTGAACACCGCAGGGAACACCGGAACCCGCATCGAGCACGACAGCATGGGTGAGATCGAGGTGCCTCGTGACGCCTTGTGGCGTGCCCAGACCCAGCGCGCCGTCGAGAACTTCCCGATCAGCGGGGTGGTCCTCGAGCGACGCCACATCCAGTCGCTGGCCCTGGTCAAGCAGGCCGCTGCGCGGGCCAACGCCGAGCTCGGCGTGCTC
>JBDSBU010000039.1:0-4172 GCA_039921445.1 Marmoricola sp. | reverse complement strand
CAGGATTCCCCGGTGCGATCGGTTTGGTCGACGAGCAGATCGCTCGGCAGACCTAACTGCCCGCTCGGCGTACTTCCGGCAGACCTAACTGCCCGCTCGGCGTACTCCCGGCAGACCTGACTGCCCGCTCGGCGTACTTCCGGCAGACTTAACTGCCCGCTCGGCGTACTCCAGGCTCAGCTGCCCCAGCCGAGCTGACGGGTGCCCAGCAGGATCACCGGCAACCACACTGCGAACGCGAACAGCGGCAGCCACGGGACACGCGTGGGATGCGGCACGAACCACCTGGCGGCCAGACGCAGCAGTAGCAGCCAGA
This sequence comes from Marmoricola sp., assembly GCA_039921445.1. Taxonomy (GTDB): domain Bacteria; phylum Actinomycetota; class Actinomycetes; order Propionibacteriales; family Nocardioidaceae; genus Marmoricola. The sequence goes on along the minus strand of JBDSBU010000039.1, from coordinate 3,856 downwards.
GCACCATCATCAACGTGGTCACCCACCACGGGGCGACGTTGCCGGTGCCGAGATAGAGGAACAGCACGCACGCCATCCCCGCGAGCCCCACGAACCCCCACGGGGACACCTTGGCCTTGGGCACGCGCACACCCTACGCGGGCGTGACCCCTCAGTCCTCTAGGACGTCGTCGTTCCACTTCGGGTCGTTGTCCCACTCCTCGTTGCGCTCCTCGACCTTCTCGAGGGCTCGGGCGGCTTCGGCCTCCGAGTCGTAGGGGCCGAGCCGATCGGCGTTCTTGCAGCCGTCGTGACCCTCGACGCGGTGATGCTTGACGCAGTACCAGAACTCGCTCATGACTGGTGAAACTACACTCGGGCCCGTGAGTGCCATAGCCCCCGGAAAGATCTCTGCCCGCCGCCCAGTGCCTCCCCACGTCGTGCGACCCGAGTACGTCGACCAGCCTGCGCCCGCGCCGTTCACGGGCTCGGAGGTCAAGGACTCCGACACGATCGAGCGGATGCGGGTCGCAGGCAAGCTGGCCGCCGAGGCACGCGACCTGGTGGGTTCGCACGTGACTCCCGGCATCACCACCGACGAGCTGGACCGGATCGGGCACGAGTTCCTCTGCGATCACGGCGCCTACCCCTCCACGCTGGGTTACAAGGGCTTCCCGAAGTCGCTGTGCTCTTCGGTCAACGAGGTGATCTGCCACGGCATCCCGGACAGCTACGTCGTCCAGGACGGCGACATCGTCAACATCGACATCACGGCGTACCTCAACGGCGTGCACGGTGACACCAACGCGACCTTCCTGACCCCTGGCGTGAGCGAGGAGGTGCGCGAGCTGGTCGAGCGCACCCGCGAGGCGTTGCGGCGCGCCATCAATGCGGTCAAGCCTGGCCGACAGATCAACGTCATCGGGAGGGTGATCGAGTCCTACGCCAAGCGCTTCGGCTACGGCGTGGTCCGCGAGTTCACCGGGCACGGCATCGGCAGCTCCTTCCACTCCGGCCTCGTGGTCCCGCACTTCGACGACCCGCACTACTCCGAGACGATCGAGCCCGGCATGACCTTCACGATCGAGCCGATGCTCAACCTCGGCACCCACCAGTGGGACATGTGGGAGGACAACTGGACGGTTGTCACCCGCGACAAGCAGTACAGCGCCCAGTTCGAGCACACCCTGCTGGTCACCGAACAGGGCGCTGAGATCCTCACCCTGCCCTGAAGACCGGGCGATACCTCGCTAGGGTCGCAGGCGTGAACATGTTCGAGGACTACGCGACCGGCATGGGCACGGCGTACGACGAGATGTACGACGGGTCCGCGATCCGCACGCCGTACAGCAGGCTGCAACCCTCCCTCCACAACATGGGTCAGCCCGAGCTGCAGACGCGGGTCGAGGCGCTCCACTCCAGCTATCTCGACCAGGGCGTCACCTTCGACATCGGTGGTGAGGAGCGCGCCTTCCCGCTGGACGTGCTGCCCCGGGTGATCGAGATGGATCAGTGGACCAAGGTCGAGGCCGGCGTCCAGCAGCGCGTCGCCACGCTCGAACGATTTCTGGCCGACGTCTACGACGCGGGACAGGTTCTCGACGACGGCGTGATCCCCCGCAGCGTGGTCACCACCTCCTCGCACTTCCACCGCGCCGCCTCCGGCATCGAGCCACCCAACGGCGTGCGCGTGCACGTGAGCGGCATCGACCTGATCCGGGACGCCGAGGGCGAGTTCCGGGTGCTCGAGGACAACGTGCGGGTGCCATCCGGTGTCTCCTACGTGATGACGAACCGTCGGGCGATCGCGGCCGCACTGCCCGAGACCTTCGGCGAGCACCGGATCCGCCCGGTGGCGGGCTACCCCCAGAAGCTGCTGACCGCTCTCCGGGCCGCCGCGCCTGCGGGAGTCACGGACCCCAACGTGGTGGTGCTCACCCCCGGAGTCTTCAACGGCGCCTACTTCGAGCACGCGCTCCTGGCCCGAACGATGGGCGTCGAGCTGGTCGAGGGTCGCGACCTCGAGTGCCGCCGCGGGCGCGTGATGATGCGCACGACGCAGGGCCTTGAACCGGTGCACGTGATCTACCGCCGGATCGACGACGAGTTCCTCGACCCGGTGCACTTCCACAGCACCTCGCTGCTCGGGTGCTCCGGACTGCTCAACGCCGCGCGTGCCGGCAACGTCACGATCGCCAACGCCGTGGGCAACGGCGTTGCGGACGACAAGCTGACCTACACCTATCTCCCGGACCTGGTGCGCTACTACCTGGGTGAGGAGCCGATCCTGAAGAACGTCGACACCTGGCGCCTCGGTGATGCAGACCATCGCGAGGAGGTCATGGACCGGCTCGACGAGCTCGTGCTCAAGCCGGTCGACGGCTCTGGCGGCAAGGGCATCGTGATCGGGCCGCAGGCCACCAAGGAGGAGCTCGACGAGCTGCGCGTGAAGGTCCTCGAGGACCCACGCTCGTGGATCGCCCAGCCCGTGATCCAGCTGAGCACCGTGCCGACGTACATCAACGGAGAGATGCGCCCCCGCCACGTCGACCTGCGACCGTTCGCGGTCAACGACGGCAACCGCGTGTGGGTGCTGCCCGGCGGGCTCACCCGGGTTGCGCTGGGTGAGGGGGAGCTGATCGTGAACTCCTCGCGCGGCGGTGGCTCCAAGGACACCTGGGTGCTCGCCGGGCAGGGGCGGCTCCCCGCACCGCCCGAGCCGGAGCGGATTGCTGTCGGCTCCACCCCGCTGGATGTCGGCCCCGCCCTGGGGTCCTTCTCGGCCGCCAAGGACCAGCAGCAGCAACAGCAGCAGCAGGGGGGTTCGGGATGCTGAGCCGGATCGCGGAGTCCTTGTTCTGGATCGGTCGCTATGTCGAGCGTGCGGAGGACACCGCGCGGATCCTCGACGTACAGATGCAGCTGATCCTGGAGGACCCGGGCGTCGACGAGGAGACCACCTGCCGCAGCCTGCTCTCGATCATGGGCGTCGACGTTGCCGAGGACGCGCAGATCGACACGACTGAGGTGATGCGCGTGCTTGCCTACGACACCTCCTCCACCGCCTCGATCACCGCGACTCTGGCCGCTGCTCGCGAGAGCGCCCGGCGCGCCCGCGAAACCCTGTCGACCTCGATGTGGGAAGCGATCAACACCACCTACCGGGTGATCCCGTCGGGGCACTTCAAGTCGATGCGGCCGCCGGTCGCACTGCGCTGGGTGCGCGACCGCTCGGCCCAGATCAACGGCATCGCCGAGGCGACGATGACCCGCGACGAGGGTTACCAGTTCCTGGTGCTCGGCCGATCGATCGAGCGAGCCGACATGACCTCGCGCCTGGTGGCGACCGCAGCACTGACCTCGGGAGCCGCCTGGGGCACGTCGCTGAGAGCCTGCGGCGCCTACGAGGCCTTTCTGCGGACCTACAAGGGCCTGGAGACCGAGCGCGGCGCGGCCGAGTTCCTGCTCCTGGACCGGTTGTTCCCCCGTTCGGTGGTCTTCGGGCTCAGCCGGGCAGAGCAGTGCCTGGAGAACCTGCAGTCGGCTGGAACCCGTGCAGGATTCCAGAACGAGGCACAAAGGCTGCTCGGTCGAACCCGCGCCGAGCTCGAGTACCGCTCGCTGAGCGACTTCGTCGCCGAGCTGCCGACCGAGATGGAACGCCTGCAGCGCACCTGCGCCCTGGCGACGGACGCAATCTCGCGACGCTACTTCGCGGGCGCCGAGGCCACCGAGTGGCACGGGGTGAGGGCATGAGTTGCCCTGTGTCTACCCCTGACCTGTCAGGCCGCTTTTTCAGTGGTGTTGTTGAGGATGTTTTGGAGCGCTCGGTGTTGGTTGGGGTCGTAGCTGAGGTTGTCTTGCCAGCAGCGCCAGA
>JBDSBU010000038.1:0-7922 GCA_039921445.1 Marmoricola sp. | reverse complement strand
CCCGGAGGTGGACCGACATGGCAGAGCTCGTCCGGACCAACGACCCCGGCTTGATCTCCGTCATCGAGGGCCTGCTCCTCGCAGAGGACATCCCCTACCAGGTCACGGACCGCAACATGAGCGTTCTCGAGGGTTCGATCTCGGCCATCCAGATCAGGATCCTGGTTCCTGACGACCACGAGGCGCAGGCACGCGATCTGCTCGTCGACGCCGAGCTCGGAAAGTGGCTGCACCCCTGATCCTTGCGCCGACTCTCCCTTGCCTGGCTGCTTGGATGGCGTCATGGAACCTGTCGTGACTGTCGCTGGAGGTCAGGTCGTCGGCGCGAGCCACGCGGGGGTGAACGCCTTCCTCGGCATCCCGTACGCCGCCCCGGCCGTCGGTCTGGCCAGGTACCACGCCCCGCAGCCGGTCGTGCCGTGGGAGGGGCACCGTGACGCGACTCGGCACGGGCCCACCCCGGCGCAGACGCCCTACCCTGCCCCGATGGACGCGGTGCTGCCGAGCTCCGTGACGCCGGGGCCCGAGTACCTCAACGTGAGCGTGTGGGCGCCCACCGATGGCGAGAACCTGCCGGTGATGGTGTGGATCCCCGGTGGAGCATTCGTGCGCGGCGCGAACTCCATCGCCACCTACGACGGTTCGGCGTTCGCGCGCGACGGCGTCGTCCTGGTCGGCGTGAACTACCGTCTGGGCGCTCCAGGGTTCGCGGTCCTCGACGGCGCGCCCACCAACCTCGGGCTGCGTGACCAGATCGAGGCGCTGGCCTGGGTGCGCGACAACGTGGCCGCTTTCGGTGGCGATCGCGACAACGTGACCCTCTTCGGTGAGTCCGCAGGTGCGATGAGCGTGGCAACCTTGATGACCTCGCCTGCAGCCGATGGCCTGTTCCACCGGGCGATCGTCCAGAGCGGTGGCGCCACTGCCGCCTGCTCCCTCGACGATGCGCGTCTCGTCAGCGTCGAGCTCGCGGCCGAGCTCGGCGTACCCGCGACGGCCGAGGCGTTCGGCGCGCTCGACCCGGAGAACGTGCTCGCCGCCCAGACCGCCGTCGCACTGGCGATCCAGGCCGACCCGGACCCTGAGCGCTGGGGTGCCAGCGTCCTCAGCGGCGGCCTGGGCATCATGAGCCTCTTCCCGGTGATCGACGGTGACGTCGTGCCTGATCTGCCCCAGGTGGGCATTGCCCGTGGCGTGGCCGCCCAGATGCCGCTGCTCCTCGGAACCACGCAGGAGGAGTACCGGCTGTTCCTGGTCTCCACCGGTCTCGCCGACGCAGTCAGCACCGAGATGCTGCCGGTGCTGGCAGCGCGCTACGGCTGGCCGACCGGCGCCATCGAGACCTACACCGCGAACCGACCCGACGCCTCGGCAGGCGACATCGCCAGTGCCATCCTGACCGACGCTGCGTTCCGCGTCCCGACCAGCGCGCTGGCTGCCGCCCAGCACGCCGCGGGAGGCACTGTCCACGCCTACGAGTTCGCCTGGCCCACACCTGTTGGTGGCCTCGGCGCCTGTCACGCCCTCGAGCTCGGGTTCGTCTTCGACACCCTGGGCCAGGGCTCCGCGATGGCAGGTGAGACTGCTCCCCGACAACTGGCGCAGGAGATGCACCGCGCCTGGGTCGCGTTCGCTCGCGACGGCGACCCCGGCTGGGCCACGTGGACTCCGGACGACCGAGCGGTGATGACGTTCGGCGTTCACTCCGAGGTCGTGAACGGGCCACGTGCCGACGAGCTCGCTCTTTGGCCCGCTGTCCGAGCCGAGGGCTAGCGCAAGGTCTCGAGCACCTCGATGACACGCTCGGCCCTCGTTGCCGGGTTCACGAACGCAAGCCGCAGCACGGTCTCCCCGTGCCAGGTCGTCGGCAGGCACAGGATGACGCCTTCGCGTGCCATCCGCTGGGACCAATCGTCGTAGTCGTTGCGGTCCCAGCCATCGCGCCGGAACAGCAGCACTGAGAGCTGGGGTTCACACACCAGGCTCAGGTGCGAGCTCGACCTGATCGCATCGGCCACGGTCCGCGCGATCTCCAGGGTCCGCTCCACGGCGGCGGCATACCGGTCCGTGCCGTGGGTCGCCAGGCTGAACCAGAACGGAAGCCCCCGAACCCGGCGCGAGAGATGAACGGCCAGGTCCGCGGGGTTCCACATCTCACGGTCGATCTGGTCGAGGTAGTTCGCACTCTGGGCGTGCGCGGCGCGGGCCGAGGCTGGGTCACGGTAGAGCAACGCGCACGAGTCATAGGGGGCGAAGAGCCACTTGTGGGGGTCGACGATGAAGCTGTCGGCGCGTTCCACGCCCTCGAACAGCGCACGAACGCTCGCTGCGGCAAGGCCAGCCCCTCCATAGGCCCCGTCGACGTGCAACCACACGTCGTGTGCCACGCACGCATCGGCGATTCCGGCCAGGTCGTCGATCAGCCCGGCGTTGGTCGTCCCCGCCGTCGCGACCACAGCGAACACGTCCGGATGCGTACGCAGGATCGGCTCGAGCTGCGCACCGGTCAGCCGACCGTCCTCGTCGCCGGGAACCTCGACGATCGTGACGTCCAGCACCCGCGCCGTCGAACGCACCGAGGAGTGCACCTCGCCCGAGCACGCGAGCTGCCAGCCTTGAGGGGGGCGGCTGCCCCGCCGGGCCAATGCTGCTTCTCGCGCGGCGACCAGCGCCGAGAGGTTGCCGCTGGTTCCACCGGCGACGAAGCAGCCTCCGGCCGTACGTGGCCAGCCCAACAGCTCGACCAACCAGGCCAGGGCCTCGTTCTCGGCAAAGATCGCACCTGCTCCGGTCTCCCACACACCGCCGAACACGTTGGCGGCACTGGTGACGAAGTCGAAGGCGACCGCCGCCCGGGTCGGGGCCGACGGCACGTAGGCCAGGTTCATGGGATCGTCCTGTGCCCGCGTGGCTGGTTCCAGCACGTCCACGAACACTCGTAGCGCCGCTAGCCCACCAATGCCCTCCGCGCACACCGTCTGACCGGCTGCCTCTCGCAGCTCCTCAGCCGAGCGAGCGGTCGTCTTCGGATCGGTGTCCCGGACGACGCGGGCCTCAGCCCAGTCCATGGCCTCCCGGACGACTCGGTACTCATCCCCCCACACGTCGGCGGTCACGGGGTCCTCGTTGGCGTCCACGTCGCAAGGCTAGTCATGCTGACGATCCCCCTGACTATCGAAGCACGACCGGGACCCGGGCCCAGCCACCGACCGGCGGCGCCTCGCGTACTGCAGCCCGGTCCGGAGCGGACTCGATCCATCGCGTCCTGGTCAGCAGCTCTTCGAGGATCACGCGGAGCTCCATCAGGGTCAGCGACTTTCCAGGACACGCGTGCGGCCCCGTGCCGAACACCAGGTTGGCCCCAGCGTTCCGCGTCGGGTCGTAGTGGTCGGGGTCCCCGAACACCGCGGGATCCCGGTTCGCCGCTGTCCAGTTCAGCAGGACCTGGCCACCCTCCGGGATCTGCTCGCCGCCGACCTCCACCGCGCGGGTCGTCACACGTCTGTTGGAGACGAATGGATCGTCGATCCGGAGGATCTCCGCGATGGCGAGCTCCAGTGCGGCGCGATCGCCTGCTCGCACCAACGCGCGCAGCTCCTGCTGGACCTGCGGGTCATGGGCAAGGAAGTGGACGACGACACCTACCGAGGTGGCGAGCGATCCGAGGTCGCCTGCGGTCCAGTTCCGCAGGATCGAGACGATCTCCTCATCTGCCAGCGGCCGACCGAAGACGGTGTCGTTCATCAGCTGGCTCGTGACGTCGTCCGGCGGCGCGCCTCGCCGTGCATCGAGTAGCCCACGAATCAAACGGTCGAACCTCTCGGCGACCTCGCTGGTCCTGGCCCGCTTCCCCGACCTGGTGGCGGCGAGGTTGTCAGCGATCCACTCGACCAGCTCGGCCTCGAGCTCTGGCGGCCAGCCCAGCCAGGAGGACTGCGAGCGGACGGCGAACGGGATCCCGATGTTCGCGATGGTCTTCACCGTGACTCCACGAGGCAAGGCATCGACGATGGCGATCGCGTGACCACGGCACTGCTTCTCCTCGCCGGCAACTCTCTCGTCGCTCAGATAGCGGTCCACCACCGCGCGATAGGCAGCATGGTCGGTGCCGTCCAAGGTGTTGGGGATGGCGCGTCGGGAAGCGCTCTGGCTCGAGAAGGTAACCGGATCGCTCGCGGCTGCGACTACTTCTGCGTGCCGCAGGATCACCCACTTCCCGTCTCTGTGGACCACGGCACAGCGGGAGCGAAGTGCGTCGTACGTCGATCTCTGGTCCGGCCAGTCGTGATCAGTCGCGATCTCGACGGGTTCACCCATGACTCGGGTCAGGCATTGCTGGGGACCGAAACGGTGCGCACCATGCTCAGCCGCCACGACTCGGGTCCGCGCTCGAGGTACTCGATCGCGAAGTCGCCGGGCGCTCGCTGCTCGAGCTGGGCGAGCAGCGGCAGCGGGTCGTGCGGAGCAACGAGGACCAGCCCGCGTCCCGGCGCCACTCCGTCCAGGGCGCCGAAGATGGTCGCGTGCCGGATGGCGTGCGGGATCGCTCGCGCGTCAAGCTCTGGGAGCCCTGTCGCCTCCTGCTCATGACAACCGCAGCCTTGCTCAGAAGAGTCTGCCCCGTGGTCGCTGCTGGAGCCGATCAGCTCGCTCAGGTCTCCCAACAACTCGGCCACGGACACCTCAGGCAGCCCGACGAGCAGCGGGAGGACCTGTTCGTTCTCCTTGGTCAGGTGGGCTTCGAAGAGCACTCGGAGCGCTCCCGCCGTGATGGCGACCGAGACGGGATGGATGGCCAGCTCGAGATCATCGACCAGGGACACGATGAGCTTGTGCTCGGCGAGCATCGCCTCGACCAGAAGCCGGCCCTCAGGCTGCTGCGCGGCAACCCTGTACAGAGTGCCTTCTTCCGCGAGCGCGTGCGGGACCAGCTCTGTGCGGCACCAGCCGACGAGGTCCGAACGGACCTCTTCATCCAGCGGCTTGCCAGCGCGGGCAAGTGCGGCCAGCGACTCGACCTTGAGCGCGAGGGCTCCGGCGAGCTGCGCGTGATGTTGCACGACTGCCTCTGCAGCGCGCGCGTCCGCCTCGTCCGAGGCGATGTATACGGCGTCCATGTCCTTGATTCCTCCAAGCTGGCCCCCAGGTGGGAACCGGTCCCCCCATATTTACTACACTTTGCTCCGTGGAAAACAATCAGGGTCCTGCGCGGGGCTACGGGCCCCGAGCCGGGGTCCCGGCTCGGCCTCTGTCAGCCGCCAGGACCGAGGTCCTGGACCGGCTGCGTGCCCAGCCCGAGCCACTGACCCTCGCGAGCCTGGTGGCCGCGACGGGCCTTCATGAGAACACCTTGCGAGAGCACCTGGCAGCGCTGGTGCGTCGCGGTCTGGTTCGTCGCCACCGGGCGGAGCCGACCGGTCGCGGGCGACCCGCGTGGCTCTACGAGCTGACCGAGGAGCCGGCGGGATCGGGATCGGAGTACGCCGGACTCGCCTCGGCCCTGGCCGCCGCCATCGCACGCACGAACGCCGACCCTGGCCCGGCCGCGGCCGCCGCCGGGGAGGAGTGGGGGCGCGAGCTCGCCCGTGCCCGGGGTGCCATCCCCCTGGACTCCCGGCCCGCACATGACGAGGTGCTTGGTCTTCTCGACGACCTGGGCTTCACGCCAGAGGCCGTAGCGGATCGTCCTGCGGAGGTCCGGTTGACCCACTGCCCGCTGCTCGAGGCCGCGCACAGATACCCGGAGGTCGTGTGCGCGGTGCACCTCGGCATCGTGCGTGGCGCTCTGAGTGAGTACGGCGCCGACCCGACGGGAAGCGCGCTGGAGCCGTTCGCCGAGCCCGGAGCGTGCCTGCTCCGTCTCCCTCCGCTGGCGAAGGACACCTCGTGAGCGGGAGAGCGGCGCGAGGGTTCTGGCCGATGCGAGACCTGCCGGTGGTGGGCTGGCTGATCGCCACCGTGATCGTGGCTCTGGCCCACCCGTTCGTGCCCGCTCCCCGCTGGCTGCTGATCCACCTGGTGCTACTGGGGGCCGCGACACACTCGATCCTGGTGTGGAGTCGCTACTTCGCCGACGCCCTGCTCCACACCGCCTCGGACCCGTCGGACCGCCCTGCGCAGAACCGTCGGCTCGTGCTGCTCAACCTCGGGACCCTGCTCGTCGTGAGTGGCGTGATGGTGGGGCGTTGGCCGGTCACGGTTCTCGGAGGGGCGGCCATCGGTGTCGCCGTGGCCTGGCACGGAGCGGCACTGCATGCGCAGCTCCGTGCCGCACTCTCGGCCCGGTTCGCGGTCACGGTGCGCTACTACGTTGCGGCGGCGGCACTCCTGCCCGTCGGGGTGGCGCTCGGCGTCGTCCTCGCTCGAGTCCAGTCCGATCCATGGCACCAACGGCTGGTGGTGGCGCATGCCTCGACCAACCTGCTGGGCTGGCTCGGCCTGGCCGCTCTCGGCACCCTGTTGACCCTGTGGCCCACGATGCTGCGCACCCGGATCGTCGCCGGAGCCGAGCGCGCCTCGGCCCGCGCCCTCCCGGTGCTGCTGATCGGCGTCGCGCTCGCCGCCGGCGGACCACTGGCGGACTCGCCTGCTTTGGCGGCGCTGGGCTGGCTGGTCTACCTCCTGGGTGTAGGGCTGCTGGCGCCAGGCTTCGTGGCGGCCGCCCGGGCCCGTCCCCCCAGGGCGTTTGCCACGTGGTCGGTCGCTGCGGCCCTGCTCTGGCTGGTCGGGTCCCTGATTGCCCTGGTCACCGGTGCCCTTGTCAACGGCGTTCGTGCCGAAGGTGTCCTTGCTGACGGGGCGTGGCCGGCTGTCGACGAACGTCTCACGTGGTTCACACCCTTCCTCGCGGCCGGCTTCGGAGCCCAGCTGCTGCTCGGCGCGATGTCCTATCTCGTCCCGGTCGTCCTGGGCGGAGGCCCGCGATCGGTGCGCGTCGCCACCGCGGTGCTCGACCGCGCCGGACCGTCCCGGGTCGTCGCAGCCAATGCCGCCCTGCTCGTGTGCGTGCTGCCTGTGCCGCCCGCCGTACGCGTCCTGTGCTCGGCCGTCGCCCTGGTCGCGCTCGCGTCCTTCCTGCCGTTGCTCGTCCTGGCGTTGCGCGCCTCACGGACTGCCCGCACCAGTGGCGAGGCGGTGCCTGCGGCCGTGGCCAGGAACCCAGCCCGGCTCCGCCGACAGGTCGCGGCGGCGCTCGCGATCGTGGTCGTTGCAGCGCTGACGGGCGTAGGGATCGACCGGGGCGGCGTCGTCTGGTTCGGCGAGAAGGTGCCCGTCGCGGCGGGTGTCGCCAGGACCGGACACACGACCGTGGTGGAGGTCGAGGCGCGCGACATGCGCTTCACCCCGGCGACCATCTCAGTCCCAGCCGGCAACCGGCTAGTCATTGTGCTGACCAACACCGACGACGAGGACATCCACGACCTGGTGCTCGACACCGGCGCCCACAGCGGCCGCCTTGCCCCAGGAGAGAACGCACGCGTCGACGTCGGAGTGGTCGGCCGCGACCTCGACGGCTGGTGCTCGGTCGTCGGCCACAAGCAAATGGGCATGGTCTTCAACGTCGACGTCACCGGCACCGCACCCTCCACGGCGGCAGACATGTCCGAGGGTCACGCCGGCCACCAGCACGGCCCAGGCGGGAACGACGGCGACCAGTCCCCCGCTGAGACCGACGAGGCTCAGGATGCCGAGCAGACCCCGGCGACGGACAACCTGGACCTGATGGCCGAACCCTCACCCGGCTGGACGCCACGCGACGCGGCCCTGCCGCCGTTGTCGAAGAGCCGGCTGCACAGGCGAACATTCGTGGTCCGCGACGTCGAGCGCGAGGTCGCACCCGGCGTCACCCAACGGTTGTGGACCTACAACGGCACCGCCCCCGGTCCAGTCCTGCACGGCCGGGTCGGCGACCGATTCGAGAT
>JBDSBU010000037.1:0-6560 GCA_039921445.1 Marmoricola sp. | reverse complement strand
TAGGAGTGAACCCGATCCCACCGACGAAAGGTCTCAGCAATGCGATTCATGGGCTTCGTGAAGATGGAAGAAGGCATCGCCGCACCGCCGCAGGCGCTGATGGACGCGATGGAGGTGTTCATCGGTGAGTCCGTCGCCAACGGCCAGTTCCTCGACGGAGGCGGGCTCTACGGCACCGAGGACTCCGTCAACTTCGTGATCCGCAAGGGCGAGACCACGCGCGTCGACGGCCCGTACTCCGAGGTGAAGGAGGTCATCGGCGGCTATTCCGTGCTCGAGTTCGCCTCCAGGGAGGACGCCATCGAGAACACCCGCCGGATGGCCGACCTGCACGCCGAGCACTGGCCCGAGGCCGATGTGACCGTCACCCTGCGGCAGATCTCGGACCACGCTCCCGAGTCGGCGGGCTGAAAGCCCAGCGCGACGGTCATATGGTGCATCGGTGGCCCCCGATGATCGCGCGGATGCGCAGCAGAGCACCGCTGTTGCGATCAACGCGGTCTGGCGAGCGGAGTCGACCAAGCTGGTCGCTGCCCTCACCCGGTTGACGCGCGACGTCGGCACTGCCGAGGACCTCGCCCAGGACGCACTGGTCGCAGCACTGGAGCAGTGGCCCGCCACCGGCGTACCGCGAAATCCTGCGGCCTGGCTGATGACCATCGCCCGACGGCGCGGGATCGATCAGATCCGACGTGCCGAGAACCTCAGTCGCAAGACCGAGGAGATCGCGCACACCCAGTTGGCCAATGGCGAGGACGCGATGCCTGGACCTGACGCGCACGTCGACCTGATCGAGGACGACGTCCTGCGACTGATGTTCCTGTGCTGCCACCCGTCGCTGACTCCGGAGTCACGGACCGCGCTGACGCTGCGGATGGTCGGCGGGCTGACCACCACCGAGATCGCCCGCGGCTTCCTGGTCGGTGACACCGCCATGGGCCAGCGGATCTCCCGGGCCAAGAAGACGCTGACCGAGGCGAGGGCCGAGTTCGAGCTGCCCACGGGCGAGGATCGCGTACGCCGTCTCGACGATGTGATGGCGGTGATCTACCTGGTCTTCAACGAGGGATTCTCCGCCACCTCGGGCAAGGACTGGATGCGTCCGGACCTGGCCAACGAGGCGATGCGGCTGGCTCGGATGCTGGCCGCTCTCGCACCTGAGGAGCCGGAGGCCCACGGGCTGCAGGCGCTGCTGGAGATCCAGGGCTCCCGGATGCGGGCGCGCCTGGATGCGCGTGGAGAGCCCGTGCTGCTCGAGGCACAGAACCGGGCGAAGTGGGATCAGCTGCTGATCCGTCGCGGCCTCGCTGCATTGCAGAGGGCCGAGTCACTCGCGGGGCGCGGAAAGCCGGTGGGCCGCTACTACCTGCAGGCAGCGATCGCCTCTCAGCACGCCCGGGCACCGCGGGCCGAGGACACCGACTGGCGCCGCATCGCCGGTCTCTACGACGTCCTGGCCCAAGCTGCACCGGGGCCGGTGGTGGAGGTGAACCGCGCCGTTGCGCACGGTCGGGCCTTCGACTCGGCCGCCGGACTCGCCGTGCTCGCGCAGATCGATCCGGCGGCGCTCGGCGACCTTCCCCACCTCGCCAGCGTCCGCGGCGACCTGCTCGAACGGGCCGGCCGGCACGCCGAGGCAGCGGGTGCGTTCACCGAGGCCGCTGAGCGCACCCGCAACGAGGGCGAGCGCGCAGTGTTCCTGCGGCGGGCCGAGGAGAACCGCCGGGGAATGTCGAGAAACCAGTGAGCCGTTCGACGCAAGACTGAGACAGCCAACCCGAGAGACCCAGGACACCCACATGGCCGCCGCGACCACCGCCAGCAGCACCCGCTTCGTCACCTCCGCCGACGGCACCGAGATCGCCTACGAGGTGATCGGTCCCAACCAGGGGACCGGCGCCGCGCTCGTCGTCGTCGAGGGCGCGATGTGTTCACGCTCGATGGGCACCGGCCAGGCGCTGACCCCGTTGCTCTCCGAGCACTACGCCGTGCACACCTACGATCGGCGTGGTCGCGGCGAGAGCGGGCCGGGCGTCTCGGCGTACGCCGTCGACCGTGAGGTCGAGGACCTGGTCGCAGTGCTCGAAGTGGCTGGCCCCGACGCCTTCGTGGTCGGCGCCTCCTCCGGCGCGGCCCTGGTGCTGGAGGCAGCGCGGGCCGGCGTACAGATGGGGAAGATCGCCCTCTATGAGGCCCCTTTCATCGTCGACGACACCCACGCGCCCAACGACCCCCAGCTCGGTCGACGCACCCAGGAGCTGATCGACACCGACCGGCGGAGCGAGGCGGTCAAGCTGTTCCTGCGCACCGTCGGCGTCCCCGCCTTCGGCCTGGCAGTGATGCGGGTGCTTCCGGTCTGGAGGAAGCTCACCGCCGTCGCGCACACGCTGCCCTACGACCTCGAGATCGTGCTGCCGCACCAACAGGGCCGACCGCTGGCTGCCGGCTACTACGCCGACGTGGCGACGCCGACCCTGTTGATCGTCGGCGGCAAGAGCCCGGCCTACATGAAGAACGCGCAGGCGGCCGTCCTCGCGCAGCTGCCGAACGCCACCCTGGTCGAGCTGCCGGGACAGACGCACATGGTTCGAGGCAAGGCGACGGCGCCGGCGCTGCGGAAGTTCTTCGGCGAGTGACCATCGAGCCCGACCTGGTGGCGGCGACGCGTGCAGCATTCGACCTCGGGGATGAGGACATCTCCATCACACCCGGCGCGAGAGGAGCGCGGGGCCAGGTGTGGCGGTTGGCCGCTGGTGGGCGGGTGTACGCGCTCAAGGAGGTGTTCGCCGGTGCTGCTCCTGCGCGCAGTGAGGTGGAGCGCGAGGTCGGCTTCGCAGAGCGGGCGGTCGCAGCAGGAGTCCGCCTTCCGGCCAGCCATCGCGATCGGACCGGGGAGTACGTCGTACCGCTTCCGGTCGGTGGGTGGCTCAGGCTCTACGACTGGGTCGAGTTGTCGAGCGCCGACCTTGCTGCGGCCGCGGAGGCAGTCGGCGTCCTGCTCGCCCGTCTGCACCTGTGTGCTCTCCCAGCTGGTCTGGAGCCGGACGATGCACCACCCGACCGGTGGTACGAGGTCCCGCCGGACCAGGAGGAATGGGGCCCGCTGGTGAGTGCGGCCACTGCGGCCGGCCTGTCCTGGGCGACGAGGCTCGCCGCCGCGGCGGAAGGCCTCCCCGCCTTGCACTGCCTCGTCTCTCCGGTCGACCCGGCCAAGCTGCAGCTGTGCCACCGCGACCTGCATCCGGGGAACGTGCTCGCCGACGAAACCGGGAAGCTGGTGGTCGTGGACTGGGACGACGTCGGGCACGCCGAACCAGCGCAGGAACTGGCCCGCACCCTGGTGGCCTGCTACCACGACGGGCAGCCGGACCTCGAGTCCATGCGACGTGCCTATCGGTCCTACGTCGAAGCCGGCGGCCCGGCGCGCCTGCGCTCAGCAGCCGACTTCACGATGCTGATCGTCACCCAGCTGAACTTCCTACGGCGCCAGGTGCGCATCGCTCTCGACCCGACGGCCTCTGCACGTGATCGGCAGTGGGCCGAGCTCGAGATCGATGAGTCGTTGCGCATCCTGCCGACACCGGATCTGCTGGCCACGGTCCTCCATGCCCTCGAGGACTCCCATCGCGTCGAGGGGAAGTGACCGCGGTTCTGACAGTGCCCCTGCTCCTCCCGCAAGGAGGCGCTCGGCGAGCAGTACACGATTGACGGCAGTCAGATCGGGGAACTCAACTCTCATGCTGAGTGCACTGGCGTGGGGAGCCCTGGCGGCTGTCTCGTTGACCGTGGGGGCGCTGCTGGCCCTGATGCGCACGTGGCGCGCGGGCGCCATCGGTGCGGTGCTGGCCTTCGGTGCTGGGGCGCTCGTCTCCAGCGTGGCCTTCGAGCTCGCCCAGGAGGGTCTGCGCGTAGGAGGCCCCGTCTCGGTGGCGATCGGTCTCGCGACCGGGGCGGTCGCCTTCTTCACCGCGGACCGCGCGGTCAGCCGTATCGGTGGGCGTTCCGGCGGTGGATCCGCAGGACTTCCGCTGGCGCTGGGCTCCCTGCTCGACGGCATCCCTGAACAGGCGGTCCTCGGCATCGGGCTGGCCACCGGCAAGGGCGTCAGTGTGGCGCTGCTGGTGGCGATCTTCATCTCCAATCTCCCCGAGGCAATCGGCTCCGCCAGCGACATGCGGAGCTCGGGGAAGTCTCGGAAGGCCGTTCTGACACTCTGGGTGGCAGTCAGTGTCGTGTGCGCCATCGCCACCGTCGCGGGTTATCTGATCGCCCAGCAGGTCGGGGGGAACGTGAAGGCCGCCGTCGATGGTTTCGCTGCCGGTGCCCTGCTGGTGATGCTGACCGACTCGATGATTCCGGAGGCGAAGGAGAAGGTCGGCAATCGTGCTGGACTGATCACCGTCCTCGGCTTCGCAGTCGCGGCGGGACTCTCCAACCTGGCCTGAGAGGAGCGGGAATGGCTAGAGGGCGGGAGGGTCCTCGTCGGCCAGACGCGCCCAGACTCGAATGCCCTCGAAGGTCGTCTCGACGTCCCAGCTCTCGGCCAGCTCCGCGACGATGCCCAGTCCTCGTCCGCTGGTGGCGTGGTCCGCCACGTCACTGGCCGCGACGCCCTCGTGCGACGTGATCGTGCCAGGGACGACCGCCTCGCTCAGCGCGCTGCCCTCGTTGGCGACAGCGATCGTCACGGCGTCAGCGGCGAGGAGCACCGAGACTCCGATGAAGGTGCCCTCTCCGTGCAAGATCGCGTTCGTTGCGAGCTCGGTGGCGCAGAGGGCTGCGTCCTCGACCAGGGCCGGGTTTCGGGCATGGACGGCCCTCCGGACGAACCGGCGCGCCTCGGGGATGCTCGTCGGCTCGGCCGAGAAGCGGGCGGTGACGGTGCGTGCGGTGGCGCCCGGCGCATCGGGGTCGACCGCCGCGGGCACCGACGACCTTCCGGCCTCAGCAGGTCTGGGCCCATCCTGGGGATGCAGACGTACGGCGACCAGCGCAATGTCGTCCTCGCGTCGGCTGGGCACCATCCGGGCCAGCAGGCGGTCACACAGCTCGTCGACGGGCGGGTCGCTCTCGGCCAGGTGCGCGAGCTCGTGCCGGAGACGCTCGAGTCCGGTCTCCAGATCCTCTTCACGGCGCTCGACCAGACCGTCGGTGAAGAGCAGGACCGTTGAGCCACGTTCGACCACCACCTCCTGCTCGGTGCGGTCGGCCCCGCTGTCCAGACCCAGCAGCAGGTCGGGCTCCGGGTTGTCGAGCAGCTGCACGGTGCCGTCAGGGCTGAGCATGACCGGCGGCGGGTGGCCGGCGTTCGACCACCGCAGCCGCGTGACGCCCTGCTCGACCTCGCCGGACGTCTGCTCCAGACGGGCAACGACGGCGGTCGCGGTGGTATCGACCTGCAACGTCTCCAGCGCCCGGTCGACGCCGCGGAGGACGTCAGCCGGCCCATCGCCGCTGAACACGGCGATCCCGCGCAGCAGGCTGCGGACCTGACCCATGGCTGCCGCAGCGGCGGTGTCGTGCCCCACGACGTCGCCGATCACCAGCACCGTGCTCCCCTCGGGCTGCAGGAACGCGTCGTACCAGTCGCCACCTACCTGTGCGGTCTCGGCCGCCGCCTCGTAGCGCACCACGATCTGCAGGTTGTCGGGCTGGGGCGGCCGGGTCAGCATGCTGCGCTGCAACCCCTCGGCAAGGTCGCGCTGCTCGGCGAACAATCGGGCGTTGTCGAGGGCGAGACCTGCGCGGTCAGCAACTTCCGCGAGGCTCTCGACGACGTCCTGGGTGAACGGGCCGCGTTCGGCTGAGCGGAGGACGGTCAGCAGCCCGACGACGCGGTCACGTCCTCGCAGCGAGACGACCACGACGTGCTCCGGTGCGAGCTCACGGATCAGGTCACAGGTCTCACCCACCTCGAAGATCTCTACCAGGACGGAGGTGGCGTTGGACGCCACGATCGGCTGTTCGCTGGCGAGGATGTTCGGGAGGAAGGAGCCGTCGGCGAGGTGCGAGAGCCGGACCTCCGCGAAGCGCTCGACCAGAGCTTGTCCCGTCGGGTCGCGGTGCCAGCCCCCCACGTCACGCAACGCAGGCAGCCGCCCCTCACGACCGGGGTCCTGCACCAGCGTGGCCACGCACCAGTCGCCGAGGTCGGGGACCAGCAGGGCACCGAGCCGCGCCACGGCCTCGCCGACGTCGAGGGTGCCGGTGAGCTGCTCGGTCACGTGAGCGACCAGTGCGCTCCGACGAGCGGTGCGAGTGACCTGCTCCTGTGCGTGGTAGCGGGCAGTGACGTCGACGAAGTAGACCGCGAGTCCGTCGGGGTTGGGCCACGCCCGCACCTCGTACCAGGCGTCGAGTGGGTGCGGGTAGTAGGCGTCGAAGGACACCGGCTCGCCGCTCTCGGCGGCGCCGCGGTAGCGACGCTCGAAGTCGCTGCCCACCGCGGCCGGGAAGGCCTCCCACACGACCTCGCCCACCAGGTCGTCACGGGTGGCACCGAGAAGCCGCTCGGCATGGCTGTTGAGGTAGCGGAAGCGCCACTCGTTGTCGAGCTGGAA
>JBDSBU010000036.1:0-3988 GCA_039921445.1 Marmoricola sp. | reverse complement strand
ATCGGGAAAGCGACCCAGCACGCGGTCACGGCTGGTGGCGAGATGCTCAGGAGCCCGGCAGGACGTCCTTGACCGCGTCGATCACCTTGGCCAGGGCGGGCCGCTCGTCGCCGCCGCTGGCCCAGGCCGGGTCCTGAGGCAGGGGCCCCATCGGGTCTGAGTCCTCGGGTGAGGTCGTCTGCGGTGTGAGCGAGCGACGGAAGGCCTCGTCGAGCCCCATCAGCTGGTGCCCCTGTGGCAGCAGGCTCGCTCGGAAGTCGTCGTCCGCGATCACCATGTCGTGGTGCAGGCTCTCGACGAGTGCCTCGACCGTTGGCCGGGGCACGTCGGTGAGGCTGCCGACCAGGGTGCCGACGAGGGCTGTCGGCAACAGGGGCACGTGCACCTGGGGTCGTTCGAGGCCTGCATGCTCGTTGAACGCCTCGAGCAGCGCGCCGTAGCGCAGCTTGTCGGGTCCACCGACGTCGAAATGGCGCGAGGGACCGGCGTACTCGAGCGTGCCCACGAGCGCTTCGACCACATCGGTGACGGCGATCGGCTGCACCATCGAGTCCATCCACGTCGGCACCGTGTGCACAGGCATCCGTTCGCTGACCTGGCGGATGATCTCGAACGAGGTTGACCCGCTGCCCAGAAGGACCGCTGCACGCAGCACGACCACCGTCGCCGGGGCGTCGCTGAGGATCCGCTCGACCTCACGTCGAGACGTGATGTGCTCGGAGAGCTCGGACTCCTCGACGTCGGGCACGAGCCCGGAGAGGTAGGCGACCCGGTCGACGCCTTGGACGCGAACAGCCTCCGCGAAGTTGGTGGCAGCCTTGCGGTCGGTCTCGGCGAAGTCGTCGCCGCCCATCCCGTGGATCAGGTAGAAGACCGCTTCGACACCTTCGCAGGCGGCCATGACCTGGTCCGCGTCGAGCGCGTCCATCACGACGGTCTCCACGCGGTCGCCCCACCACGGTTGCTCGCGGTCGGGGTCGGAGGTCGTGGTGCGCACGTCATGGCCGCGATCGAGCAGCACGGGAACCAGTCGCCCGCCGACATAACCGGTCGCGCCCGTCACCAAGATCTTCACGTCGTTCTCATCTCTTCGAGGGGATGCTGTCCGACCTCACACAATGACACGATGGCGGTGATCACCCGGGGCTGACCTTCGCGAACGGATCGCCAAAGGGGCCCACGCTCAGCGGACAGACCCGAGTGAGACTCAGAAGTCGTCGGTACGGCGCAGCTGCCGAGGCCGTCCGTCCGGGTCGTGCAGGAAGGCATAGGGCACCGCGGCGAAAGCGCGAGCCAACGGGCCGAGATTGGTCAGCTCGATCCTGCGCAGCCGTCCCGGTGGGCGATCGCCGACGCGGCCTCCCTCGCTCCACGCCGTCAGACCGGCTGCGCTGTCGGCGTACGCCGCGAACATGTCGGCCGGGTCGAGGCAGTCCGCCATCGTGGACGGATCGTCGCCGTCGCGGTCCAGGTGTTCGGCTGCCAGGGTGAGCCGGAGTGTCCTGGCGTACTCACCCTCTCGGTCGATGACCACCGCCGAGAGCTCGGAGTCGTGAGTCCACGATCGCCTGTTGAAGTTGTCGGAGCCGATCGTGGTCCAGGTGTCGTCGATGATGCAGGCCTTGGCGTGCACGTAGACAGGAGTGCCTGCATGGTTCTCCAAGCCGTAGACCGCAACTCGGTCCGGAGCTGTCCGCACCAGGTGCTGCAGGGCTTGGCGTCGGCCCTCGAGCTGGGGGAGCCGACCAAGCACGCCTTCGAGGTCGGGGTGCAGCGGAACCACGCCGATGACGAAGAGGTCGGGGTTCTGCTCCACGGCGCTGGTGAGCATCTCGGCGACGTGGCGTCCCCACAGGTACTGGTCCTCGACGTAGATCAGCTGACGAGCTCGCTTGATCGCCTTGGTGTAGCCGCGCGCGACACTTCTCTCTCCACCCCGGGCGAAGGGGTAGTCGCGACGCGCCGGCAGGTTGGGGTAGGTCCGCAGCAGCTGCACCACGTGCGTGCCGCCGGGGACGGGCGGCGGCGGGGGCTGTTGCGCCGGCAGCGCGCTAGGAACGGTGGGGGTGCTGCGACGCCGCAGTCCCCACCAGCGACGCGGGCTCCCATCCATCGGGGCTGGGTCCTCCCAGCGCTCCCGGAAGACGGTCTCCACGTCGTGCACGGCAGGCCCTGAGATCTCGGCCTGGATGTCGTGCCAGGGCGGGGTGGCGCCGTACTCCTCGGCCATCTCGAAGGCTTGCGGGTCCCCGCCGTGCGCCTCGTCGTCACGACGGGAGTGGCACAGGTCGATCCCGCCCACGAACGCCACGTCACGCGTCGCGTCGTCTCGATGGCGCAGTACGACGAACTTCTGGTGGTGGGAGCCACGGGTGCGGGCTCGCATGTCGAGCCAAGCCTCCACGCCGTGTGCCCGCAACCGCGCGCCGAACTCCGCGTTGTCGCCCTCGGCGTCGGCCACCGCGGCGGCGCGGGAGTGCCACACGAGACCGCGCACATCGACCCCGCGGGCAGCTGCACGACCCAGGACGGCCAGGACCTCGCTGCCCGGCTCGCCGGTGAGCTGCTCGTCGGCGTCGCCCTGCCAGTCTGCGAAGAGGATGACATCGCCGGCCTGAGCGGCTTCGATGCGCGCATGGAGCTCGGCGAAGTAGGTCGCGCCATGGATCAGCGGTCGCACCCTGTTGCCCTCCGACCACGCCTGGCCGCGGTGGGCGTCGTCGAGCCGGGTGTGCTCGTTGCCGCGCTCGGTGGGACTCAGCAGCCACTCAGAAGGATCGTTCGAGTCGGACATCGGCACACCATGGCACACGTTGCGGGTCAGGCGAGGAAGGATGCGATCCGCTCGTGGTAGCCCGGCGGCTGCAGGAGGAACGAGTCATGGCCGAAGGGCGAGGGCAGCTCGGCCCAGTCGACGTCGACGCCGAGTGCCTTCAGGTGGCTGGCCATGGCTGCGGACTGGGAGGAGTCGAAGCGCCAGTCGGAGTCGAACGAGGTCAGCTGGAACCGGGTGCGAGTCGCGCGGAGCGCCTGAGCAGTCCCCGGGTCGGCGAACGGGTCGAAGTAGTCGAGCAGGCGGGTGAGGTAGAGGTAGGAGAGGGCGTCGAACCGATCGAGGAAGACCATGCCCTGGTGCTGGAGGTAGTGCTCGACCTCGAAGTCCGGCCCGAGCGTCCAGTCGTCGCCGTGGGATCTCCTTCGATGGCCGAACTTCGCCTCGAGCGACGGCGCCGAGACGTAGTTGATGTGGGCCATCATCCGGGCGACCTTCTGGCCGCGCCACGGGAAGACGCCTTGCTCGACGTAGCGTCCGTTGCAGAAGTCGGGGTCGGACATGATCGCCTCGCGGCCGACGGCGGAGAAGGCGATGTTCTCCGGTGTCAGGCGTGCGGATGCGGCCACCAGGACCGCCCGGTCGATCGCGTCCGGGTCGTCGATCGCCCACTGGAGCACCTGCATTCCGCCCAGCGATCCGCCGACGGCGGCGTACAGCCTCTCGACTCCGAGGTGCGTGGCCAGGCGTCGGTGCACCGCGACGAGGTCGGTCATGTGCAGGATCGGGAAGTCGAGGCAGTACGGCGCGCCGGTGGCCGGATCGATCGACAGTGGGCCGGTGGTGCCGGAGCACCCGCCCAGCAGGTTGGGCGAGATCACGAAGAAGCGGTCGGTGTCGACCGGCTTGCCAGGGCCGATCAGGTTGTCCCACCACCCGGGCTTCGTCGAACCGACATGCAGCCCCGCCGCGTGGGCGTCGCCGGTGAGCGCGTGGCAGATGAAGACGGCGTTGTCGCGGGCAGGGGACAGCTCGCCGTAGGTCTCGTAGGAGACCTCGACATGGTCGAGCTGCCCGCCGCCGCGCAGGTGCAGCGGGTCCTCCTGGGTGGCCAGGACGACCCGCTGCGACTCGACGTGGCCCAGGCTGTCGATGGGCGTCACGAGGTCACTGGCTGGATCACTGGCTGGCCGCGAGCGCCTGGGTCAGGTCGGC
>JBDSBU010000035.1:0-12977 GCA_039921445.1 Marmoricola sp. | reverse complement strand
CCTTGACCGAGCTCGTCGGAGTCCGCCATCCGGTGGTCCAGACGGGGATGGGTTGGGTTGCCGGCCCGCGGCTCGTGGTTGGAACGGCGAACGCCGGCGGGCTCGGGATCCTGGCCAGCGCCACGATGACCTATGAGGAGCTCGAGCACGCGATCCTCGAGGTGAAGTCGCGCACCGACCAACCGTTCGGGGTCAACCTGCGTGCCGACGCCACCGATGCCGGAGCCCGTTGCGATCTGCTGATCAAGCACGGCGTGAAGGTGGCCTCCTTCGCCCTGGCGCCGACCAAGGACCTGATCGCGAAGCTGAAGGACCACGGCCTCGTCGTGATGCCGTCGGTCGGACTCCCCCGGCACGCCGAGAAGGTGGCCGGCTGGGGTGCGGACGCGGTGATGATCCAAGGCGGCGAGGGCGGTGGGCACACGGGTTCGGTGCCGACGACCCTGCTGCTGCCGAGCGTGCTCGACGCCGTCGACATCCCCGTGGTGGCGGCCGGCGGTTTCTTCGACGGCCGCGGTCTGGCTGCAGCACTGGGTTACGGCGCGGCAGGGATCGGGATGGGCACCCGCTTCCTGCTCACCCGCGACAGCGCGGTGCCTCAGGCCGTCAAGGAGCTCTACCTCTCCCACGACGTCAACGGCACCGTCGTCACCTCCAAGGTCGACGGAATGCCGCACCGGATGCTGCGGACCCCTCTCGTGGAGGAGATCGAGGAGACCAGCGCCGTGCGTCGACTGGTCCCGACCGTGCGTCGGACCCTGGAGTTCAAGCGCAGCAGCGAGATGTCGTGGACCGACCTGCTGCGAGACGGCCGCGCGATGAAGAAGAACCAGGGCCGGTCGCTGGCGCAGATGACCCTGGCCGCGAACACCCCCACGATGCTCAAGGCCGGTCTCGTCGACGGGGACACGACTGCCGGAGTGCTGGCCTCGGGCCAGGTCGTCGGGGTCCTCGACGACCTGCCGAGCTGCGAGGAGCTGATCGATCGGATCGTCACCGAGGCCACGGCCGCGTTGCGGCGTACCTCCGCACTGCTGGTGTGAGCCGGGGCGCGTGCCGGACGCGGGTCGGAACTTGCGGTCTGTGCGGTCGATCGGGCGCACCTGGTGAGCCGGATCGACCGCACAAGCCACGGGCAGGGCGAGCTCCGACTCAGAGGCGCTCGATGATCGTCACGTTGGCCTGGCCGCCGCCCTCGCACATCGTCTGCAGCGCATAGCGTCCGCCGATGCGCTCGAGCTCGCTGAGCATCGTGGTCATCAGCCGCGCACCCGTGGCACCGATCGGATGACCCAGTGCGATGCCGCCACCGTTGACGTTGACCTTCTCGTGCGGCGCTCCGGTCTCCTTCATCCAGGCCAGCACCACCGAGGCGAAGGCCTCGTTGCACTCGAAGAGATCGATGTCGTCGATCGAGAGCCCGGTCTTGGCCAGCGCGTGCTCGGTGGCGCGGATCGGTCCGGTCAGCATCCAGATCGGGTCGTCGCCGCGCACCGAGAGATGGTGCACCCGGGCTCGCGGGGTCAGGTCGTGCTCGGCGACGGCCGTCTCTGAGGCGAGCAGCAGCGCAGCGGAACCATCGCAGATCTGCGAGGCAACAGCTGCGGTGATACGACCACCGGGCAGCAGCGGGTTCAGGCTGGCCATCTTCTCCAGCGACGTCTCACGAGGGCACTGGTCGGTGTCGGCCACGGTGCCGTCGGGCAGCGTCATCGGCTCGATCTCGGCCTCGAAGCGGCCCGCCGCGATGGCGGCCCTGGCCCGTTCATGGGAGGCGAGCGCGAACCGCTCCATCTCCTCACGACTGATGTCCCACTTCTCCGCGATCATCTCGGCGGAGTTGAACTGCGAGACCTCGACATCGCCATAGCGGGCACGCCACCCGGGTGACTCCGCGAACGGCGTGGTGAAGCCGTACTGCTGACCCACGATCATCGCGGCCGAGATCGGGATCGCGCTCATGTTCTGCACCCCGCCGGCCACGACCAGGTCCTGGGTGCCGGACATCACGCCCTGGGCGGCGAAGTGCACCGCCTGCTGCGAGGAACCGCACTGGCGGTCGATCGTCACGCCGGGAACGTGGTCGGGAAGCCCGGCCACGAGCCAGGCAGACCTGGCCACATCACCGGCCTGGGAGCCGATCGTGTCGCAGCAACCGAGGATCACGTCGTCAACGGCGCCCGGGTCCACGCCGGTACGTCGCATCAGCGCGGCGATCGAGTGCGCAGCGAGGTCGGCGGAGTGCACTCCAGCCAGAGCGCCGCCGCGCTTGCCGACCGGGGTGCGGACAGCGTCGATGATGTAGGACTCGGGCATTGGTTCAGGACCTTTCGTCAAGGTTCGGCGGCGTGGAGATGCCATCGAGCAGGATGGTGAGGTACTGGTCGGCGATCTCGGTGTGCGAGTGCTTGCCACCGGGTCGGTACCACTTCACTGCGACCCAGACCGTGTCGCGGATGAAGCGGTAGGTCAGTTCGATGTCGAGGTCGTGGCGGAGCACTCCCGCCGCGACGCCCTCGGTCAGCAGGGTCATCCAAACGCTGCGCGACTGGGCGTTGCGCTCAGCGAGGTAGCCGAAGCGTTCGAATCCACCGAGGTAGCCGGCGTCGTTCTGGAAGATCGCGACCTCGTGCGGGTGCTCGTCGATCGCCCCGAACGAGAGCCGCACTGCACGCTCGATCTTGGCGCGGGCACCGATCTTGCTGGCCAGCACCTCGTCGTACGCCGCGAAGAGCTCCTCCTGGAAGGTGGAAAGGATCTCATCCACCATCGACTCCTTGGAGTCGAAGTGGTGGTAGAGGCTGCCGGAGAGGATGCCCGAGGCGTCGGCGATGTCGCGCACCGTGGTGTTCTTGAAGCCCTTCTGCGCGAACAGGCCGGCTGCGATCCCGAGCAGCTGGCTGCGGCGGGTGCCGGTCGCGACCTCGTCAGTCATCTCAGGCCTGCTGACTGCTGACGGCGACGACCTCGCCGGTCATGTAGGAGGCATAGCCACTGGCCAGGAAGACCATCACGTTCGCTATCTCCCAGGGCTCGGCGGCCCGACCGAAGGCCTCCCGCTGCTTGAGCTCGTGCAACAGCTCATCGGAGGTGACCTTGGCCAGGAAGGGGTGCATCGCCAAGCTGGGCGAGACCGCGTTGACCCTGATGTCGTGCGGCGCGAGGTCGAGAGCGGCGCACCGCGTCAGGGCCATCACACCGGCCTTGGCGGCGGCATAGTGAGCCTGCCCCTCCTGGGCGCGCCAGCCGATCACCGAGGCGTTGTTGACGATCACGCCCTTGCGGCCCGCCTCCGACATCCGCTGGCCGGCTGCCCGGACGCAGCGGAACGTGCCGGTCAAGGTGATGTCGAGGACTCGCAGCCACTGCTCGTCCGTCATCTCCAGGATCGAGGCGGTCCCACCCAGTCCCGCGTTGTTGATCATGATGTCGACGCCGCCGAACTCCTCGGCTGCGTCGAGCAGGGCCGCGACCTGTGCCTCGTCGGTGACGTCGCAGACCAGCTGACGCACCCGGTCGGCACCGAACTCGGCGCCCAGCACTGCCTCGGCCTCGGCCAGCCGGCGCTCGTGGGTGTCGCTGAAGACGACTGCCTTGGCACCTTCCTCGAGCGCCCGACGCACGACGGCGGCGCCGATGCCTGCACCAGCGGCGGCCGTGACGACCACGACCTTTCCGGCGAGCAGGTCGTGCCCCGGCAGGTAGTCGGGTACCGGCTGCTCGGCTCGTTCGGTGGTCATCGGACTCCTTGGGTCATGGTCGGGGCTCTCGTGGCAGTCCGAGCACGCGCTCGGCCAGGATGTTGCGCTGCACCTCGTCGCTGCCGCCGTAGATCGTGTCGGCGCGCGAGAACAGGAAGAGCCGTTGGAGCGGGTCGAGGTCGTACGGCGCTCCGCGGGCAGTCAGTCCGTCGGGGCCGGCCACCTCCATCGCCAGCTCACCGAGCCGACGATGCCAGCCGCCCCAGACCAGCTTGGCGATCGAACCGGCGCCGCCGCCCGCAGACGAGTCGGAGCCTGCGGTGACTGCCGAGAGGCCACGCAACGCGTTGACTCGCATCACCTCCAGCTCGACCTGGGCCTGGGCGAGCCGGTCGCGCAGCACCGGGTCGTCGTAGGCACCGTTGCTGCGTGCCAGGTCCACCACCGTCTCGAGCTCACGGGCGAAGCCGACCTGCTGGCCCAGCGTCGAGACACCGCGCTCGAAGCCCAGCAGCCCCATGGCCACGGCCCAACCTCCGCCCGGCTCGCCGATCACGTTGTCGAGTTCGGTGTGCGCCTCGGTGAAGAACACCTCGTTGAACTCCGAGCCGCCGGTGATCTGCTCGATGGGGCGCACCTCGACCCCGGGCTGGTCCAGCGGGACCATCAGCAGGGACAGCCCGTGGTGTCGCTGGGAGCCGGGTTCGGTGCGCGCCAGCACGAAGCACCACTGGGAGACGTGCGCGAGCGAGGTCCACACCTTCTGCCCGTCGATCACCCAGTGGTCGGATTCCGTGCGCGCCTTGGTCTGCACGTTGGCAAGATCCGATCCAGCCCCGGGCTCGGAGTATCCCTGGCACCAGAGCTCCTCCACGGCGACGATCGCAGGGAGGAAGCGACGCTGCTGCGCCTCGGTGCCGAAGGCGATCAGGGTCGGACCGAGCAGCTCCTCGCCAAGATGGTTGACCCGAGCGGGCGCGTCGGCACGGGCGTACTCCTCGTGGAAGATCACCTGCTGCATCAGGCTCAGCCCACGACCGCCGTGCTCGGTCGGCCAACCCAGGGCGGTCCAGCCGTGGGCCGCCAGGTGCCGGTTCCAGGCAAGTCGCTCGTCGTGGGCCTCGTGGTCGCGGCCCGGGCCGCCGAGGCCCTTGAGTGCGGCGAAGTTCCCGATCAGGTTCTCCTGCAGCCAGGTCTGGACCTCGACCCGGAACCGCTGCTCCTCTGGCGAGTAGCTCAGATCCATGGTGTTCCTCTCGACGCTCAGGCGCTACAGTAGCCTACCAAGCACTTGTTTGGTTGACTTGAGGAGCGTATCCGGTGCCCCACCCCGAGACCCTGCCTGCGGTCCTCCGAGAGGCTGCCGCGACCCACGGATCCCGGCCGGCCATCGTCGACGGCGCCACCACGCTCACCTTCGCCGAGCTGCACGAGGCCGTACGCGAAACTGCCCGTGGCTACCGTGCGCTGGGCCTGCAGCCCGGCGACCGGGTCTGCCTGTGGGCGCCCAACACCTGGGAGTGGGTGGTCGCCGGGCTGGCCGTCACCTACGCCGGCGGCGCGCTGGTCCCGATGAACACGCGCTACAAGGGCCACGAGGTCGCTGACATCGTCGCCCGCTCCGGAGCTCGGCTGTGCATCCTCGCCGACGGCTTCCTGGGCCGCAGCCAGCTCGACGAGCTGCGGGCCGCAGCGGCCGAGGACTCGACCGAGACCGGGGGCGTGCTGCCGGGACTGCCCGCCGTGACCGCCGTGGTGACCATGGGGTCCGAGACGACCGACGGCGTTGTCGCCTTTCGCGACCTGGCCGATCTTGGTACGGCAGTTCCCGACCTCGATCTGGTCGCGGACGCGGTCGGACCCGATGACGTCGCGGACATCCTGTTCACGTCCGGCACCACGGGACGCCCCAAGGGTGTGCTGACCTCGCACCGGCAGACCCTCGCGGCAGCGCGAGTGTGGACCGAGACCTGCGAGGTCACCGCCGAGGACCGCTACCTGGTGATCAGCCCGTTCTTCCACTCCTACGGCTACAAGGTGGGGATCGTGGCGACCGTGCTGAGCGGTTGCGCGCTCTACCCGATGGCGGCCTTCGACGCCGAGACCGCGCTGGCGATGATCGAGGCCGAGCGGCTCACGATCGTGCCGGGCGCCCCCACCATCTTCCACGCGCTGCTGGAGTCACCCTCGTTCGCGACGACCGACACCTCCTCGTTGCGACTGGCCAACATGGGCGCGGCCAGCATCCCGCCGAAGCTGATCGAGCGGATGCTGCGCGAGCTCTCCTTCGAGCTGGTGATTCCCGCGTTCGGGATGACCGAGTGCGTGGTCGCGACCATGTGCCGACCCGGCGACCCCGAGCAGATCCTCGCCACCACCAACGGCCGTGCCGTCGACGGCCTCGAGGTTCGCGTGGTCGACCCTGCAACTGGAGAGATCCAGCCCAGCGGCGCCGAGGGCGAGCTGCAGCTGCGCGGCCCGATGGTGATGCAGGGCTACCTCGACGATCCTCAGGCCACGGCGGAGGCGATCGACGCCGACGGCTGGCTGCGCACGGGTGACGTCGCGACGCTCGATCCCGAGGGCAACATGCGCATCACCGACCGGCTCAAGGACATGTACATCTCAGGTGGCTTCAACGTCTACCCCGCCGAGGTCGAGGCCGCCCTCGGCCGCCTCGAGGGCGTTCTCGAGGCCGCGGTGGTCGGCGTACCGGACGAACGAATGGGCGAGGTGGGCAAGGTGTTCCTGATCCAGCGCGCCGGCAGCGACCTGACCGAGGACCAGGTGATCGGGTTCCTGCGCGAGCGACTGGCCAACTTCAAGGTGCCCCGCCACGTCGAGATGGTCCCCGACCTTCCACGAAACGCCTTGAGCAAGGTGCTCAAGACCGAGTTGCGAGCACGCGCACTGACGAAGGGCGACTGATGGACCTGACGCTTCGTCCCGACGAGCTGGCCTTCCAGGCCGAGGCACGGGAGTGGCTGGCCGCCAACGTGCCCAGCGCTCCGCTGCCCTCGATGGACACCGAGGCCGGCTTTCGCGCCCACCAGGAGTGGGAGGCGCGACTCACCGAGGCGCGCTGGTCGGTCGTGTCCTGGCCGAAGGCCTACCACGGTCGCGAGGCGTCGTTGGTGGAGTGGGTGATCTTCGAGGAGGAGTACTACCGCGCCGGCGCGCCCGGACGGGTCTCCCAGAACGGGATCTTCCTGCTGGCTCCGATCATCTTCGATCACGGCACCCCCGAGCAGCAGGACCGCTTCCTGCCCTCGATGGCGAGCGGTGAGAAGGTCTGGGCCCAGGCCTGGTCCGAACCCGAGGCAGGTTCCGACCTGGCCTCGCTGCGATCCACTGCGCGGCGCGACCAGTCCCGGGGTGGGTGGGTGCTCAACGGACAGAAGACCTGGTCCTCCCGCGCCTCCTACGCCGACTGGGGCTTCGGGCTCTTCCGCTCCGATCCGGAGGCTCAGCGCCACGCCGGACTCACCTACTTCCTCTTCCCGCTCGACGCCGAGGGGGTCACGGTGCGGCCGATCGCCCAGCTCGACGGCGAGCCTGGATTCGCCGAGATCTTCTTCTCCGAGGTGTTCGTGCCCGACTCCGACGTGCTCGGCGCTCCCGGCGACGGCTGGCGCGTCGCCATGAGCACCGCTGGCAACGAGCGCGGTCTGTCGCTGCGCTCCCCCGGTCGCTTCGTGGCCGCCGCCGACCGGCTCGTGGAGCTGTGGCGTGAGCACGGCGACGAGGTGCCCTCCGCTGCCGTCGGAGTGGTCGACGCCTGGGTCAAGGCGCAGGCCTACCGCCTCTACACCTGGGGCACCGTCACCCGCCTTGCCGGTGGCGGCGACATGGGTGCCGCCGGCTCGGTGAACAAGGTGTTCTGGTCCGAGCTCGACATCTCGCTGCACGAGAGTGCCCTTGACCTGCTCGGTCCAATCTCCGAGCTGGACTCCACCTGGCTCGACGGCTATCTCTTCTCACTGTCGGGTCCGATCTACGCCGGCACCAACGAGATCTAGCGCAACATCGTCGCCGAGCGCATCCTCGGCCTGCCGCGTGAGCCGAAGGGAGCAGGTCGATGAGGTTCGCCCCCACCTCCGAGCAGGAGGACTTCACCTCCTCCCTGGACCGGCTGCTGGCCGGCGCCGACACCGCCGCGGCGGCACGCGCCTGGGCCGGGGGCGACGCCGGCCCGGGTCTGAGGATCTGGCGCCGCCTCGCCGAGCAGGGGGTGCATGCGCTCGTGGTGCCGGAGGAGAACGGCGGGATGGGTGCCACCCCGGTCGAGCTGGTGCTGGCCTTCGAGATCCTCGGCCGTCACGGCGTACCCGGCCCCTGGGTCGAGTCCGTGGCGTTCCTGCCGATCCTGCTGGGCTCCGGCCCGGTCGTCGAGGCTTTGGCAGAGGGCAAGGTCGGCAGCGTCGCCGTCGGCCCACACGTGCCCTTCGCGCTGGACGCCGACCTGGCCGATCACCTGTACGCCGTCGTCGACGGCGCGCTGCACGACGCAGAGGCCGGCGAGCAGCACACGTCGGTCGACCGCACCCGTCGGCTGTTCTCGGTCTCGGCCGCGGGCACGCCTGTCGACGCGAGCGGAGACCTCGACGCAGCCTTCGACCTCGCGGTGCTCGCCACAGCCGCTCAGCTGCTCGGTGCTGGGGAGCGGATCCTGGCGGACGCAGTGACCTACGTGAAGCAGCGCAAGCAGTTCGGTCGGGAGATCGGCTCCTACCAGGCCATCAAGCATCAGCTTGCCGACGTGCGGATCGCTCTCGACTTCGCACGACCGCTCGTCCACGGCGCGGCCCTGGCCGAGTCGGACACCTCCAGTCGCGACGCGTCGGCTGCCAAGATCGCCGCCGCCGACGCCGCCTACCTTGCCGCCCGCGTGGGCCTCCAGGTTCACGGAGCGATCGGCTACACCCTCGAGTTCGACCTGAGCCTGTGGATCACCAAGGTCCGCGCCCTGGTCGCCGCGTGGGGCACCACCGCCTTCCACCGTGACCGCGTGCTGGCAGCGATCGTCACCGAGCAACAGGTCCGAGCCTGATGGAGTTCGCGCTGACCGAGGAGCAGACCGAGCTGGCCGCGACCATGCGCTCGCTGCTGGGCAAGCGCGCAGACAGCACTGCGGTGCGCGTCGCCGCCGATTCCGACATCGGCCACGACCCCGAGCTGTGGCGGCTGCTCTGCGAGCAGATCGGAGTGGCTGCCCTGGCGGTGCCGGAGGAGTACGACGGCGTCGGCTGTTCGGCGTTCGAGACCTTGGTCGTGCTCGAGGAGCTCGGCCGCTCATTGGCCCCCTCCCCGCTGTTGACCGGTCTGATCACCTCCGAGACCCTGCTCGCCAGCGAGGACGCCGACGCGTGCACCCGCTTGCTGCCCCGTCTCGCAGCCGGCGCGATCGCCACTACCGCCTGGTCGGGACCACGAGGTCCTGGTCGCCAGGAACCGGTGCGCGCCGAGGGGTCGGCACTCTCGGGCACCGTCACCGATGTGCTCTTCGGCGATGTCGCCGAGGTGCTGCTGGTGGCGGCACGCACCGACACCGGTGTCGCGCTCTTCGAGGTCGACCCGGCTCTGGTGACCCGCACGTACACGCCAGCGATGGACACCACGCAGCGGTTGGCCACGCTCACCTTCGAGAACACCCCGGCGACGCTGGTGGTCGCAGACGCCACTGCAGCCCTCGCCCGCGCGCACCTCGTCGGCACCGTTGCCTGCGCCGCGCTCCAGGTCGGGTGCGCCGAGCGGGCACTCGAGATGACCGTGGCCTACTCCAAGGAACGGGTGCAGTTCGGCAGGCAGATCGGGTCCTTCCAGGCCCTCAAGCACCGGATGGCCGACATGCTCGTGCTGGTCGAGATGTCCCGCTCCGCCTTCTGGGCGGCGGCACATGCGCTGTCGGTGGCCAGCCCCGACGCCGAGCGACTGGCCGCGGTCGCGGGCTCCTACTGTTCGGACAGCCTCACCAGGATCGCCTCCGAGACCGTGCAGCTGCACGGTGGGATCGCGATCACGTGGGAGCACGATGCCCAGCTCGTCTTCAAGCGCTCCCATGCGCTAGCCCAGCTGTTCGGCCAGGCGCACGTGCACCGCCGTCAGCTGCTCTAGGGCCCTGCCCCGCCCCTGACCCGAGGCGCTGGCCTATCCGACGTACCCCTCCGCCTTGCCCCAGCCTGCCGTCCGGGTCGTCGTCCGGTCGACGAGGACGCAGCGGGTACCGGTGAAGTTCGTCGGCATGCACTTGTTGCAGTGGATGCACAGGGACTGCGTCTCGGCCTGGCTCGCGATCCGGTTGATCAGGTCCGGCTCGCGCAGCAGGGCTCGCGCCATGGCCACGAACTGGAAACCGTTGCCCATCGCCTCGTCCATGGACGCCCGATCGGTGACCCCACCGAGCAGCACCATCGGCAGGTCGACCGCCGCCCGGATCTGCCGGGCGTCCTCGAGCAGGTAGTTGTCGCGGTAGGGGTACTCCCGGATCAGCCGCTTGCCCACCAGCTTGACCCCGAGCTTGTACGGCTGGGGCATCACCGCGGCGAACTCGGCCAGCGGGGCGGCGCCCTTGAAGAGGTACATCGGGTTGAGCAGTGAGGAGCCCGCAGTCATCTCGAGCGCGTCCAGCGTTCCGTCGGCCTCGAGCCACTGCGCGACAGGAATGGCCTCGTCGAGCCAGAAGCCGCCCGGAACCCCGTCGTCCATGTTCATCTTGACCAGGATGCCGATCCGGCTGCCGACCGCGTCCCGGATCGCGCGCAAGGTGTCGCGCGCGAACCGCGCCCTGTTCTCCAGCGACCCGCCGTAGCGGTCGGTGCGGTGGTTGATCTTGGGGCTGAGGAACGAGCTGATCAGGTAGTTGTGGCCGAGGTGCACCTCGATCGCGTCGAAGCCGGTCTCGATCGCCCGTCGTGCCGCCTCTGCGTGCGCCTCGATCACCCGGTCGATGCCGGCCTGGTCGATCTCCCGGGCGAAGCTCAACGACGCCCTTTGGAAGTGTCTGGTCGGCGACAAGGCGGGAGCCCCGTTGCCCTGGGGGTTGGCCACGGGCCCGGCGTGCCCGATCTGCGCAGAGATCGCCGCACCCTCGGAGTGCACGGCCTCGGTCAGCGTCCTCAACCCGGGCAGCGCCTCGTCGGTCCAGTAGATCTGGTGCCGGTCGGTGCGCCCCTCGCGCGAGACCGCGCAGTAGGCGACCGTGGTCATGCCCACCCCGCCCCTGGCGTACTCGACGTGGAAGTCGACGAGGTCCTGGGTGACCCGACCGCGGTGGCTCAGCCCCTCGTAGGTGGCTGCCTTGACCACCCGGTTGCGCAGGCGCACCGGCCCCAGGGTCGCCGGAGCAAGGACATCCGGCGTCGGGTCGAGTGAGGGCAGGGCATTGATGGGTGCGTTCACGACCACGACGGTACGGCGCAAGGTCACCGCACTGCGCAAGTGTCTCGGTCACCGGAAGCCTGGCGCCCCAGCTGGATCAGCGGCATGGACCCGCTCTTGACAGCCGGAGCACGAGATTCATACATTCATACACATCATGAATGAATGTATGAACGGGAGTCACAGATGAGGCTGGGCAGTACTGCGGTGGTCCTGGGCGGAAGTGTGGCAGGACTCTGCGCCGCGGGCGCACTGGCTGAGCATTTCGACGACGTGATCATCCTCGAGCGCGACGTGCTCCCGATCGACGCGGAGCACCGACGAGGGGTGCCCCAGAGCAAGCATCCGCACTTCTTGCTGAACTGCGGGCGCCGGTCCATCGGCACCTTGTTCCCTGGCTTCGAGGAGGACCTCATCGCCGCGGGCGGGATGCCCTTGATGCCTTCGCTCGACGCGGCCTATCTCGAGCGCACCGGGTGGGCTCCCCGCAAGAGGTCCACGATGACGATGATCTACAGCTCACGCATCCTGATCGAACGCGTCCTGCGCGACCGGGTGCGAGCGCTCCCCAACCTCACCATCCGCGAAGGCGTGGCGGTGCAGGGAGTCGAGCACCACCATGCGGGAGAGCCCGGAGGTGGCCTCACCGGTGTCCACCTCCAGCAAGGGTCCTCCGCACCGGAGACGATCAGCACGGACCTCGTCGTCGACGCCTTGGGACGAGGCTCCTCGGTGGTTGACTGGCTCGAGTCGGCCGGCTGGCCCCAGGTGCCGGTGAAGACGCTCGACGCGAAGGTCACCTACGTCTCGCGGTGGTATGACCTTCCGTCCGAGGACGAGCGCCCGGCCTCGTGGTGGTGGCGCCACCTGATCGTGATGCCGACGCAGGACCCCGACACCAGCCGACCCGCAGAGCATGCCTTCCTGTCCAACTTCTTCCCCCTCGAGGACGGCCGAGCGATAGCCTGCATGGGATCGTGGGGGCTGGACATGCCCCGCAGCACCGAAGACTTCTCCAGCTCCGCCGAACGACTGCGTACGCCGCTGTTCGCCAACGCGATGAAGCAGTGCACACCCACCTCCGAGGTGCACCTCACCCGATCGACCGGCAACAAGTGGCGTCGCTACGACCAGCTCGCCACTCCCCCGGCGGGGCTGGTCTTCGTCGGTGACTCGATCTGCGCGTTCAACCCGTTCTACGGGCAAGGGATGAGCTCGGCTGCCCGGTCCGCCGTACTCCTGAAGTCGGCGCTGGAGCAGGCGACCGCGCTCGACGATTCCTTCGTCCGCCGCGTCCTCCAGGAGCAGTCCGAGGCGCTGGACGTCCCGTGGAACCTGGCGATGGCCCGGGACCAGGGCTATGAGTGCGCGACCGGCACCGAGGTGCTGCCGGCCTGGCGCAGACGGTTGGTGGCGGCCATGACCTGGCCGGTCTTCAACGCCATCACCGGGGCCGCGCGTGAGCACGAGGTCGTCGACGAGCACTTCGCCAGGGTCTTCAACCTCGACGAGTCCCTCGGGGAGATGTTCAGGAACCCGCGGGTGCTCGCCGCCATGGCCCGCCACCAGCTCAAGGCCGCCCTGGGTCGGACCACCGTGCCGTTCGGCTTCGACCCACTGCTCGATCCACCGAGCACCGACTACAGCCCGACCCCCAAGACGCCGGTGGACGCATGAGCGTCACCTGCGACCCGGCCGCCGAGGCAGTGACCCGGGATCTGGGCTTCAGCTGCCACGACGTCAACCCGGTGGTCTCGTTCCGCAACCCGGCGGATCTCTACAGCGCGACGATGCCGATCCTGGAGCTGCTGGTCATCGGCGGCGCGGTCTTCGCGCTCGTTCACGCCGTACGCCGGCTGCGGCGGGACTCCGACCCGACCAACCTGGCCCTGTGGTTCG
>JBDSBU010000034.1:0-3602 GCA_039921445.1 Marmoricola sp. | reverse complement strand
CCACGGGCAGCGCTCGATCGTCGAGCTGGTCATCCACGAGGGTCGCAACCGGATCGTGCGTCGACTGCTCGACCACGTCGGACATCCGGTGCAGCGGCTCAGCCGCACCCGGATCGGCCCGGTTCGGTTGGCAGACCTGCGGACCGGGAAGTTGCGCGAGCTCGACGACCGTGAGGTCGGGACCCTGCTCGACGTCGCCGGCTTGTAGGCTCGAGTTCCCACTCACCAGTCTTGGCCAGCCTTGGAGGCACCGTGTCCGTGCGCGCCGTCCGGGGTGCCACCCAGCTCGAGAGCGACACCCGCGAGCACATGTTGGACCGGGTGGCCGAGATGGTGCGCGACGTGATGCAGGCCAACGCCCTCGACGTCGAGGACTTCATCTCGATCATCTTCACCGCGACCTCCGACCTGCACTCGGAGTTCCCGGCGTACGCCGCGCGGCAGCTCGGCTTCGACGACGTTCCCCTGATCTGCGCACGCGAGCTGGAGATCGAGGGATCGATGCCGAGGGTGGTAAGGATGATGGCGCACATCGACACCGACCTGTCCCGCGCCGAGATCACCCACGTCTACCTGCATGGCGCCGCAGCACTGCGTCGTGACCTGTCCCGGGTCCGAGAGGTTCCCGATGAATGATTCGGCCACACGCCTGACCGGACCCGTCCACGTCGTCGGTGCCGGACTGCTCGGCACCTCTGTCGGCCTGGCCTGCAGCCAGGCCGGACTCGAGGTCTGGCTCTCCGACCCCAACCACGAGCACGTCCGAACCGCAAGCGGCCTCGGTGCAGGCAAGGCTGCTCCCGCCGAGGGCGCCGCGCAGCTCACCGTGGTGGCGGTCCCGCCCGACCACATCGCCGAGGTGGTCGCCGAAGCGCTGGAACGCGGGGGAGTGGTCACCGACGTCGGCAGCATCAAGGGTCTGCCGTTGGAGCACGTCTCCGACCACGTCGGGGAGGCAGAGCTGGCCCACTATGTCGGCAGCCACCCGATGGCTGGAAGTGAGCGCTCCGGACCGCTGGCGGCCACGGCGACGCTCTTCGACGGTCGGCCGTGGGCGGTCACCCCGCATGTGCACTCCTCGCCCGACGCTGTCGCTCTGGTGGAAGGCCTGGCCCGACTGTGCGGTGCCGAGCCGATCCGGCTCTCGCCCGTCGAGCACGACCGGGCGGTCGCACGCACCTCGCACCTCCCGCACCTGCTGGCCGTCCTGACGGCGGGACAGCTCGCGG
The DNA here is from genome assembly GCA_039921445.1 of Marmoricola sp. GTDB lineage: Bacteria > Actinomycetota > Actinomycetes > Propionibacteriales > Nocardioidaceae > Marmoricola. The sequence goes on along the minus strand of JBDSBU010000034.1, from coordinate 2,373 downwards.
AGGCGCAGCCAGAACACCTGTCGCTCTCAGGTCAGGGGGTGCGCGACGTGACCCGGATCGCGGCCGGAGACCCGGTGATGTGGGGTCAGATCATTCGGGCCAACCAGGTGGCCGTGAGCGAGATCCTGCGCGACGTCCAGTCCGACCTGGCCCGCCTCGTCGAGGTGATCGCCGCCGGTGACGAGGACTCGCTCGCCGAGATCCTGGTCCGCGGTGTCAGCGGCACCCGCGCCATCCCTGGCAAGCACGGTGGGCCGGCTCTGGCCACGGCTTCGGTCTTCGTCTCGGTGCCGGACAACCCCGGGGAGCTGGCACGGCTCTTCGCCGACGTCGGGGAGATCGGCGTGAACATCGAGGACCTCTACATCGACCACGACCCCGGCCGTCCGGTCGGGCTGGTGGAGCTGGTGGTGCAGGACACAGCTGCGGAGTCGTTGCGGGAGTCCCTGGAGGCCAGGGACTGGCTCACCCACCGGTAGGGTGGGCGGTTGCAGAGGCCCCGTCGAGGGCAGCGGAGCAACCAGGAGCAGCACAGTGGTGAGCACAGTCGTCGTGGCGATGGACGGGCCCTCGGGATCGGGCAAGTCGAGCACGTCCCGCGGTGTCGCGACCCGTCTCGCTCTGCGCTACCTCGACACCGGTGCCCAGTTCCGCGCGATCACCGCCTGGATGCTCGACCACGACATCGACCTGACCGACCCCGAGGCGATCGCCGCGCGGGCCGCGGAGCCGCAGTTGAGTTCTGGAACCAACCCGCAGGACCCCACGATCACCGTCGACGGCGTCGACGTGGCCGAGCGGATCCGCTCCGAAGCGGTCACCCGCAGCGTCAGTGCGGTCGCGGCAGTGCCCGCGGTGCGCCAGCGGTTGCTCGAGCTGCAGCGCGCCGTGATCGGCGAGGGTGGCATCGTCGTCGAAGGCCGTGACATCGGCTCGGTGGTGGCTCCCGACGCGCAGGTCAAGCTCTACCTGACCGCGGACCCGGCGGCCCGTGCGGCCCGGCGTACGGCCGAGAACGGCGCGGGCACGCTCGAGACCACGCAGGCCGACCTGCTGCGCCGCGACGCGATCGACAGCGGTCGCGCCGCTGCTCCGCTGACGATGGCGACCGGAGCCGTCCACCTCGACACCACGCCGTTCACCCTCGACGAGGTCGTCCAGCAGGTCGTCCAGATCATCGAAGAGGTCACCATGACCGCTGATCCGATACCGGTGAGCAGGCCATGACCGAGGCTCTCCGCGTCGACGGTGGAGAGCTGCCCTCGATCACCGGAGTCAGCGCACCACCCACCCGTCTGCTGAGCGCTGGTCGACCGGTGGCCCAACGCTTGTTGCGCACGTGGTTCGACCTCGAGATCCACGGAGCCGACCGCGTTCCCGTGCACGGACCCGTGGTGATGGCCGCCAACCACATCGGCTGGATCGACGGACCGCTGCTCGCGATCTTCTCCCCACGTCCGGTGCACGCCCTGACCAAGCTGGAGATGTTCGAGGGCGCGATGGGGCCGTTCCTCGTGCGCGCAGGACAGATCCCGCTCGACCGCAGCCACGTCGACCTGAGCGCGATCCGGACCGCGCTGGCCACCTTGCGCGCCGGTCGCGCGGTCGGCGTCTTCCCCGAGGGCACCCGGGGGACAGGTGAGCTGATCTCCACCCGAGCCGGAGCGGCCTACCTCGGCCTGGTCACCGGAGCGCCCGTCGTCCCGGTGTCCTTTCTCGGCACCCGGCTCCCCGGAGGTTCGAGCAGCTCGATGCCACCTCGTGGCAGCCGGCTGGCGATCACCTACGGCGAGCCGGTGCGTCTCGAAGCCCGGCCGTGGCCACGCACCCAGGCAGAGGTGGCCGAGGCCTCCGCTGTAGTCACCGAGGCGATCCGGGTCACGATGCGAGCCGCCGAAGACCAGACCGGCATGACCTTGCCCGGCCCGTTGGGCCCCCGACGAACCAAGAAGAAGTGAGCATGAGTACCCACGACACCGAATCCACCGGACCCGCCGAGACGCGCGTCCCGATCCTGGCCGTCGTCGGCCGACCCAATGTGGGCAAGTCGACGCTGGTCAACCGCATCATCGGGCGCCGCGAGGCCGTCGTGGAGGACAAGCCGGGCGTGACCCGCGACCGGGTCTCCTACGACGCGAACTGGAACGGCCGCGCCTTCACTGTCGTCGACACCGGCGGCTGGGACCCCGACGCCCAGGGGCTCGCCGAGAGCATCCGGGCCCAGGCCGAGATCGCGGTGAAGGTCGCTGATGCAGTGCTGTTCGTGGTCGACGCCGGCGTCGGGATCACCGACCACGACGAGGCCGTGGTGAAGATCCTGCGCGCGGCCAAGAAGCCCGTCGTACTCGCCGCGAACAAGGTGGACGACCAGCG
>JBDSBU010000033.1:0-8492 GCA_039921445.1 Marmoricola sp. | reverse complement strand
CGAAGACGGAGATCCACGACCCCTCCTTGTGGGTCGCTCGGGTGCACGGCTGAGCGATGGGTCTGCACCCATCGGTGGCGGCCGTGCGGCTCGCCGTACGTCGGACGCTTTCGGATCTCGGCTCGGGCGAGACCGTGGTGGTGGCCTGTTCAGGCGGCGCCGACTCCCTTGCCCTGCTCGCGGCCACGGTCTTCGAGGCCAGACGCGACTCCTGGCGCGTGGTCGGTGCGACGGTCGACCACGGCCTGCAACCCGGGTCGACCGAGCAGGCCGATCGGGTCGCTGAGCAGATGCGCTCGATCGGGGTCGAGGAGTCGTTGACCGCCCGGGTCCACGTCGAGGCGCCCGGCCTGGGGCCCGAGGCGGCCGCACGTGAGGCGCGCTACGCCGTGCTCGGCCAGGTCGCGGAGCGCTTCGCCGCCGCGACCGTGCTGCTCGGGCACACGCTCGACGACCAGGCCGAGACGGTGCTGCTGGGTCTTGCTCGCGGTTCCGGTGGCCGATCGCTGGCCGGGATGCGCCGCAGGTTCGACGACTACCGTCGGCCGTTGCTGGACGTGCGGCGGGCCGAGACCGAGGCAGCGTGCGTGGCCGAGGGGATCGACTTCTGGACCGACCCCCACAACAGCGACGACAGGTTCACGCGGGTCCGGGTGCGCACCCGCGTGCTGCCGCTGATGGAGAGGGAGCTCGGTCCGGGGGTCGCAGCGGCACTGGCGCGCACCGCGGAGAGCATCCGCCTCGACGTCGACCTGTTGGACGACCTCGCGGAGGCGGCCGAGCCCGAGCTCCGGGTGGAGGGCGGTCACGACGTCGACCTGCTTGTGGAACAGCCGACCGCGATCCTGCGGCGCGTGCTCCGCCTGGCAGCCCTCGCTGCCGGTGCCCTGTCCGCCGACCTTGCTCACGAGCACGTCCTGGCCCTGGTCGAGATGGTGCAGGCGCACCCGCAGCGACAGGTCCAGCTCCCGGGTCACGTGACCGCCCACGTCGAGGACGCGATCCTGCGCTTCCGGCGTACGACCTGAGCTCAGGACAGGGCGTCGGCCAGCAGGGAGAGGGTGGTCTCGCGGGCCGGGGAGGTGGTCGGCTCGGTGCCGACGAAGGCCCCGGCGACCGGGTGCACCATCACCTCGTCCACGGCGTACGTCGAGGCCAGCTCCCGGATCTGCTCGGCGGCCGCAGCGGGCGTTCCGATCACCCAGCGACGGCGCATCGCCTCGAGCAGGCCGACGTGCGCCTCGGGGACCGGGTCCTTCTCGGCCTCCTCGACCAGCCGTTGTGGACGCATCGGACCGCCGGTGCGCAGCGCGACCATCGCCTGCAGCTGCGGCAGGGCCAACCGCTCGGCCTCCTCCTGGGTCTCGGCAACCGCCACGTTCACGGTCAGGAAGGTCTGGGGCGCCGCGAGCTGCTCCGAGGGTCGGAAGCTCGAGCGGTAGAGCTCCAGCGCCTCCGCAGTGCCCTGACCGGAGAAGTGGTGGGCGAAGACGTAGGGCATTCCGCGGCTCGCAGCGAGCCGGGCGGAGTAGTCGGAGGAGCCGAGCAGCCACACCGGCGGCACCGAGGAGGCCCGGGGGGTCGCGTGCAGCGGGTGCGTCCGGCCGCCGACCTCGATGCCGACCCCGTCGGGGCTCATCATCGCGACCACGTTGTCGACGTATGCCGGGAACCGGCTGACTGCGTCCTCCTCGACCCCGCCGGCTCCGTGACGCAGCGCGAAGCTGGTCACCTGGTCGGTCCCGGGGGCGCGGCCGATGCCGAGGTCGATCCGTCCGGGGTAGGCCGCCTCGAGCAGCGCGAACTGCTCGGCGACGACCAGGGGTGCGTGGTTGGGGAGCATCACGCCGCCGGATCCGACCCGGATCCGCGTCGTCGCGGCGGCGACCATCGCGATCAGCAGTGGTGGGTTGGTCGCCGCCACGGCCGGCATGTTGTGGTGCTCGGCGAGCCAGTAGCGCCGGTAGCCCGCTTCGTCGGCCACCTGGGCGAGCCGTCTGGTCGCACCGAGGGCGTCACCGGTGGTCTGGTCGCTGCGGACGGGCACTAGGTCGAGGACGGAGAGGTGCATGTCGAGTCCAACACCGAGTGGCCGCGGACCCTTCCCGGGCGCTGGTCCAGAAGCGCGACTCGTGTGGCAGGCTTTCGCGCATGGACTCTGCCGACGTCGAGGGCGACCTGGTCAACATCCTTTTCACCGAGGCAGAGATCCGGGCACGGCTCGGTGAGATGGCCCGGCAGATCGAGGCCGACTACGAGGGGCAGGACCTGCTCATCGTCGGCGTCCTGCGGGGTGCGGTGATGGTGATGGCCGACCTGGGACGCGAGTTCAAGCGGCACATCGAGATGGACTGGATGGCGGTCTCCTCCTACGGCTCGGGCACCAAGAGCTCAGGCGTCGTACGCATCCTCAAGGACCTGGACACCGACATCAGCGGTCGGCACGTCCTGATCGTCGACGAGATCATCGACACCGGGCTGACCCTGTCGTGGCTGACCTCCAACCTCGCCTCGCGCAGCCCGGCATCGGTGGAGATCTGCACCCTGCTGCGCAAGCCGGACGCGCTGCGGATGGACGTCGAGGTCCGCTACGTGGGGTGGGACATCCCCAACGAGTTCGTCGTCGGCTACGGCCTCGACTTCAACGAGCAGTACCGCAACCTGCGTGACATCGGGACGCTCGCTCCGCACGTGTATTCGTGAGCGCTGGAGTGACCTGAGAGGATTGCTCGGTGAAGCGAATTGTGCGAGGCCCGTGGCTCTGGATCGTCGTAGCCGTGGTCGGTGTCCTGCTTGCCCTCCAGTACCTCGTGCCCAACGGCGGGTACACCGAGATCGAGACCTCGAAGATGATCGATCAGATCAACTCCGGTGCGGTCAAGGAGATCACCTTCCGCGACGGGGGTGAACAGCAGATCCAGGCGACCCTCGATGACGGCAAGAAGGTGATGGCCACCTGGGTCGCGGGTCAGCAGGTGCGCATCATCAAGAACGTCCAGAAGCAGGTGGCGGCCGGGACCATCGAGAGCTTCAACGTCAAGAACCCCAAGCCCAGCCTGCTCGGCCAGATCCTCGGGACGCTGCTGCCGTTCGCGCTGATCGTGCTGCTGTTCATCTTCTTGATGAACCAGGTCCAGGGGGGTGGCGGCAAGGTGATGCAGTTCTCGAAGTCCAAGGCCAAGCTGATCACCAAGGACATGCCGAAGACCACCTTCGCCGACGTCGCCGGTTGCGAGGAGGCGATCGAGGAGCTCGGTGAGATCAAGGAGTTCCTGCAGGAACCGGCCAAGTTCCAGGCAGTCGGCGCCAAGATCCCCAAGGGCGTGCTGCTCTACGGCCAGCCAGGCACGGGCAAGACGCTGCTGGCCCGCGCCGTCGCCGGCGAGGCCGGCGTGCCGTTCTACTCGATCTCCGGCTCCGACTTCGTCGAGATGTTCGTCGGTGTCGGTGCGTCCCGCGTCCGTGACCTCTTCGAGCAGGCCAAGGAGAACGCGCCTGCCATCGTCTTCATCGACGAGATCGACGCCGTGGGGCGTCACCGTGGTGCCGGCATGGGTGGTGGTCACGACGAGCGTGAGCAGACCCTCAACCAGCTGCTGGTCGAGATGGACGGCTTCGATGTGCGAGGCGGTGTGATCCTGATCGCCGCGACCAACCGTCCCGACATCCTCGACCCGGCGCTGCTGCGTCCCGGCCGGTTCGACCGCCAGATCAGCGTCGACGCCCCGGACCTCAGGGGGCGCGAGCAGATCCTCAAGGTGCACGCCCGCGGCAAGCCCATGGCGCCGGACGTCAACCTGCTCTCGGTGGCCCGACGTACGCCGGGCTTCACCGGTGCCGATCTGGCCAACGTGCTCAACGAGGCAGCGCTGCTGACCGCGCGCCAGGACGCCAAGCTGATCGACAACGCCGCGCTCGAGGAGGCGATCGACCGCGTCATCGCCGGGCCGCAGAAGCGCACCCGGTTGATGAACGAGAAGGAGCGGATGATCACGGCCTACCACGAGGGCGGCCACGCCCTGGTCGCGGCCGCGCTCCCCGGCACCGACCCCGTGCACAAGGTCACGATCCTGCCGCGCGGGCGGGCACTGGGCTACACGATGGTGCTGCCCGACGAGGACAAGTACTCCCAGACCCGCTCGGAGATGCTCGACAAGCTCGCCTACATGCTGGGCGGACGGGCAGCCGAGGAGATGGTCTTCCACGACCCCACGACGGGGGCGGGCAACGACATCGAGAAGGCCACTTCGCTGGCTCGGGCGATGGTGACCCAGTACGGCATGACCGAGCGGCTGGGTGCGATCAAGCTGGGGGACACCCAGGGCGAGCCCTTCTTGGGGCGCGACATGGGCCACACCCGCAACTACTCCGAGGACGTCGCGGCGATCGTCGACGACGAGACCAAGAAGCTGCTGACCCAGGCCCACCAGGAGGCCTTCGACATCCTCGAGGAGAACCGTGACGTCCTCGACTCGCTGGTCCTGGAGCTGATGGAGAAGGAGACCCTGGACAAGGAGCAGATCGCGCGGGTCTTCGAGCCGCTGCGCCGCCGCCCGGTCCGCCCGGCGTGGACCGGCTCGCCGCACCGCAACCCGTCGTCGATCCCGCCGGTCGTGATCCCCGCCAAGGTGCGCGCGGCCGCGGCGGAGGGATCGGTGCTCGAGGAGCAGGAGGGCGCTGTGATCATCACTCCGCCCAGCGAGGACGGCGACACCTTCGGTGAGAAGCCCACGTCGTGAGCATCGACCCGGTCGGACGTGAGACCCGCCCGGTGGCCGACTTCGACCACCCGCGGGCCGAGGCGGCCGTCCGGGAGCTGTTGATCGCGATCGGTGAGGACCCCGAGCGCGAGGGATTGCGCGACACCCCCGCCCGGGTCGCCCGGGCGTACGCCGAGCTGACCTCGGGCCTGCACCAAGAGGCCGAGGACGTGCTCACCACGGTCTTCGACATCGGTCACGACGAGATGGTCCTGGTCCGCGACATCGAGCTCTGGTCGATGTGTGAGCACCACCTGGTGCCCTTCACCGGCGTCGCGCACGTGGGCTACATCCCCAACGAGAACGGCAAGATCACCGGTCTCTCGAAGCTGGCGCGGCTCGTCGACGTCTTCGCCAAGCGGCCGCAGGTGCAAGAACGGCTGACCACCCAGATCGCCGACGCCCTGGTCCGGCTGCTGGAGGCGCGGGGCGTCATCGTGGTGATCGAGGCCGAGCACCTGTGCATGACGATGCGCGGTGTCCGCAAGGCCGGCGCCCGCACGATCACCTCAGCGGTACGGGGCTCGATGCACAACCCGGCCACCCGTGCGGAGGCGATGTCGCTCATCCTCGCGGCGCGATGAGCGACCGTCGAGCCTGGGCCACGGCTCTGCCCGTGCTCGACCGACCCGTGGTGATGGGCGTCGTCAACGTCACCCCCGACTCGTTCTCCGACGGGGGACGCTTCGCCGCGACCGAGCAGGCGATCGCCCACGCTCTCCGGCTGCGCGAGCAGGGTGCGGACATCCTCGACATCGGTGGCGAGTCGACCCGCCCCGGGGCGACCCGGCCACTGGTCGCCGACGAGCTCGACCGGGTGGTCCCGGTGATCACCGCGCTGGCCGCCCAGGATGTCGTCGTCTCGGTGGACACGATGCGCCACGAGGTGGCTGCTGCCGCGCTGGACGCGGGTGCAGTGATGGTCAACGACGTCTCCGGCGGTCTGGCCGACCCGCGGGTGCTCGACGTCGTGGCGGATCGCGGTGCGGCGTACGTCGCGATGCACTGGCGGGCGCACTCGACGGTGATGCAGCAGCACGCGACGTACGACGACGTGCTGGTCGAGGTCCGCGACGAGCTCGCGCGTCGGCTCGACGAAGCCACCGCAGCCGGGATCGACCGCTCCCGGATCGTCGTGGATCCGGGCCTGGGATTCGCCAAGACCGCCGAGCACAACTGGCAGCTGCTGCAACGGCTGCCCGAGCTCGAGCAGCTCGGTGTGCCCATCCTGGTCGGGTCGAGCCGCAAATCCTTCCTCGGCAGCCTGCTCGCCGGCTCCGACGGCACCCCGCGTGACGTCTCGGACCGGGAGGACGCCAACGTGGCGCTGACCACGATCGCCGCGATCCAGGGCGTGTGGGGCGTGCGGGTGCACGAGCCGCGCGCCAGCATGGACGCCCTGCGTGTGGTCTCACGCTGGTTGGGGCCCGGACCGGGCGGCTGAGGTCGCCGCGTAGTCTCGGGGAACCATGACAGACCAGCTAGCCGTGCGCGGCCTCGCCGTCCGCGGGCACCATGGCGTCTTCGACTTCGAACGTCGAGACGGCCAGGAGTTCGTGGTGGACCTGGTCCTGGCCGTGGACACCGCGCCAGCTGCGGCGGCCGACGACTTGCAGCAGACCGTCGACTACGGAACCCTCGTGGACGAGGTCGCCGCCGTCGTGGCGGGTGACCCTGTCGACCTGATCGAGACGCTGGCGCAGCGCATCGCCGATGCGTGCCTGCGACACCAGCGCGTCGAGCAGGTAGAAGTGACCGTGCACAAGCCGCACGCCCCGATCCAGGCAGCGTTCCAGGACGTTGCCCTGACCATCAACCGGAGTCGTCAGTGACCGAGTCCCCCAACCCGAACATCGTGGATGCAGACACCATCACTGGTGAGATGCACCCGATCCGCCGGGCCGTGATCTCCATCGGCTCCAACCTCGGCGAGCGCCGGACCAACCTGCAAGGTGCCGTCGACTCGCTCTGCGACACCCCTGAGGTCTGGGTGACCGCGGTCTCCCCGGTCTACGAGACCGCTCCGGTGGACTCCCCGGAGGATGCCCGCGACTACCTCAACGCCGTGGTGATGCTCGACACGACGCTGTCGGCGCGCACCCTTCTGGAGCGGGCGCTGGCCATCGAGAGCGCCTACGACCGCGAGCGCAGCGAGAAGAACTCCCCGCGCACGCTCGACGTGGACCTCGTGGTCGTCGGGGACCGGCGCGCCAACGACGACGATCTGATCCTGCCGCACCCGCGCGCCTCGGAGCGCGCGTTCGTGCTGGTCCCGTGGCTCGACGTCGAGCCCGACGCCGAGCTCCCGGGTCACGGTCCGATCACGGAGCTGCTGGAGAAGACCGGTCGCGAGGGCGTCAAGCTGCGCGAGGACATCGAGCTGGAGCTCGGCTGAGCCGGATGGGCGTCCCGGACCCCGAAGGACGGGAACCGGAGGAGCCGTCCGGGACGGTCGCGCCGACCGCCACCGGTGCGCTGGTCGGATTCGGGATCGCCGGTCTGGTGCTGGGCTGGGCCGTGCGGCCGTTCGCACTCCGCTTCGGGTACGCCGAGCCGCGGATCTCCCTGGTCTCGGTGGCCCTGCTCGTCTTCGCCGCCGCGGGGATCGGCGCGACGGCGTACCTCACCCGTCGTGCGGTGCGCGGTCACCGCCACGACCTGCCGCACCACCACGCGGTGAACCGGCTCGTGCTCGGAAAGGCTGCTGCGCTCGCCGGGATCCTGATCGCGGGCGGCTACGCCGGCTATGCGATCGCCCAGCTCGGGGTGAGCGGTGCGATGGCGGACTCGAGGTTGTGGCGCTCCGGCGTGGCCGCACTCGCGGCTGGCGGTGTGACCGTGGCCGCACTGCTGCTCGAGCTCGCGTGTCGCGTCCCGCCTCGCGACGGCTAGCCACCTACGCTGCGGCTATGGCAGCCTCTCGTACCCCCATGCGTCGTCGGCAACGCAGCGTCCGGGTCACCGTCTCGGTGGCGCTGCTCTCGGTCGCCTCGGCCCTCGTGCTCCTGGCCCTGCCGACCCAGTCGGTGCTGTGGCTGAGCCTGAGCTCGGTGCTGGCGATGGCGATCTCGTGGGCCGCCCTGCGGATGATGTGGACCGAGGTGCTCCAGTCGCGCCGCGAGAACGCCACCGACCGTGCCGCTGCTGCCTCCGCCTACCGCAGCCTGTTCAGCCTGCGTGCCAACGAGCACGCCGAGTTCACCACCGCCATGACCGAGCGTCTCGCCGAGGCTCATCTCTCCCAGCGTGAGCTCGAGGGCGTCGTGGTGCACACCGAGACCCGAGCCCAGCGCGCCGAGTCGCGGCTGGTCACCGAGTCCAAGGCGCTGGTGCAGGCCCGGGAGCGGATCCAGCAGCTCGAGGTGGCCGTTGCCGTGCGCCAGGCCGAGGAAGCCGACGCGCTGGCGACCTGGGAGGCCGAGGGCGGCGACAGCGTCGCAGCGCTCGTCGCCTGGGAGGAGCAGGCTCACCAGGACGCCGCCGAGAAGAACGGTGCGATCCTCAAGCACGCCTGAGTCTCCCGCTTGCGACCCACTCGTAGGTTTGTCGGCATGCCCACCGACGTTCAGCACTCCCCAGCCTCGCCTGACGTCCGCCCCGGTTCTCTGGACTGGTGGATCCGCGACAAGCGCGGGCACCTGACCCTGGCCCAGCTGCCCAACCCGCCGATCGCCCTGTGGATGCTCACCGTGGTGGCGGGCTGGATCGGGGCCGCTGCCGGCGCCAGCTCCA
>JBDSBU010000032.1:0-5560 GCA_039921445.1 Marmoricola sp. | reverse complement strand
GCCACTGCCGGTTCCCCCACTGCACCCGCCCACCGGTGATGTGCCACGCCCACCACCTCGTCCACTGGGCCGACGGCGGCGCCACCTCACTGACCAACATGGTCCTTCTCTGCAGCCACCACCACCGCCTGATCCACGCCGCACCCTGGACCATCCGACGAACCACACCCAACGACCTCACCTTCGACCCACCACCAGACCCACGACACCACACCACCGGTCCCCCACCCGACGATTGACGACTGAAGGGCCGAGTGGTCCGCGACCTCGACGCGATCGACGCGATCGACGCGATCGAGGCGAGTTCAGCAGGACACCGCCCGGTATCGTCACGCCCGTGACCACACCCCACCCCACGTACCAGCAGCTCGCTGCCCTTCCGGCGTACACCGAGCAGCCCGTCCCGGTCGCCTTCGAGGACGCCAACGGCCACCTCAACGTCCGGCACTACACCGGCATCGCCAGCGAGGGCCTGGACGAGTCTCTGGTTGAGCAGGGGATCCCGCAGAACTGGCCGTCCCTGGGCCACGCGTGCTTCTCGGCCGAGCACCACCTGATCTACATCGCCGAGCTGCGCACCGGCGACAGGATGTCCTCGCGGGTTCGGCTGCTCGGGCGCGGGGAGCGAGCTGCGCACGCCTTGGTCTACCTGCTCGATGAGTCCCACGAACGACTGAGCTTCGTGATGGAGGAGATCTTCCTGCACATCGACATGGAGACCCGCCTCACCGCACCGTGGCCAGAGGACATCGCAGCCGCTCTGGACCGACGCATCGCCCAGGACGCCGAACTGCCCTGGGCGCCGGACGTCTCCGGATCACTGAAACTGCGTTAGTGGTTCGTGCCACCGAACGCCATCGACGTTCGCGCCTGCAGGTGCAGCGCTCTGGAGAAAGCCTCTAGCGGGTAGTGGCGGACGAGGCCCCCGCAGGTCACGGCTGTCCCCGCTGTGGACCTCCCCGCCGACCAGCTTCGTGGCGATCGCTGGAAGTTCTCCGGCACCTGGTGCCGGAGGATCTCCAGCGTCGGGCGGGTCGGTTTCGAGAAGGTCGCGGCGCGACCTCCTCACCCAGCGAGGGTGTGCGCGCGGGCTCCTCAACCAGCGGGGGCGCGGTGGTCGGCGACCAGGGTTCGGGCGAGCTCGAGTAGATCGCCGCCGACCTCACCTGCTGCGGCACGCCCATCTGCTCCGTAGGCATCGACCACAGCCGCCTCCACCGCGTCGATGTCCAGCCCAGGGACCTCACGTGAGAGCGAGCCCACCGAGGCCTCGTCGAAGTCCTGGTCCAGGCACGCATAGACCTCCGCCAGCACGGGCCGGAGCCGGTCCTCGTCCCCCACCACGATCAACGAGCTGAACAGCCACGCACCGGGGACCATCCGCTGTGCGGTCCCGACGAGCTTCTCCGTACCGCGTGCGTTGACGCTGTGCGCTCCAGGGCAGTACTCACCGGGTACGGCGCCCAGCCGGGCGTCGATGCCGAGCCCTCGGAACAAGGTCACGAAGCGCTGGCCGAACTCGGTGAAGCGATCGTCCTGCCCACCGGTCGAGCCGGGCTCCTGCCGGACGTGGTCGACGACGAGCGCCGCTCCGGTGTAGGCCACTGCCCGTCCTCCCGTCGCACGTACGACGGGTTCGAAGCCTGCCGCACGCGCCGCGGCGGCTGCCCGCGGAAAGCCCGGAAGCCGGGTGTCCCGTCGGCCGAAGACGACCACCGGCGAGGCGGGGCGGTAGATCCGCAACGTCTCGCCGACCACACCGTCGCGTGCTTGCATCACCATCGCCCGGGCCAGTGCGAGCTCGAGAGGCGGCTCCGCGTCGACGAGGGCACCACGCAGAAAACGCATGGGCACATCATCGCTGCCAGCCCGTTTAGGCGGACCGCAGGCACGGCCCTGGTCAGACGCTACCGATGACCCCCGTGATCACGATCCGCAGCGCCACCCGCTCCGGGTTCTCCCGCGGCTGGCGGTAGCGTTCGGCGTAGCGGCGTACGGCCTCCGCCACCGACTCGGCGTCGTCCCGGACCTCCGCGGTGCCCTCGATGGTCGACCAGCGCCGCCCGTCGACCTGGCACACGGCGACGCGGACGTCGGCTCCGGCCCGCAGGTTTGCGACCTTCTGCGAGGTGCGCGAGGTAATCCCCCAAGCGACGCCGGCGCCGACGTCGACCACGATGCCCATGGGTACGACGTGCGGCGACCCGTCCCGACGCAGGGTGGTGACCGTGCACAGGTGCCGCTCGCGCCAGAAGTCGAGGTGCTCGCCGGCGAGCTCGTAGGTGCGAGGCACCTCAGGCCTTTCGGAGCATCTCGGCGACTAGGAACGACAGCTCCAGGGACTGCACCCGGTTGAGGCGTGGGTCGCAGACCGACTCGTAGCGGTCGGCGAGGTCGGACTCCAGCAGCTCCTCACCGCCACCGACACACTCGGTCACGTCGTCACCGGTGAGCTCGACGTGCAGGCCACCGGGCCAGGTGCCGACGGCGCGGTGGACGTCGAAGAAGCCCTGGACCTCCTCGATCACGTCGTCGAAGCGACGGGTCTTGTAGCCCGAGGATGCCTCGAAGGTGTTGCCGTGCATCGGGTCACAGACCCACGCGGCCTCGACACCGGCGGCGTGCACCTTCTCCAGCAACGGGGGCAGGTGGTCGCGGATCTTGCCCGCACCCATGCGGGTGATGAAAGTCAGTCGTCCTTGCTCGTTGGCAGGGTTGAGCCGGTTGGACAAGGCGATGGCGTCGTCCGCGGTGGTCGTCGGGCCGAGCTTGACGCCGATCGGGTTCTTGATGTGGCTGAGCAGCTCGACGTGGGCACCGTCGAGCTGACGGGTCCGCTCACCGATCCACAAGAAGTGGCTGGAGACGTCGTAGGGCTCCTGGGTCCGGCTGTCGATCCGGGTCATCGCGTGTTCGTACTCCAGGATCAGCGCCTCGTGGCTGGAGTGGAAGTCGACCCGGTGGAACTCGTCTGGGTTGGCGCCGATCGCCTTCATGAACGTCAGTGCGCGGTCGATCTCGGCGGCCATCTGCTCATAGCGGCGACCGACCTGTGAGCCGAGCACGAAGTCGGTGTTCCAGGTGTGCACCTGGCGCAGGTCGGCGTACCCGCCGGTGACGAAGGCGCGAACCAGGTTCAGCGTCGCCGCAGAGGCGTTGTAGACGTCCACGAGTCGCTGGGGGTCCGGGACCCGCGACTCGGGGGTGAAGTCGAACCCGTTAACCGCGTCGCCGCGGTAGGCCGGCAACGTGATGCCGTCGCGAGTCTCGAGGTCGGAAGATCGCGGCTTGGCGTACTGGCCCGCGAGCCGGCCGAGCTTGACCACAGGAACGGAGGCGGCATAGGTGAGCACCACTGCCATCTGCAGCAGTACCCGGAGCTTGTTGCGGGTGTTGTCGGCCGTCACGCCAGCCAGCGTCTCCGCGCAGTCGCCACCCTGCAGCAGGAAGGCCTCACCGCGAGCAACGGCGCCGAGCTTGTCCTTCAGCGCGTCGCACTCACCGGCGAACACCAACGGGGGCATCCGACGGAGTCGCTCCACCGCGACGTCGACGGCTGCGCGGTCGGGATAGTTCGGCTGCTGGGCAGGGCCCATGGCATGCAGGGAGGCGAGGTCGGGAATGCGTGCTGACACTCCCCAAGCCTACGTCCCGCGACGCGGGCGTCGGCGGGCGCCGGTCACACGTCGACTTCGCTCCGTCGTCAACGATGATGGTGCGGCTCGCCCGGGGCCGCCCTCAGCCGAAGAAGACCTCAGCTTCGGCGTACTCCGCTGGGTCGACCAGCTTGAGCTCGCCGGTGCCCTCGATCAGGGGCACCCGCTCGATCCGGGTGCCACGCAGAGCCATCATCTTGCCGAAGTCGCCGTCGTGCACGGCGTCGATCGCGTGCAGACCGAACCGGGTGGCCAACCAACGGTCGAAGGCGGTGGGCGTGCCTCCGCGCTGCACGTGACCGAGTACGACGGCCCGGGACTCCTTGCCCGTGCGGTGCTCGATCTCGCTCGCGAGGCGGTCACCGATGCCGCCGAGGCGAACGTGGCCGAAGGCGTCCTTGGTCCCCGAGACCAGGGTCATGTCGCCACCGGAGATGGGCACGGCCCCCTCGGAGACCACGATGATCGGCGCGTACTGGGTCTTGAACCGGTTCTCCACGTAGGCGCACACCACATCGATGTCGAACGGCTGCTCGGGGATCAGCACCACGTTGGCACCGCCAGCGATCCCGGCATGAAGGGCGATCCAGCCCGCGTGCCGACCCATCACCTCGACGACCAGCACGCGGTGGTGCGACTCGGCAGTCGTGTGCAGCCGGTCGATCGCCTCCATCGCGATGTTGACCGCAGTGTCGAAGCCGAAGGTGAAGTCGGTGGCGTTGAGGTCGTTGTCGATCGTCTTCGGCACCCCGACGACGTTGACGCCGAGGTCGTGCAGCTTGGTGGCCACTCCCAGGGTGTCCTCGCCGCCGATGGCCACCAGGGCGTCGACGCCGAGGTCGGTGAGGTTGGCCTTGATCTGCTCGACGCCGCCCTCGATCTGGAAGGGGTTGGTCCGTGAGGAACCCAGGATGGTGCCGCCGCGCGGGAGGATCCCCCGTACCTGCGCGATGCCGAGCTCGCTGGTCAGGCCTTCGAGCGGCCCCTTCCAACCGTCCCGGAAGCCGACGAACTCCATGCCGTACTCCTTGACGCCCTTGCGGACGACGGCACGGATCACCGCGTTCAGCCCCGGGCAGTCGCCTCCACCGGTCAGCACTCCGACGCGCATGTTCTCTCCCTCGAAAGCAGAATTGGATCGTTCAGATCCAATCGCGAAGCGCGCCGAGAGTCCACCCCGGCACTTCTGTGGACGAGATCGCCGATCAGACTCACCGCCCGCCGGTCCCACCTGCCACGATGCCGACATGAGCGCAGCGAGAGTCGGCACCGCCGTCCTGGCCATCGACGCGGGTACGACGGGCGTGACGGCGATCGTGGTCACCGCTGACGGGTCGATCGCGGCTCGCGGCCACCAGCAGCTCCAGCAACACCTCCCCCAACCGGGGTGGGTCGAGCACGCGCCGGAGGAGATCTGGCAGGCCACACTCGCGGCGACCCAGGAGGCTCTGCGCAGCTGGGTCGGCTCCCCCGGTGACCTCGTTGGAATCGGCATCACCAACCAGCGCGACACCGTGCTGCTGTGGGACCGCGAGACGCTCGGCTCGCCACGCCGCGCGATCGGGTTGCAGGACCGGCGTACCTCCGCGATCAGCCAGCGGCTGCGCGCGGCCGGTCACGAGGCGCGGGTCAGGGAGCTGGCCGGACTGAGACTCGACCCTGGCTTCTTCGGCACCAAGCTGGTCTGGATGGCCGAGAACGAGCCGAACACGTGGGCGCTGGTCGGTCAGGGCCGCTACGCGATCGGCACCGTGGACTCCTACCTGGTGGCCCGGACGACTCGCGGGACCTGGCACGTCACCGATGTCTCCAATGCGTGCCGAACGCTGTTGTTCGACCTCGAGGCCGGCGTGTGGTCCTCGGAGCTGTGCGACCTGTTCGGGGTTCCGATGGACGCCCTGCCC
>JBDSBU010000031.1:0-43675 GCA_039921445.1 Marmoricola sp. | reverse complement strand
CGGACAGCTGGGCTCCTCCAAGGTGCAGAAGGTGAAGTCGCTGACCGCCGGCATCTCGATCCCGGTCATCGAGGACCCGACCCTGGTCTTCGGCCTGATCGCCGGTGGCGACATCCCCCTGGTGGAGTTCGACAGCGGGCCGCTCAGCCTGGGCTTCCAGTTCCAGAAGTCCTTCGGCCCCATCTACGCCCCGCCACCGGTGATGATGGTCATCGGCGGCGGCGCCTCGGTGACGCTGCGCATTGCAGCGGGCTTCGACACCTACGGCATCCGCCGGGCGATGGAGACCGGAGACGGGGCTCAGGTCCTCGACAGCCTCTACTTCAAGACCGTCGACAAGGCCGGCGCGCCGATCCCCGTGGTCCAGTTCACCGGCTACCTCGAGGCCGGTGCGTCGGTCTCGCTCGGCATCCTCGAGGTCGGCGTGGTGGGCGGCATCAAGCTCACAGTCGGCTTCTACTGGAACGATCCCAACAACGACGGCAAGTTCCGGCTCTTCGAGTTCTCCGGAGCGGTGGCCAACAACCCGATCTGTCTTTTCAACGTCGGAGGAGAGCTCTCTCTCTATGTCAAGGTGTTTGTCGAGATCGGTTTCAGCCCCTTCTCCGTGAGCTTCGACTTCACGCTGGTCAACATCAAACTGCTCGACTTCAACCTCAAGCCCAACTGCACTCCCCCACCCCCGCGGCTGGCCGGCACCACCGGCAGCGTCCTCTACGTCTTCGCCGGCCGGTTCGGAGGAGGCGGGCCCCGCGGCGACAGCGCCTGGGCCGCCAACGACAAGAACGAGACCTGGGTGGTCCGTCAGGTTCCGGCCTTCACCGAGGACGGCGTCAGCCATGCGGCCGCCGTCGAGGTGCGTGGTCTGGGGCTGACCGAGATTTTCCCGGACACCACCACCGCGCCGATCAGCGCGGTCGTCCTCGACGGTCGGGGGTACGCCGGCAACCTGACCGTCACCTTCACCGGCGGATCGGCACCCGTCGAGGGTGCCAAGCCCGTGGCCTTCACCAAGAAGGCCGTGGTCTTCACCGGGACCGGTGACGACGTGATCCGCACGGGCGAGGGTGACTCGTGGGTCGACTCCGGCGCGGGTGCCGACAACGTCACGACGCTCGACCGCACCGACCTGTCCACGCCCGCCGACTCCGTCGCCTCACACGTGGCCGGCGGCCCCGGCCCGGATGTCATCACCGTCGGCAACGGCAAGGACACAGTGACCGGTGACGGGGCGCTGCGCTTCTCCACCGCCGCTCGCACGGTGGACCTTGCCCCTGCCAAACCGGGCACCACCGGCCTGAGCGACCCAGTCGATGTGGCGACGGTCGAGGACCCCACGCCCACCGACCTGTTCGCGGCCGACCCCACGGGGTCGGGGTCTGACCAGATCGCCGCTGGACTGGGTCAGGTGCGCCTGGCCGGCAACGGCGGGGCCGACACCATCGGCACCGCGAACGACAGCACGCTCGCCGACACCTCGGGCATCAAGGCCGGAACCCCTGGCGGCTCCCCCACCAAGGAAGCGCTCTATCGTGCTCGCCCGTCCGTGCTCGTCGGAGGCGCCGGCAGTGACGTCATGAAGAGCGGGTCGGCCGACGACGAGATCTACACAGGCAGCTACGGCGCGATCGACGAGAACGCCGACGGCAGCGGCGACGCCGCCACCGACACCAACACGGTGGACACCGGCACAGGTTCTGACAAGGTATACGGCTCCAACGGTCGCGACTTCGTCAGCACCGCCTCCTCAGCGACCCAGAAGGCGGTCGTCTACGGAGGTGGTGCCAACGATGTGCTCACCGGGGGCCTGGGCTCGGACGAGATCTTCGGCGGACCCGGCGACGACTACGTCGTCGCCGCACCCGCCACGGTCGGCGAGCCCGGTTCGGCGACGGATGTGCTCGGCTCCGCGCGCGCGGTCGGCGTGCTCCCGGGAGCCGGCAGCAGCCCGAAGAAGCTCGTCGGCGGCACGGGCAGCGACCGCATCTACGGGGCCGACGGCACTTCGCTCATCTTCGGCGACACCACTGTCGATGCCTGCGCGGTCCAGTCCAACCCAGTCAGCAGGCAACCGGGTGAGTCCCCCACCGGCCAGGACGCGGCCGACCTGATCTTCGGCGGCAACGGTGTCGACGTCGTCAACGCCGGCGGCGGTGGCGACTGGGTCTATGCCGCAGCTGGCGCAGACCGGGTCTGTGGCAATGCGGGCGGTGACCACCTCTACGCGGGTGATGACGCCGACCTGGTCTACGGCGGAAGCGGGGCCGATCAGGGGTACGGCGAGGCCGGCGCCGACCAGGTCTACGGCAACGACGGTGACGACGCGCTCTACGGCGGCGCCGGGGCCGACCGGCTCCAGGGCAACGAGGGTGCCGACTGGGTCGACGGCGGCACTGAGTCCGACGTGCTGCTCGGCGGCACGTCCAAGGCGGGGACGGCTGACAAGGCCGACGTACTCCTCGGCGCGGGCGGCGCGGACGTCCTGGTCGGGGACAACGCCCAGACCGACGTTCTCGACGCCGAGCCCTACCCGACTGATCTCGCCTCCACCGACGTCTCGCTCGGTAGTGGCGACTACCTGGTGGGCGGTGACGGCGAGGACCGCACTTACGGCGGACTGGGGAATGACACGGTCCTCGGCGGCAACGGGGACGACTACGCCGAGGGCAACCCGGGCACGGACCGACTGATGGGTGAGGCCGGGGACGACGACCTCGTCGGCGGATCCTCAGAGCTGGCGACCGGATCCTTCACCGGCTCCGAGCCGGGCCGCTCAGACGCCAACGACTACCTGTATGGCGGCGCCGGGCAGGACGTGATCGCGGGCGACAACGCACTCGTGACCCGTGGTGGCACGGCACACCTGTTGACGCTGGGGCGTGGACTGCGCACGACGCGCGGTGTCGACCTGGCCGACGAGTCCTCTGGTTCGCCAGGGGGTGTATCGGGTGGCGACCTCATCGAAGGCGGCGACGACTCCGACGTGGTCTTCGGCCAGCGTGGGAACGACGACGTCTCCCTGGGCACGGCAGCTGACTACGGCGAAGGCGGTCCTGGGGTCGACGTGGTGCACGGTGACGAAGGGGACGACGACGTCGTCGGGGGCTCCTTCACCCCCGTTTCAAGCAACCAGACGCCGCAGATCGGTCAGTCTGACGGAGGGGACACCCTGACCGGCGATGCCGGCGAGGATGTCCTGCTCGGCGACAACGGGGCGCTGACCCGGCCCATCTCGACGATCATGATGCCCGGCCTGGTGGCGACCCCACTGACGATGAACCGGGTCAAGGAGCAGCGCTCGATCACGCCGTACGACCTCGGCGACGCCCCGGTCTCCGGCACGTCCGGCGCGGACACGATCACCGGCGGGGCGGGCAACGACGTGCTGCTCGGTCAGGCCGGGCACGACCGGGCCGACGGCGGCTCGGAGGACGACTACGTCGAAGGCGGTCAGGACTCCGACCTGGTGCTGGGCGGCTCCGAGGACGACGACCTGCTCGGTGGTTCCTCGGCCACCACGGCCACCAACAGCGCGGGTGAGATCGGCCAGCAGGACGGGGCCGACAACGTCTACGGCGGCAGCGGCTCGGACCTGGCGCTCGGCGACAACGCCCTGTTGACTCGAGTCGCCACGGGCCGCGACTGGCGCACCGACCGGGCCAACGCGTCCCAGACTGCAACGGTCCCGGGCCGGGGCATCAGGCTCTTCGACCTCAACGGAGTGGCGCCCGCGGCCGCGACGGCCGGCCGCTCCGCTGCTGACGCCCTCTCGGGTCAGGACGGCGTGGACGTGCTCCTCGGCCAGGACGGCAATGATCGGATCAGCGGCGGTGGCGACGACGACTACGTCGAGGGCGACGGGGGTGCCGACACCATTCACGGTGACATCGCGCTCACAGCGGCCGAGATCGTGGGCGCTCCGACCTCGGCCTCGTCCTGGACCACACCTACGGTGGACATTACGACGATCACCGAAGGCCAGGACGACCTCACCGGCGGTTGGAGCCGCCAGGGATACCGCGACGGCAACGACGTGATCCACGGCGACGGCAGCGACGACTTCCTGGTCGGTGACAACGGCTCGGTCGCCCGCGTCGTCGACGGCACCAAGGACCGGGTCTACACCCAGCGTTACGGCGCAGGTCGCACGGGCAGCGCCAAGGTCCGGGTGGCAGGCGGTGTCGCGGTCTCCACTCGTTTCTGCTCGACCAGCGGCACCTCGGCTACTGCCACCTGCGAGGTGAGCGGAGCCTTCGGTGCCGACACGCTCTTCGGTGAGGCCGGCCAGGACGTGATCTACGGACAGGACGGCGACGACACGGTCGCGGGCGGGGCCGGCGACGACGACCTCTACGGCGAGATGGGTGCGGACATCCTGAACGGCGACGAGGGCGAGGACTCCATCCTCGGTGACCGCGGCGGTGTCCAGAACAGGTACGAGACCGGCGCGCGCTCGACCTCCACCACATTACAGATGCCGCCGGCGGTGACCTACACCTCGCGTCTGCCTGGCTCGGTGAGTCGGGAAGCCGATCTGCTGCACGACGTCAACGGCACTGAGTTCGTCGGAGGCGCCACCAGCGCGCCGATGCCGCTGGACGGCATCAGCTTCGGGGGGCCTGACCGGATCCGCGGCGGTGACGGCCGCGACACCATTCACGCTGGCGCCGGGGACGATCTCGCCAACGGCGACACCGGCGGTGACGCCGTCTTCGGCGATCGCGGCAAGGACGTGTTGTGGGGCGGCCTCGGCCGCGCCTGCTCGTCGAGTGACGCAGCGTGTCTGGCCGACCCAGGTGCGGGCGGTGAGTTCATCGACCACATCATCGGAGGCAAGGACGAGGACGTCCTCGACTGGCGCCCTCGCGGTGTCTACGGAACAGAGACCACCTTCACCGGGCGCACGTGCACCACGACGACCGAACCCAGGACCACGCAGAAGGACGGAACCACCGACCCATGTGCGTGGTTCGAGATGACCGAGCGCGCCGATGACGTCGCGGCCTCGCCCTCCTCCTTGGAGAACAACCAGCACCACCAGGGTGTCGACTGGGTCTACGGCGGCTGGGACCGTGACGTCATGCAGGCGGATCTGTCCCAGAACGGTCCCCACGAGGGTGACCGGCTGATGGACTGGTCTGGGGCCTACAACCTGTACAGCCACTGCAACGCGGCGTACGGCGGCTTCACCGACGTGCGGAACTCCTCTCCCAAGGTGGAGAACTTCTTCCGGGAGTGGGCCACCGGCAATGGTGCCGGTCGACCGGCTGGCACTGGCACCGATGCAGACGTGGTGACGCCGGGCACCTCGGCGTACGACGAGCTGGCGCTGGTCTACAACCGCGACAACAAGGACCACGCCACCGGCAAGGCCTACCCGACGACCCCGGGTCACTTCGACGAGGAGAACGCCTGCAGCGGCTTCTGAGCAGCGTCCCCGCGGCAGCGTGGCACCATGACCGCCATGAGCGAGGACGCGGTCGGGACTGGCACGCCCCGCCGCGGGCGTCCGGGGTACGACGGCGACACCGTGCTGCGGCGCGCGATCGAGCTCTTCAACACCCAGGGTTACGACGCCACCAGCGTGGGCGATCTGGCCCGGGAGCTGGGCGTGACGAAGTCCGCGATCTACCACCACGTTCCCGGCAAGGAGCACCTGCTCGCGGCGGCGCTCGACGAGGCGCTCGACGAGCTCTCGGCAGTGATTCGCACCGCGCTCGACACCGCACCCGCAACCAGCGCCCACGACCGGCTGCGCAGCGCCGTCGAGCAGTCCGTGCGCATCCTGGTGACCCACCTGCCCGCCGTGACGCTGCTGCTACGCGTGCGAGGCAACAGCGCGACCGAGATCGCTGCGCTGGTCCGCCGACGCACGATCGATGAGCAGCTCGCGAGCCTGGTGCGCGCCGCGGTGGCCGAGGGATCAGTGCGCGATGACGTCCCTCCGGAGCTGATCAGCCGGCTGCTGTTCGGCACGGTGAACTCCCTGATCGAGTGGTACCACCCCGACGGTCCGGTCGACGTGGACACCCTTGCTCGCTCGCTGACCGACCTCGCCTTCGACGGGCTGCGTCCGCAGGGCTGAGGCGCGACTCCGCCGGATGCCGGGTTCGGCCGTCCGGTGGAACGGCTGCGACCACGGAACTCGGCGATCACCGCCTGGTCGGAGGATCGGGTCACCGTCACGTCGTACACCCCGGAGCGGCCGCGGAGGGCGCGCTCGACTGCCGCGGCCACGAGCAGGTCGCCCAGCCGAGCAGACTCCAAGAAGCTCACGTCGAAGCCGGCCGCGACGGTCACCGTGCCGCGGGAGTTGCACGCAACTGCGAAGGCGCTGTCGGCCAGGGCCGCGATCAGGCCGCCGTGGCACAGCTGCCAGCCGTTGACCATGTCTTCACGGACGGTCATCGTGACGGCGGAGGTGCCCGGTCCCACGGAGGTCACCGCCATGCCGAGCATCCTGCTTGCGGCGTCGGCGCTCCACATCTCCTCGGTGCAGCGCTCGGCAAGCGCCTGCTCGGTGACCCGCTGCTGCTCCTCCTCGCTCATGCGTCGAAGTCGACGACGACCTCGTCGGAGACCGGGAAGCTCTGGCAGGTCAGCACGAACCCGCGGGCCACCTCGTCGTCCTGGAGAGCGTAGTTGCGTCGCATGTCCACCTCGCCGCTGCTCAGGTGCGCACGGCAGGTGCCGCAGACCCCGCCCTTGCAGGCGAACGGCAGATCGGCGCGGGTCAGCTGCGCGGAGTCGAGGATCGGCTGGTCCTTGGCCATCGCAGTGGTCGTGCTCCGCCCTTCGAGTACGACGGTCACGGCGCTCGTCTGCCCGCTGATCACCGCATCGGGTCGCTCCAGGGCGGGCGGTGGCTCGTCGACGTAGAACAGCTCGAAGTGCACGCGCTCGGGCTCGACGCCGAGCTCGGCGAGCACCTCGCGAGCGTCGCTGATCATCCCGAACGGCCCGCACAGCCAGACATGGTCGACCGCACTCACCGGCACCAGCGCGGTCAGCAGCCTGCGGAGCCGGTCTGCCTCCAACCGTCCCGAGAACAGCTCGACATCGCGCGGCTCGCGGGAGAGCACGTGCACGAGGTCGAAGCGGGGGCCGAATCGGTTCTTCAGGTCGGCGAGCTCCTCGGCGAACATCACCGACCGGGTGGTCCTGTTGCCGTAGAGCAGGGTCACCCGCGAGCCCGGGTCGCTCAGCACGGTCGAGGCGATCGAGAGCATCGGCGTGATCCCCGAACCAGCCGCGATGCACAGGTGCCGCCCCCCGTCCGGGCGCGCCCGGAAGCTGCCGCGCGGGGTCTGGACCTCGATCAGGTCACCGGGGCGGACCTCCTCGACGAGCCACTGCGAGAACCGGCCACCCGGGATCAGCCGCACGCCGACGCGGGGCCGCTCCCCAGCCGGCGCACAGATCGAGTAGTCGCGGCGGTGGTCGGCACCGTCGATGATCCGACGCAAGGTCAGCGACTGCCCGGCCTCGAAGGCGTAGAGCTCACGCAGCTCCTCGGGCACGTCGAAGGTCACCGCGACGGCGTCCTCGCACAATGCGTCGACGCGCGCGACGGTCAAGGTGTGAAAGACACCGCGTGCGGTGCGCTCGGGGGCGGTCGCGACCATCAGATCTCCTTGACGTGCTCGAAGGGCTCGAGGCAGGAGGTGCAGCGGTACAGCGCCTTGCACGCGGTCGAGCCGAACTCCGAGGTCAGCTCGACCGTGTCGCTCGCGCAGCGCGGACAGCTCAGCGCCCGACGGGTGGGTACCAGGGAGATCGGTGTCGGCCCCTGCACCTGCTGGGCAGGCCCGGGGACCGAGAGCCCGTGCGCACGCATCGCGGCCCGGCCACGCTCGGTGATCCAGTCGCTTGACCAGGCCGGCGAGAGGCTGACCCGCACCTGGGCCTCGAACCCGGCGTCGGCGAGCCGGTGCCGCAGGTCGTCACGCATCGTGGCCATCGCCGGACAACCGGAGTAGGTGGGGGTGATCGTGACCACGACCGTCGAACCCTCGTGGGAGACGGCGCGCAGCACGCCGAGATCCTCCAGCGTCAGCATCGGCATCTCGGGGTCGGTGACCGAAGCCGCCACCGCGCGCGCCTGCGCCAGGCTGGCCCGCTCCGAGGTCGCGGTCACTGCCGCCCTCACCAGGACCCCTCCGGGTGCGCGCGCGCGACGGACTGCATCGTGGCGAGAAGATGGGAGAGCGTCTCGGTGTGTCGTCCGTGCCGCCCAGATCCACCCGCCACTGGCCCCACCTGCGCCCCCTCGGGACGCGCAACGTCGCTGACGGAGAACACCTGGTCGAGCAGCACGCCGACCTCGGCTGCCAAAGGCGTGGGGTCGACGCCCACTCCCGCTGCGGCCACCTCCACCTCGACCGGGTGCGCGGCGAAGAGCTCGTCATGGAACTGCCAGATGTCGGGCAGGGCTGCGAGCAACCGGGAGCGGGACTCATCAGTTCCCTGCGCCAGGGTCAGGAACCAACGCCCGGCGTAGTCGCGGTGGTAGGTGATCTCCTTGATCCCCTTGACCGCGATCGCCGCGAGCACGTGGTCGCGCGAGGACGCAAGCCGGTGGAGCAGCGCCAGCCGCCAGGTCGAGAACAGCAGCAGCCGCACGATCGTGTGCGCGAAGTCGCCGTTGGCCGCCTCCACCAACCGCACGTTGCGAAAACCCGCGTCGGGACGGAAGAAGGCCAACGCGTCCTCGGGCGGGACCGGTGAGCCCTCCGGCAGCACCGGCACGACGCCCGAGTCGGCCGCTGCGGCGCGGGCCAGCAGCAACCGGGCCTGGCCGAGCAGGTCGAGCGCGATGTTCGCGAGCGCGATGTCCTCCTCCAGGTCTGGTGCCCGGCTGCACCACTCCGAGAGCCGGTGCGAGGCGATCAACGCGTCGTCACCCAGCATCAGGCAGTACGCCGCGAGGGCGCTCGCGTCGACGTCGTCGGGCACCGTGGTGTCCACCCCGGCGAGCGGGTCCTCGAAGTCGGTCCCGAAGGCCCACTGCGAGTCGTCCATCACGCTGTGGTGGTCCAGCAGACCGTCGTACGCCGAGTCGTGGAGGTCCTCGGGGTCGGTTCTCGCGTCGCTCATCTCAGCTCACATGTGGGGGACATCGGCGGGGATGTCGTAGAAGGTCGGGTGCCGGTAGACCTTGTCGCCACTGGGGGCGAACATCGGGTCCTTCTCGTCGGGACTGGACGCGGCGATCGACTCCGAGCGCACGGCCCAGATGCTGACGCCCTCGTTGCGCCGGGTGTAGACATCACGCGCGTGCCGTAGCGCCATCTCGTCGTCGGCCGCGTGCAGCGAACCGACGTGGACGTGGTTGAGACCCCGCTTGCCACGCACGAAGATCTCCCACAGCGGCCACTCGTCCTGGATCTCGCTCATCGCGCTCGCTCCTGCACCAGCGACGACTTGGCTGCGAAGGCGGTCGCGGCCTCGCGAACCCAGGCGCCGTCCTCGTGGGCGTGCCTCCGGTGTGCGATCCGTTGGGTGTTGCAGGGGCCGTTGCCAGAGACCACGGCCTTGAACTCCTCCCAGTCGGGCTGGCCGAAGTCGTGGCCTGACCGCTCCTCGTTCCACCGCAGGTCGGGGTCCGGCAGGGTGACGCCGAGGGCGGCCGCTTGCGGGACCGACATGTCCACGAACTTCTGGCGGAGCTCGTCGTTGGTGTCGCGCTTGATGCCCCAGGCCATCGACTGCTCGGTGTTGGGTGACTCGGCGTCCGGCGGACCGAACATCATCAGCGCTGGCCACCAGAACCGGTCGACCGACTCCTGCACCATGGCCCGCTGCTGCTCGGTGCCGCGCATCATCGTTGCCAGCAGCTCATAGCCCTGGCGCTGGTGGAAGGACTCCTCCTTGCACACCCGGATCATGGCCCGCCCGTAGGGACCGTAGGAGGTCCGGCACAACGGCACCTGGTTGCAGATCGCGGCCCCGTCGACGAGCCAGCCGATCGTGCCGACGTCGGCGTAGGTCAGCGTCGGATAGTTGAAGATCGAGGAGTACTTCTGCCGGCCCTCAATCAGCATCTCGGTGAGCTCACGACGTGATGTGCCGAGCGTCTCGCACGCGGAGTAGAGGTAGAGCCCGTGGCCCGCCTCGTCCTGCACCTTGGCCAGCAGGATCGCCTTGCGGCGCAACGAGGGCGCTCGAGTGATCCAGTTGCCCTCCGGCTGCATCCCGATGATCTCGGAGTGTGCGTGCTGGGCGATCTGGCGCACCAAGGTCCTCCGGTAGCGCTCGGGCATCCAGTCGCGCGGCTCGATCCGCTCGTGGCGCTCGATCGTGCTCTCGAACTCCGCGAGCCGTTCCTGCTCCTGGACCGACATGCCCACCTCCGCACAGATTTACAGACCGATCGGTCAGTAATAGTCTGGCACGCGACCCGCTTCCCGGCAACGATGACGAGGCCCGCATGCACCGCGTGACCATCCAGTACGCCGTACCGGCGGATCCGACCGCCTTCGACGAGCACTACTTCGAGCGTCACGTGCCGATGCTCGCGCCGATTCCCGGCCTCGCGGGCTTCTCCTGGTCCAAACCGCGCCCGCTGGGCGGCGAGCACCTGGTCTACCTCGTTGCCGAGCTCGACTTCGCCGACGAGCCGACCTATCGCGCAGCACTCGGCTCGCCATCCATGAGGGCGGCGGCCGTCGACGCACAGGGCCTCGACGTCGCGCTGACGATGTTCTCCGGCGAGGTCCATCCCACCCACCCGTAGGTCTCGAATTTGGGTCCTTACGAGATCCGATTCATTTCTACATTTTCCATCGCAAAAATGGTCAAATGACGTAGCGTTTCGCCCAGCGTCGTTCTCGGGGTCGGCGTCGAAGGGCCCTCGAGTGGGGTCGAAGTCACGACCGAGGACCACGCTTTGTCCGGGACACGCCTCAACTGGCCGCAGACAGCAGGCCTGGTCACCCTTGCGGTGCTGGCCTGCTACCGCGCGCTGTCCCACGCCCCCGACTCACACCTGATCGCACGCTGGTGGATCAGCAGTGCCGTGATCGCACTTCTCTTCCTGCTGGTGCCCCGCCGCCAGATCCCGTTGATCGGCGGTGGGTCCGTACTCCTCCTGATCACAACGGGGATCTTCACCGGACACTCCACCTTCTTCTCGATCACGTTCGCCACCACCACCGTCCTCGAGGCCGCCCTGGTGGTCTGGTGGCTGACCCGCGGCGCGACCACGCAACCCACCATGCTGTCGTGGCCGAGCTTCGTCACGTGGTTGCGCGCCATCGCGGGCGCCAGCGGCATCAGCGCCGTGATCATTGCCGGCATCCTGCTCGTGGATCAGGACGCCTCCATCTGGCGAACCCTCGTGTGGGTGTTCGTCACCCATGTCGCTGGACTCAGCGTGATCCTGCCGCTCGCCATGCGCTGGCCCAACCAGACCGTGCGCGTTCCCACCTTCGAGGTGGTCTCACACCTGGCCCTGCTGGCGGTCGCCGCCGCCGCGTGCGTGAGCGCCGACGAGAACGAACCCGTGGCGTTCCTGCTGCTGCCGATCCTGCTGTGGTCGGCGGCGCGCTTCAGCAGCCGGTGGACCAACGTCGAGCTCCTTCTCACCGCGCTCGGGATCGCTGTTCTGACCGCTGCCAACCATGGCCCCTTCCAGGAGCTCACCGGTCAGATCAGCCTGCTCGAGATCGCTGCGAGCTCCCAAACCTTCGTCGCCGTTTGTGGTGTTGCAGTAGTGGCGTTCTCGGTAGCAGTCGCGCATCTTCAAGACTCGCTGCGTCAGAACGCGGAGCACGAGGGCCAGCTCAAGGAGCTGCTGGACTCCGCCCGCGGCACGGCATTCATCGTGACAGACCCGAACGGCATCATCACCTTGTTCAGTCCCGGTGCCGAGCTTCTCCTCGGATACACCGCCGAGGAGGTCGTCGGCCGCAGCACGCCGATCCCGTTCCACGACCCCCGGGAGATCCGCACCCGCGCGCGCGAGCTCGGCGTCGCTCCCGACTACCGGGTTGTGACCAAGCCGCTGGAGGACGGCACCGCACAGGAGACCCGCGACTGGACCTACGTCTGCAAGGACAGGTCCCGGCTCAGTGTCTCGCTGAGCGCGACCGCCGTACGCGACGCACGGGGCCATCCGCTGAGGTACCTCAACATCGTCCGTGACGTCAGCGACCGGCGAGCTGCCGAACAGACCCTGGTGAGCGCTCTCGAGAAGGAGCGCGAGACCACGCAGCGGATGCTCGAGATCGATCGGGTCAAGGATGACTTCATCTCCACCGTGAGCCACGAGTTGCGTACGCCGCTGACCAGTATCATGGGGTACACCGAGCTGCTCACCGACGGCGTCACGGGCGAGCTCGGCCAAGCGCAGCTCGGTCTGGTGGAGCGGATCGAGCGCAACAGTGACCGGTTGCTCCGACTCGTCGAGGACCTGCTCACCCTGGCCAGGTTCGAGCACGAGGAAGTGACCACGCTGCGGAGCGAGACCGACCTGCGTGAGGCGGTCGCTTCTGCCACTCGACACGTCGCCTTCGCCGCCACCCGCCACGGTGTGACGGTGCGCGTCGCAACGCCCGAGACTCCGGTGCTCGTCGACGGGGACCCTGGCGACCTGGAACGCCTTGTCGCCAACCTGATCGACAACGCCGTGAAGTTCAGTCCCACCGGGGCAGCCGTCGAGGTGAACCTCGAAGCGATCGGCGGAATGGGCCGGCTTTCTGTGCACGACGACGGTGTCGGCATCCCCCCCGACGAGCAGGACAAGCTGTTCCGCCGGTTCTTCCGGTCCTCGATCTCCTCCAAGCTAGAGATCCAGGGCACCGGGTTGGGGCTGAGCATCGTGCAGGCCGTCGCCGAGGCCCACCAAGGGAAGATCACCTTCGAGTCGACTCCTGGTGGCGGCACCACCTTCGAGTTCGAGGTGCCGCTGCGCGAGGCCTGTGCAGCCGACCACGAGTCGGTGCCCGAGCAGCCGACCTCCACCTCGAACGCCGCCCTGAACAGCCTCTAGCCACCCTTGCCCGATCCCCGCGTCGGTTTTGGCTGGGCCTCCGATGGGTACGCCGATCACAGAGCGAGCAGGTGCGGGTGCAGTGCCGGCGCCACAAATTGGGAGCACACCATGAGACTGATCACCATTATCTTGATCTTCCTGATCCTGCTGGCCGCGTTGCTGGCGGTCGGCTTGATCGTGAGCGCGCGGAACCGCAAGAAGGATCAGGCCGGTCGCGAACGCGCTGGCGAGCTGCGCTCGGAGGCCGCATCGAGTGCCTCCGAGCAGCGTGAGCAGGAGGCCCGTGCACGGGAGGTAGAGGCCGAGGCGGAGCGAGTTCGTGCCGAGGCCGACAAGTTGGAGATCCGCGCCCAGGAGGAGCGCACCTCCTACGACATGACCCAGGCCCAGCACGAGGAGTCGCTCCGAGCCGCCGACCGGATCGACCCCGACGTCGACCACCGTTCCGCCGACTACGAGCCTCAGCTCGACGCCGGGCAGGTGGACCGCACGAACGAAACCGTCGAACCAGGCGGGCGCCAGTCGAACGGGGCGGCCAATCCCGTACCCACTGGCCCGGAGACGATCGTTCCCGAGCACGAGCATGACCGGCGCGACCAGCTTTAGCCCACCCGGGAGAGAGCCCTACTTCACGAGCTTGCGCACCACGACGAACAAGGCCACGACGCCAGCGACGCCGCCCGCGACCTTGAGGATGTTGTCCTGTCGCGGAGCACCGTCGGCGTCGACGAAGAACGCCTTCACCGAACGGATCTCACGTCGCACGATGGTCTTCGGACTGGCGCGGTGGACGAGCTGGTCGATGGTGGCGCCGAGGCGCTCACGGGTCTGCTCGATCTCGTGCTCAAGGGACGACACCTTGTCGGACACAGTCGATGCTCCTTCTCGAGCGGTGGGTCAAACGGAGAGCTCTGGCAAGTTCAGGGGACGAACGTTACCAATGCCTGGGATGGACGCAGGATCGAACCCGAACGGAAGCTCCAGTCGGTGCCGCTGCATCAGGTCGTGGTCGGTGAGCAGGTCGTAGGTGGACCCGTCCGCGACGACCGCCCCGTCGTGGAGCACCACGGCGCGCTCGCACAGCTCAAGAGCGTAGGGCAGGTCGTGGGTGACCATCAGCACGGTCACCTCCAGCGAGCGCAGGATGTCGGCCAGCTCGCGTCGCGAGGCCGGGTCGAGGTTCGAGGAGGGCTCGTCCAACACGAGGATCTCGGGCTTCATCGCCAAGACGGTGGCGACCGCCACGCGTCGACGCTGCCCGAAGGAGAGGTGGTGCGGCGGCCGGTCGGCGTACTCACTCATCCCCACCTGCTCGAGCGCCGCCATCACGGTGGCCTCGAGCTCGTCTCCTCGCTGCCCCAGGTTGGCCGGGCCGAAGGCGACGTCCTGACGCACCGTGGCCATGAAGAGCTGGTCGTCGGGGTCCTGGAAGACCACGCCCACTCGACGGCGGATCTCCGCGAGGTTCTCCTTGACCACCGGCAGGCCCGAGACCGAGACCGTCCCCAGACCGGGGCTCAGGATGCCGTTGAGGTGCAGCACCAAGGTGGTCTTGCCAGCGCCGTTGGGTCCAAGCAGCGCGACCCGCTCCCCCTGGTGCACGTGCAGGTCAACGCCGAAGAGCGCCTGGTGGCCGTCGGGATAGGCATGTGCCAGCCCGCGTACGTCGAGCACGGGGATCGCCATCAGTGCCTCTTCCTGGTCGACTCGAGGACCGGCAGGGTGCCGGTGTACCCGCGGGAGAGCATCGCGAGGTGCACGCGTTCCCCGCGTTCGTAGGAACGGATGAACAGCGCCCCCAGCGACGATGCCAGCACCGGCCAGTGCCTCGGCGAGCGCGGGTCGAACCCGCGCGAGCGCATGGCGGTGAGCATCCGGGCCATCTCGGCGGTGACGACGTCAAGGTAGCGCAGCATGAATCCCATGATCTGCACGAGCTGGTCCGGCAGCCGGAGCCGACGCAAGCCGATGAGCAGGTCCTGGGCGTCGGTGGTCGCCGCAAGGGTGAGGGCCGCGAGCACGCCGAGGGTGCCCTTCATCAGCAGCCCTGCCGCAGCCGAGAGCCCGGGACCGGAGACCGAGACGCCGAGGACCTGCACCTGCGGTCCCTCGGCGATGAACGGCACCAGGATCGCGAAGAGCACGAACGGGGTCTCGATCAGCATCCGCTTGGCCAGATAGCCGGGAGGCACCCTGCTGGCCGCCACCACCGCGAACAGGGCGAGCAGGTAGCCGGCGAAGACCGGGTACCACTCGTGCGGGGTGGCGACCACCGTCAGCATGAAGACGAGCAGCGCCAGCACCTTGAGGTGGGCTGCAGTTCGGTGGACCACACTGTGCCCGTGGAAGTGCAGGCGGTGGCCGTGACCTGCGCCCATGCGGCTCAGGACCCCTTGGAGACTGAGCTGGCAGCGGAGTCGGCGTCCCTCGCAGGGCGTCGGCGGATCACCCAGAACAGACCGCTGCCGATGACCAGCACCAGCGCGGCGCCCGAGATGCCGGCGACCCCGCGACTGAGCCGTGGGTTCTGGACTCCCTTGGTGGCGTAGCCGGCGAAGGGCCCGTCAGCGGCAGCCGAGCGCTGTTCACTCTTGGCGAAGCCGGTCTGCTGGGCGACCTTGTTCAACCCGTCGGGGTGGGAGCTGGCGTAGAAGCTGGCGACTCCTGCGATCAGCAGCGCCGACAACAGCACCGCTGCAGCGAGGCGATGGCGGCTCAGAAGACTCACGTCGTCTCGCCTGCTTCCACGGTGTCGGCCGAACGCCGCAGCTCCAGGGTGCGTTTGCCCATGGCCGGGCGCGCGCCGTAGACGAGGTCGGGACGGGCAGCGATCACCGAGCTGACCACGAGGCCGGTGATCAGGGCTTCGCCCAGACCGATCACGGTGTGCCAGCTGAGCATGGCGACCAGCACCTTCTCGGTGGCGATCGGCGCGGTCCCACCGACGGCGAAGAGAAGCGTGAAGACCGCCGCCGCCGCCAGGACGCTCACCAGGGCACCGACCGCGGCGGCCGGTGCGACCAGGCCCAGACGGCGCGGCAGGATCGCTCGGACTCCGGCGAAGACCAGCCAGCCGACCCCGACTC
Source organism: Marmoricola sp. (assembly GCA_039921445.1). Taxonomy (GTDB): domain Bacteria; phylum Actinomycetota; class Actinomycetes; order Propionibacteriales; family Nocardioidaceae; genus Marmoricola. The sequence continues at coordinate 27,595 of JBDSBU010000031.1, read as the reverse complement.
CGACCAGCCCCATCAAGGTGACGTTGGTGCCGATCGCGGTGATGCCGCCGTCTGCCATGAACAGCGCCTGGACGAGCAGCACCGTGCTCAGGCACAGCACTGCGGTCCACGGTCCCACCAGCACTGCCGCCAGTGCGCCACCGAGAAGGTGGCCGCTGGTCCCTGCCCCGACCGGGAAGTTCATCATCTGGCCGGCGAAGACGAAGGTGGCGACCAGACCCGCCATCGGAGCGGTACGGTCGTCGAGTTCCCGACGGGCTCCACGCAGGGCCAGCGCTACGCCAGCCACCGCGATCACTCCGGTCGCGACCGAGGTCGGCGCGTCCAGGAAGCCGTCGGGTACGTGCATGTTCGCCAGAGTACGTTATTGCCAAAGACTCGCAACAAGCCGACGACGACAGGAGTACTCGTGAGCCCGACCGCTGCCCCGCCCCGCCTCTCCCCCGGTGAGACCGCTCCCGAGTTCACCCTGCCGACCGACACCGGCGAGATCTCGCTCTCGGCACTGCGCGGACGAAAGGTGATCGTGTACTTCTACCCGGCAGCGATGACCCCGGGGTGCACCACGCAGGCCTGTGACTTCTCCGAGTCCCTGAACTCACTGCAGGACTCGGGCTACGAGGTGATCGGGATCTCCCCCGACCCTCCGGCCAAGCTTGCGGATTTCCGCCAGCGCGACGGGCTCAGCATCACCCTGGCTTCCGACGAGGACCGCTCGGTGATGACGGCGTACGCCGCCTTCGGGGAGAAGAAGCTCTACGGCAAGGTCGTCCAGGGCGTGATCCGGTCGACGATCGTGATCGACGAGGACGGCACGGTGGCGCTCGCGCAGTACAACGTCAAGGCGACCGGGCACGTCGCCAAGCTGCGCCGCGACCTCGGCCTCGCCTGATCCTGGGCTGGAGCCGCGTCGGTTTTTCACGTTCTCCTGTGAAACTGGCACTTCTCTGCCATTGCGATGGCAGAGAAGTGCCTGTTTCTAGGGGTAAGTGGACCGAGGAGGTAGCCGGATGGTGACTGAGGCTCGGCCGAGTCCGAGCACCCTGCTGTCGTCGGTTTTTCACGTTCTCTTGTGAAACTGGCACTTCTCCGCCGTTGCGATGGCAGAGAAGTGCCAGTTTCGACGGGCCAGTGGGGTCGTACGCCGCTCCGCTGGATCCGCCGACGCGGAGAGAGGCTCGGTGCCGCGGCCTCGGCCACGAATGAGCCCGCCTAGACTCTCCGGCGCGCGCCCGTAGCCCAATTGGCAGAGGCACCAGGTTTAGGTCCTGGCCAGTGCGAGTTCGAGTCTCGCCGGGCGCACTGCACCGTTCAGGTGAGCAGGGCGACCGCGGTCGGCGCCAGAGATCGGAGGGCCTGGCCGCGGTGGGAGACCAGGTCCTTCGCCGCGGCACTCATCTCGGCCGAGGTCAGCTCCCCGTCCTGGTCGTCGGGCACGAAGAGCCCGTCGTAGCCGAAGCCGCCGACGCCTCGGAGCTCCCGAAGCACCCGCCCGCGCATCGAACCGGGCTCCACGACCTCCGAGCCATCGGGGTGGCACAGCGCGACGGCGCACCGGAATTCAGCCCCCCGCCGCTCGTCCGGTACGTCGGCCAGCTGGTCCAGCAGCAGGGCGTTGTTGCGCTCATCGCTCCTCGGCAGGCCCGACCAGCGTGCCGAGAGCACCCCTGGCATCGCGTTGAGCGCATCCACGCACAGGCCGCTGTCGTCGGCCAACGACGGCAGCCCCGTTGCTGCGAGACCCGCCCGTGCCTTGACCAGGGCATTGCCCTCGAAGGTCGGCTGGTCCTCGACCGGCTCGTCGTAGGCGACCACGTCGTCGAGGCCGAGCACCTCGATGCCGGGAAGGCGATCGTCGAGGATCCGGCGCATCTCCTCGATCTTCTTGCCGTTCCGCGAAGCCAGGAAGACGCGGATCGCCTCCTCGACCCCCTCAGCCACCCAGGGCCTCGCTCGGCGCCCCGCCCGACGCCTCACCCAGCGCCTCGTGCTGGATCCGGGTGAGGTCGGCGCAGCCCCTCTCGGCCAGACCGAGGAGTGCATCGAGCTCGGAGCGGTCAAACGCAGCGCCCTCTGCCGTTCCCTGCACCTCGACGAACTTGCCGTCGCCGGTCATCACGACGTTCATGTCGGTCTCGGCGCGAACGTCCTCCTCATAGGGCAGGTCGAGTCGCGGCACCCCGTCGATGATGCCGACGGAGACTGCGGCGATCGAACCGGTCAGCGGTGCACCCGTGAGCGCGCCTTCGCTGCGCAGGTGCGCGATCGCGTCGGCCAGTGCGACGTAGGCCCCGGTGATGGCTGCGGTGCGGGTGCCACCGTCGGCCTGGAGCACGTCGCAGTCGAGCACGATGGTGTTCTCTCCCAGCGCCTCGTAGTCGATCACCGCGCGCAGGGAACGGCCGATCAGCCGCGAGATCTCGTGGGTCCGGCCGCCGATCCGACCCTTGACCGACTCGCGGTCCGAGCGGGTGTTCGTGGACGAGGGCAGCATGGCGTACTCCGCGGTCACCCAGCCGAGTCCGGAGCCCTTGCGCCAACGGGGCACCCCGGTCGAGGCCGAGGCGGCGCACAGCACACGGGTGCGGCCGAACTCGACCAGCACCGAGCCGGCCGGGTGGTCCTGCCAGTGCCGGGTGATCTTGATCTGGCGAAGCTCGTCGTCGGCGCGGCCATCAGCGCGGGAAGCAGTCATGCCCGCGACCCTATCGAGGCCCTCGGACCTACTTCACCTCGGCGCGGAGCACCCGCCAGATCCCCAGTGTCACCGGAAGCACCAGCCAGATCAGGCCAGAGACGGCGAGGTAGCCCCAATCCTTGCCGGTCATCGTGGCATCGAAGAGCGGCGCCTGCGCGAAGTTGAAGTCGATCCACGGCCGCAGGCTGTCGAACCAGTCGAGGAACACCGCTGCGATCGCGAAGACCGCGGGCAGCAGGAAGATGTAGGCGAAGTAGGTCACGATCGCGGCCGCGGTGTTGAGCAGCAGTGTCGCGAGCGCGAAACCCGTGAGCATCGCGAAGGCCTGAGCCAGCAGGAACCCACCCAACCGGTCGGCGCCGAACTCCCAGGAGGGCGAGACGCCCTCGATCAGTCCGAAGAGCAGGTTGGAGAGCACTGCTGCCATCAATGCGACCGCCGCCACGGAACCCGCGAGCGCCAGGCCGGCGACCAGCTTGGCCAGGATCACTCGCGCCCGGTTGGGCTCGAGGGTGAAGGTCACCATCGCGGTGCGCTGGCTCCACTCGCTCGTGACCAGCAGGATGCCGAGGACGGGCAGCAGGAACGCCGAGGTGTACGCCGTGGTGGCGATGAAGCTGCCCAGGGTCATCGGCACGTCCTGGGTGGTGGCCACCGCCAGAGCGATCACCATCGCGATCATCGTGAACGCACCGGTCAGCACCAGCAGCCACAGTCCGGCCCGGGTGTCCCAGCTCTTGCGCAGCTCGACCTTGATCAGGGTGCTGAACGGCACTGCGCTCGTGCCCGCGATGTCGATCGGACCGAGCACACGCGGCGTCGTGGTCGTGCTCATGAGGAAGCTCCCGTCGGGATTGCGGGTTCGCGTGCATCATCGGCCGTCAGCTGCAGGAACATCTCCTCCAGGCCCGCCCCCTCCGCGCGGCGCAGCTCCACGAGCGCAACCCCACCGGCGGCCGCGGCGCGTCCGACGTCGACCGGTTCGGCCTCGGACCGGAAACCGCCGTCACCCGAGGGGAGAGCCGAGATCCCGGCGGCCTCCAGCGCGGCCGTGAGCTGCGCGGGGTCGAGCGGCTTCACATAGGTGCCGGCCGTGTGGAGCAGCTCCTCACGGGTGCCCTGGGCGACGATCTTCCCGCGACCGATCAGCACCATGTCGTCGGCGATCATCTCGACCTCGTGCAGCAGGTGGGAGGAGAGCAGCACGGTCCCGCCTCGGGCGGCGTGGCTGCGCAACAACCCCCGCATCCAGTGGATCCCTGCGGGGTCGAGTCCGTTCACAGGCTCATCGAGGATCAGCACCGACGGGTCGCCCAGCAGGGCGTTGGCGATGCCGAGCCGCTGCCGCATCCCCAGGGAGTAGTTGCGCACGCGACGCTTGGCCTCGACCCCGGAGAGACCGACGAGCTCGAGCATCTCCTCGACACGGCCGCGGCCCAGGCCCATGGTCATCGCACTCAGCCGGAGCACCTCTCGACCGGTGCGGCCCGCGTGCTGGGCCGAGGCATCGAGCAGGACGCCGACGTGGTGGGCAGGATTGGGGATCTGCTCATAGGCGTGGCCGCCGATCGTGGCCCGTCCCTGCTGCGGGACGGTCAGTCCGACCACGATCCGCATGCTGGTGGACTTGCCGGCGCCGTTGGGACCGAGGAACCCGGTCACCCGGCCCGGCCTGGCAGTGAAGGAGACGTTGTCGACCGCGGTGAACCCGCCGTAGCGCATCGTCACGTTCTCAAGCGTGATCATGGCGTCATCATGCCCGGCGAAGGCGCCTCAGAGGTCGTACGACGTGCCGGGGACGGCCAAGTCGACCTGGCCTGAGTAGGTTCCGACGGCCTCGGCCAGGATCACTGCGGGGTCGTGCCAGGGCGGGATGTGGGTGAGCACCAGTCGTCGGGCAGCGGCCGCGGTCGCCGTACGACCGGCCTCCGCTCCGGTCAGGTGCAGGTCGGGCGGGTTGTCGCCCCCCTCGACGAACGATGCCTCACACAAGAACAGGTCGACGTCGCGCGCGGAGTCCTCCAGCGGCTCACAGACCCCGGAGTCACCTGAGTAGGCGAGGGTGCGGCCACCAGCCTCGATCCGCAGGGCGTACGCCGTGACCGGGTGCGCCACCAACCGCGCAGTGACCGTGAACGGGCCGAACTCCAGCGGAACATCGGCGGTGTACTCCAGGAACGAGAACTCCTCGTTCATGCCAGGGTCCTCCTCGAGGTCGTAGGCCTTGGCCATCCGGCGCGCGGTGTCGGCCGGCCCCCAGACCGGGATCTGCGGGAGCGCACCGTCCGGGTGGTACTTGCGCATCACGTAGTAGCCGCAGAGGTCGAGGCAGTGGTCGGCGTGCAGGTGGGAGAGGAAGACCGCGTCGATGTTCTGGGCGTCGGTGAACCGCTGCAGCGAGCCGAGGGCGCCGCTGCCCATGTCGAGCAGCACCCGCCACAGCCGGCCCTCGTGCTCCTGCTCGAGGAGGTAGCAGCTCGCCGAGGAGTGCGGTCCGGGATAGGACCCCGAGCTGCCGATCACCGTGAGCCTCATGCGCTGATCACCCAGCCGCTGCCGGTGTATTGCGTGACCCGGTCGAGCTCGGGGCCGAGGAAGCGACGACCGATGCCGGCGAACTCCTCGGGCTGACCGGTGGTCAGGAAGCGGTGCGTGGGCGGCGCGGATGCGGTCCGCTCGATCACGTGCCGGGCCAGCATCGCGTAGACGTCCTTGGCGCACTCCTCGGCGCTGCTGACCAGCGTGACCTGGTCACCCACGACGTAGGAGATCACACCGGTGAGCAGCGGATAGTGCGTGCAGCCGAGAATCAGGGTGTCCACTCCTGCCGCGACCAACGGGTCGAGGTACTCATGGGCCGCGGCCAGCAGCTCTGGCCCATTGGTGACCCCCTGCTCCACGAACTCCACGAAGCGCGGGCAGACCTGGGTGGACAGAGTGACCTGCGGTGCCGCGGCGAAGGCGTCGTCATAGGCCATCGACTCGGCGGTGGCGTGGGTGCAGATCACCCCGATCCGTCCCGAGCGGGTGGCGGCGACCGCCCGCCGGGTCGCGGGCAGGATCACCTCCACGACGGGAACGTCGTAGCGCTCACGCGCGTCGCGGAGCATCGCTGCGCTGGCGGAGTTGCAGGCGATCACCAGCGCCTTGACTCCCTGCTCGGTGAGGTGGTCCAGACACTCCAGGGCGTACTCGCGAACCTCGGCGATCGGCTTGGGCCCGTAGGGCTGCCGCGCCGTGTCCCCGAGGTAGAGCACGGCCTCGTTCGGCAGCTGGTCGATCACGGCCCTGGCCACGGTCAGTCCCCCGAAGCCCGAGTCGAAGATGCCGATTGGTGCGTCCGTCACATCGAGCAGGTTAGTTGCCCGACCCCGAGTTGGCGCGCGTTAGCGACCCAAGTCACCCGAGTCCCGGTTTCGCAGCAGCCACCACAGGCCCGCGACCGGCAGCACGAGGGGGACGAAGGCGTAGCCACTGCCGAAGTCCGACCAGACCGTCGTGTCCGCGTAGTCCTGGGGCACGAGCAGGCTGGTCAGGCCGACGAGCAGCACGCCGACGAGCTCGATCCCGACCGTGACCAGCGCGAGGCTGCGCCGCCCGGTGGCCAGCGCGAAGGTGGCCACGAGGTAGACCACGGCTGCCAGGGCGCTCAGCCCGTAGGCGAGCGGCGCCTCGGACGCCACCGTGAGGAGCTGGAGCGTCGAGCGCCCGGTGGCGGCGACCGCGAAGACGCCGTACACGAAGACGAGCAGGCGACCGAAGCCGTGCCTGAGCCGCTGGTCAGGCAACGCCGGCCCAGATGTCGGAGAGCCGGACGAACATGAACGGCACCAGCAGCGCCGCCGCGAGCAGCACCGCGGTGCCACCTCGGGTGCGTTCCCCCAGCGACCAGACCACTCCGGCGGGGAGGATCAGGGTGGCGCCGACCAGGTAGGCGACGTACTCCCAGGCAGCGACGTCGTTGGCCTCGGAGGTCACCCGGACGATGCCGAGGACCATGTTCACGAGCAGGCCTACCTCGACGACAGCCAGGGCATTGAGCACGAAGCGGTCAGGAGTGCGGTCGCGGATGATCAGGACCACGAGCCACAGCGCGCTGAGCAGGCACAGTGCGGTCAGGGCAAGCTGGAGAGACTTCATCGATGCGTCCTCACGCCCAGAGCTGACCTTCGAGGCGGTCCTCGGCCTCATCGATGGTGCCTTCGTAGGCACCGGTGGAGAGGTACTTCCAGCCTCCGTCGCAGACCACGAACGCTATGTCGGCGGACTCACCGGCCTTGATCGCCTTGGCGGCCTGACCCAGTGCGGCGTGCAGGATCGCGCCGGTGCTGATGCCGGCGAAGATCCCCTCGGCCTCGAGCAGCTCACGCACCCGGCGTACGGCGTCGCGGGGACCGACCGAGAACCGGGAGTCGATCAAGGAGGCGTCGTAGAGCTCGGGGACGAAGCCCTCGTCCATGTTGCGCAACCCGTAGACCAGCTCGCCGTAGCGGGGCTCTGCCGCGACGATCTTCACCTCGGGCTTGTGCCGTCGAAAGAACCGGCTGACGCCCATCAGGGTGCCGGTGGTGCCCAGCCCTGCGACGAAGTGGGTGATCTCGGGAAGGTCGGCCAGGATCTCGGGCCCGGTGCCCTGCTCGTGCGAGAGCGCGTTGGCCTCGTTGCCGTACTGGTAGAGCATCACCCAGTCGGGGTGCTCCTCGGCCACGCCCTTGGCCTTGCGCACGGCCTCGTTCGAGCCACCTGCCGCTGGCGAGGACACGATCTCGGCGCCCCACATCCGCAGCAGCTGTCGACGTTCCTCGGAGGTGTTCTCCGGCATCACGCAGACCAGGCGGTAGCCCTTGAGCTTCGCGGCCATCGCCAGCGAGATGCCGGTGTTTCCCGAGGTCGGCTCCAGGATCGTGCAACCCGGCCGCAGGACACCGTCCTTCTCGGCCTGCTCGATCATGGCCAGCGCCGGGCGGTCCTTGATCGAACCGGTCGGGTTGCGGTCCTCCAGCTTGGCCCAGATCCGGACGTCGGGCGACGGCGACAGCCTCGGCAGCCCGATCAGCGGGGTGCCGCCGACCGAGTCGAGGAGGTTGTCGAAACGCATCGGGAGGTCAGCCGCCGGCGACGGCGGGGAGCACGACGATCTGGTCGCCGTCGTTCACGGTGGTGCCGAGCCCGCCGGTGAAGCGCACGTCCTCGTCGTTGACGTAGACGTTGATGAACCGGCGCAGGTCGCCGGACTCGATCAGGCGATCCTTGATTCCGGGGTGGTTGGCCTCGAGGTCGTCGATGACGTCGCTCAGCGTGGCGCCGGTGGCATCCACGGCCTTCTGACCGTCGGTGTAGCTGCGCAGGATGGTGGGAATGCGGACCTCGATGGCCATGGACTCACTCGCTCTCGTTCGGGGAGGTGCCTGACTGCGGCTCGTCGGTGACCGTGACCTCTTCCTCGGTCACCTCGCCGTCGACGATCCTGTAAGACCTGAACGACACCGAGCCCTCACTATTCCCGTGCTCCTGGGTGCTCACCAGCACGTAGTGGGCGCCGGGCTCGCTGGCGAGGCCGATGTCGGTCCTGCTCGGGTAGGCCTCTGTGGAGGTGTGCGAGTGATAGATCACGACCGGCTCCTCGTCGGCTGCCCACAGCTGCTTGTAGAGCGCGAGCAGCTCACCGGAGTCGAACTCATAGAAGGTCGGCGACCCGGCGGCGTTGATCATCTCGACCAGCCGCTCGGGGCTGTCGCTGCCCTCGGGTCCCGCCACGATGCCGCAGGCCTCGACGGGGTGATCGCGCCTTGCGTGCGCAACGATCGCGTTCTGGATCTCTCGGGGGATGCTCAGCACGGCCCCAAGGGTACGGCGGCCCTATCGGACCGAGTGCACCAGCGTCTCCTGGAGATAACCGAGCCAGTCGTAGATGTCGTGCACCTGGGCTCGGGGGTCGTCGTCGGGCAGGGAGTGCCAGTAGTCCTCGTCGCCGTCCTCGACCTCGAGCCGGGTGGCGATGGCCAACCGCATGTCGGTGAAGGAGCGCATCCAGGTCATCGCCGCCGGCTCGTCGAGCTCGACGTCGATGAACAACCCGTCCTGCGGCTCCGAGGGAAGCCCAGCTTCCTCCAGGGTGTCGATGATCAGGCCGGCGGCACCGGCCTTGCCTTCGCGCAGGTTGCTCTCGGTGAAGCGACGGAAGTCGCCAGCGGCCTCCTCGTCGTCGGGGTAGGCGGTCGGGAACAGCCGGGCCAGCACCGGGTCCTCAGGCTCGGTGGTCGGCCCGGAGAAGTCCATCAGCTGCTCGAACGGATCCTGGTCGAGCGGCGTGGTGGCCAGCTCGTTTCGCAGGAGCTCGATCAGCTGGGCCGCGAGCGAACGCAGCAGGTCGGCCTCGAAGGCGGTGAAGGTGGCCACCGCGGCGCCGCTGCGGCGGTGCCGTCTGAATCCGCTCATCGGTTTCTGCTCATCGGGGGCTCACCTAGGCGTCCGCCTTCTGCATCGTGGCCCACAAGCCGTAACCGTGCATGGCCTGGACGTCGCGCTCCATCTCCTCGCGGCTGCCGGTGGAGACCACCGAGCGGCCCTGCTCGTGCACCTCGACCATCAGCTTCTCGGCCTTCTTCTTCGAGTATCCGAAGTACTTCGAGAACACGAAGGCGACGTAGGACATCAGGTTCACCGGGTCGTTCCACACGATGGTCACCCAGGGTCGGGCGAGCTTGGTGATCTCGTCGACCTCGGGTTCATCGAGCTCGACCGGTGACGTGGACACGTCCACATTGTGCACGTGCTCACTAGGGTGAGCGGGTGCCCACCCCCTCCGCTGCCCCATCCACGGCCCCATCCACGGCCCTGCTCACCGACCATTACGAGCTGACGATGCTGCAGGCCGCACTGGCCTCCGGGACGGCCGGCCGGCACTCGGTCTTCGAGCTCTTCGCCCGGCGGTTGCCCGAGGGGCGTCGCTACGGCGTGGTCGCCGGTGTCGGACGTGCCCTCGACGCGCTGGAGTCGTTCCGCTTTCTCGACGACGACGTGGACTTCCTGCGCTCCGAGGGTCTTCTCGACGGAGCCACCCTGGACTGGCTGGCCGACTATCGGTTCAGTGGCGACATCTGGGGCTATCCCGAGGGCGAGACCTACTTTCCACACTCCCCTCTCCTCGTGGTCGAGGCCAGCTTCGCCGAGGCGGTCGTGCTCGAGACGCTGCTGCTCTCGATCTACAACCACGACTCCGCGATCGCCTCGGCAGCCTCCCGGATGACCTGGGCCGCGGGCGAGCGGCCCTGCATCGAGATGGGGTCGCGACGCACGCACGAGTGGGCAGCGGTCGCCTCGGCCCGAGCGGCCTACGTCGCCGGCTTCGCGGCCAGCTCCAACCTGCGCGCGCGCCGGGAGTACGGCGTACCGACGACCGGGACCAGCGCGCACTCCTTCACCCTGCTCCACGACAGCGAGGCAGACGCCTTCCGGGCACAGGTGACCACCCTGGGGCGTGGCACCACGTTGCTCGTCGACACCTACGACATCGCCGACGCGGTGCGACTCGGGGTCGAGGTGGCCGGGACCGAGCTCGGTGCAGTGCGGATCGACTCCGGCGACCTCGGCCTGCTCGCCCACCGGGTGCGCGCCCAGCTCGACGACCTCGGAGCCCGGGAGACCCGGATCATCGTGACCTCCGACCTCGACGAGTTCGCGATCGCAGGACTGGCCTCGGCCCCGGTCGACGGCTACGGCGTCGGCACCGAGCTCGTGGGTGGCAGCGGCCATCCGACCTGCGGGTTCGTCTACAAGCTGGTCGCTCGTGAGGACGACAGCGGTGAGCTGGTCAGCGTGGCCAAGAAAAGCAAGGACAAGGCCTCGACCGGTGGTCGCAAGTACGCGACCCGAAGGCTCTCGGCCCACGGCGTCGCCGAGGCTGAGGTGATCGGGATCGGGCGCCCTGCGCGCGGTGACGGCGACGACCGCGACCTGCTGGTGCCCCTCGTGCGCGCCGGCGAGGTCACTGGACGTGAGGACCTCCAGCTGGCTCGTGAGCGGCACCTGCGCTCGCGCGCCGAGCTCCCGCTCGCAGCGCGCCAGCTGTCCCGCGGCGAACCGGTGATCGAGACCGTGCACGAGGTCGACTGACGACTCCGGGGCAGCGTCCGGGAGTAGCCTCGGGCAGGTGAAGAGGGCACTGATCGTGGTGGACGTCCAGAACGACTTCTGCGAGGGCGGGTCCCTGCCCGTGGCCGGGGGCGCTCGCGTGGCGAGCGACATCTCGATCATCCTGCGGCACTGGAGCCGCAAGGACCCCCAGGCGCCGGCGTACGACGTCGTGGTGGCCACCAAGGACCACCACATCGATCCCGGCGCACACTGGTCGACGACGCCCGACTTCGTGGAGAGCTGGCCGGTGCACTGCCGGGTCGGCACCGATGGCGAGGCGTTCCACCCCAACCTGGACCCGCAACCGTTCGATGCGGTGTTCCTCAAGGGGGAGTACGCCGCGGCGTACTCCGGCTTCGAGGGCAAGGAGGCCAACGGAGTCGCGCTGACCGACTGGTTGCGGGCCCACGAGGTCGCGCAGGTCGACGTCTGCGGCATCGCCACCGACTACTGCGTGCGTGCCACCGCGCTCGACGCCGCGGCCCACGGGTTCCAGACCCAGGTGCTGCTGCCCCTGTGCGCCGGGGTCGCCGAGGAGACCACCCGAGCCGCCGTCGCCGAGATGCGACGAGCCGGGATCCTGGTCGGCTGAGGAGCGACTCAGTCCACTGGCCTTGGTCCTCCAGCGTGGGTCCACGATCGACCGCTCGCCGCCCAAGCTCTCGTCGACGGCCTGGTGCTGGTCAGCGCAGACCCCGTGTTCCACGACCTGGAAGGCCTCTCACTGCTGCCTTGGTGAGCTTGCGCTCAGCGGCCCTGGAACTGCGGGCGACGCTTGTCCACGAAGGCACGCATGCCCTCGGCGACGTCCTCGGTGCGCAGCAGCAGCGACTGACCGGCCCGCTCCCGCTCGAAGGCGCCTTCCAGCCCCGCGAGGGTGGCCGCGTTGACCGCCCGCTTGGTGGCGGCGAACGCCAACGGCGGACCTCCTGCCAACCGGCGCACGATCTTGGCGAGCTCGGCCTCGTAGTCGGCGTCGGCGAAGACGTGCGAGACCAGGCCGGCATCGAAGGCCTCCTGCGCGGAGAGCATGTCGCTGAGCAGCGCCAGCCGCATCGCCCGAGCACGGCCCACCGCTGCGGCGACCGTCGCCGTCGCTCCCCCGTCGGGCATCAACCCGATCCGGGTGAAGGCGAGAGTGAGTGCGGCCGACTCGGTGGCGACCACGAGGTCACACGCCAGCGCCACCGACATGCCCACACCCGCCGCGATGCCGTTGAGACCACACACGACCGGCTTGTCCAGCTCGATGATCGCGCTCACCACGTGGTTGGCCGCGTCCACCGATCCAGCGTCGTACTTCTCCTGCGGGTTCGACCCGGTCAGGTCGGCTCCAGCGGAGAACGCGCCGCCGGTGCCGGTGAGCACCACGACGCGTACGTCGTCGCGGGCGGTCGCCCCGCGCAGCTGCTCGATCGCGGTCACCACCATCTCCCCGGTCAGCGCGTTGAACTGCTCGGGGCGGTTCAACCTCAGCCACAGGGCACCACCGTCGAGCCGCACATCCAGGTCGGTCATGGCCTCATCCAAGATGTTGACAGATTCACTGTCAACGTCGCACCCTGCGGCGTGGACCCCGTAGGCTCGAGCGGATGGTGAACGTACTGGTCGTTGCGGACGAGGTGGCCCCGGAGCTCGACGCCCGGCGGCTGCGTCGGATCGCGCCAGACCTCGTGCTCTCCGCCGGTGACCTTCCCTGGGACTACCTGGAGTTTCTCGCCTCTGCCGTCGACGCACCGCTGGTCTTCGTCCCCGGCAACCACGACTCGGCGATCCCGCATGGCAGCGACCACCATGACCGCGGACCCCTTGGCGCGATCAACGCCGACGTCAACGTGGTCGAGGCGGCCGGGCTGAAGATCGCCGGGCTCGGTGGATGCGTGCGCTACCGCGACACCGGTCCGCACCAGTACACCCAGCAGCAGTACGTCTGGCGTGCACGCCGGTTGATGTGGCGGGCCCGGTTCGCTGGTCCCGTCGACGTCCTGCTCACCCACGCTCCCCCGCGTGGTCTCGGTGACGGCGAGGACCGCCCGCACGTCGGCATCGAGGCGCTCCATCCCACTCTCGCCCGACTGCAGCCGGCCTGGCACCTGCACGGGCACATCCACCCGTTCGGCCAGGAGATGCCTGACCGGCAGGTGGGTCCGACCACTGTGCGCAACGTGATCCCGTGGACCACCCTGCAGGTCGGCGCCCGGTCGGCGACCTCCCTGCGACAGCGCGCCTGAGGAGGGGTCGGCCCATGGTGCGGGAGACCGGTTCGCCGCGAGCGGACGCAGAGAACGACTTCCTCAGGGCACGCCGCCACCAGGTGCTCTCCTCGCTGGCCAGCTGGATGCGCCACGATTCCCAGCAGAAGAACGAGACCTTCTCCTTCAGTGAGGTCGTCGATGCGCTCGGCCGCAGAGGTGAGCGTCAGCTTGGCGTGCAGGACATCGCGATGGACGCGATCGTCGGCTCGGTCGACAAGGTCCGCGACTTCGACCGCAGGTTCCGGCCCACGTCTGGCAAGAGCCGCGAGCGCTGGGAGCGACTGGCCCACAAGACCCGCACCGGAGAGACGTTCCCACCGATCGAGGTCTACCAGCTGGGTCACCTCTATTTCGTGCGCGACGGTCACCACCGGGTCTCGGTCGGGCGTGCCCTCGGCGCGACCACGATCGAGGCCGACGTCACCCAGATCGACACCGAGATCTCCACCGACGGTCTCGGACGTCGCAGCGACCTCGACGCCAAGAACTGGGGTCTCCGCTTCCTCAAGCGCGTACCGCTGGATGCCGAGCGCCGTGCCGAGATCGTCTGCACCGAGCCGGACGACTACCACGTGCTCGCGGAGATGATCGAGGCCTGGACCTGCCGGCTGATGCACTCCGAGGGCGCTTACATCGACAAGTCCGCGATGGGCCGGCGCTGGTTCGACGAGGAGTTCACGCCTGTCCTGCGAATGATCGAGGAGGCCGGAGTGCGAGGGCCAGCCGAGACGCGAGCCGATGCCTACCTTCGGGTCGCGGGTGAACGCTACCGATTGCTCCGCGAGCACGAGTGGAACCTCGAGGTGATGGCAATGATCTCCGAGAACAAGCGCTCGCGCCTACGGGGGCGCACTCAGGTTCAGCCCTGAGCCTGAGTCGAAGATCTGCAGCCTCGCGAGGTCGACCCGCAAGCGGACCCGGCTACCGGCTCGTTCGGAGCACGGACCGCTGATCCTTGCGGTGGCCGCCGTGCCGGCGACCGGGACCGAGAAGCCCGGGGGCAGGGACCGGGGCGATGGTGCACCTCGATTGGGCACGGTGAAGTGGAGCGTCGTCTGCGACCCGACGGAAACGACGTCGTCGAGCTGGACACTGACGACCAGTGCCTCGTCCTCGTCGGACCCGACGAGCTCGAGGTCCCCCGGACGGATTCCAAGGACCACCTCGTTGCCTGGGCTGCGCTCGGAGGCTCGGCGTACGGCCGGCGGCAGCGCGAAGGTGCCCAGCCCACTGACGACACTCTCCCCCTCCAGGGTCGCCGGCAGCAGGTTCATCGCCGCATCGCCGACGAGCTCGGCCACGAAAAGGTTGAGTGGACGGGTGTCGAGCTCGGTGGGTGTGCCCACCTGTTGCACGACGCCGTCGCGCAGCACCACCACGCGGTCGCTGAGTGCCATCGCCTCCGTGTGGTCCTGGGTCACGTAGATGGTGGTGGTGCAGAACTTGGTGTGCAGGTCGCCGATCAGCGAGCGCATCTGGCCACGCAGCCGGACGTCGAGGTTCGCCACCGGTTCGTCCATCAGCAGCACCTTGGGGTGGCGCACCAACGTCTTGCCGATGGCGACTCGCTGGCGCTGACCCGCCGCTAGCGTGCCCGGCAACCGGTCGAGGTGTGCGCTGATCCCCAGCAGGTCGGCGGTCTCTCGCACCAGGGTCGCCGACTCGGTCCTGCCGGTGCCGGCCAGACGCAGTGGGAACGCGATGTTCTGCGCGACCGTGAGGTGCGGGTAGAGCGCCGGAGACTGGAAGACGACCGCCACGTCGCGCTCCCAGGGCGGTGTCTCGGTGACCACCTCGCCATCGAAGCGCAGCTCTCCACGGGTGATGTCCTCCAGCCCGGCCACCATCTCCAGCACGGCGCTCTTGCCGCTGCCCGACGGCCCCAGGAGGGCGACGAACTCCCCATCCGCGACCGTCAGCGACAGGTCGGCCACGACGTACCTTCCGTTTGGAAAGCGCTTGACCAGGTGGTCCATCTCGACCTCGGCCATTTCCGCCCCTCCTCCGCCCGGGGCCTCAGCCCCGGACCGCCCCAGCAGTCAGGCCGGTCACGATCCGGCGTTGGAAGGCCAGCACGACAGCAAGGATCGGCAAGGTGATCAGCACGGCCGCGGCAGCGATCGCTGTCGTGGGGCGCTCGAAGGTGGCCGTACCGGTGAAGTCCGCCAGTGCGGCAGGCACGGTCCGGGCGCCATCGGGCGAGGTCAGTGAGACCGCGAAGATGAAGTCGTTCCAGCAGGCGATGAAGACCAGGATCGCGGTGGTGCCGATTCCCGGTCGGGCCAGCGGGACGAAGACCTTGCGGAAGACCTGGTAGGGCGTGGCCCCGTCCATCATCGCGGCCCGCTCGAGGCCGCGTGGAATCTGGTTGAAGAACGCCGACAGGGTGTAGATGGTCAGTGGCAGCGCGAAGGTGACATAGGGCAGCACCAGGCCCAGCCACGTGTCGAGGATGCCCAGTGAGCTCTCGAGCTTGAACAGCGGAATGACCAGCGCGATCTGTGGGAACGTCGCTGCCAGGGCGGCCAGGACGATGATCGACCGCTTGCCTGGGAACCGGAGCCGGGCGATCGCGTAGGCCGCCATCGTGCCGAGCAGCAGGGCCACCGCCGTGGAGATCAGGCAGATGCCCAGCGAGTTGATCAGGGGCCGCACGAAATCGGTGTCGGCGAGGCTGCGGTAGTTCTCCAGAGTGGGGTCCCGTGGGAAGAAGGACTGATCGCCGAGGGTCCCGGCGCCCTTGAGCGAGAGGGAGAGCAGCCACAGCATCGGCGCGAGCGCGTAGACCAGCACCAGACCGTCGGCACCGACCCAGCCCATCCTGGCCACGACATCGCGCTGCATCTTGATCACTCGTCTCGCCCCGACCCCGGCAGCAGCGCGTCCACGAGCTTGAGCACGCTCAGGGCGAGGACAGCCGAGGTGATCAGGATGAGCACGGCCATCGTCGACCCGATCCCCAGGTCGAGCCCCTTGACCAGGTTGTCGTAGGCCAGCAGTGACACCGATGCGGTCCCGTCGACCCCGCCGGTCAGCACGAACACGCTGTCAAAGATCCGGAAGGCGTCGAGCACCCTGAAGACCACGACGAGCATGATTGCGGGCTTGATCAAGGGCACTGTGATCTGCCAGAACCGCTGCCACGCAGTGGCTCCGTCGATGGCGGCGGCGCGAGTGAGCTCCTGGGGCACCAACGTCAATGCCGCCATCAGCACCAGCGCCACGAACGGCACCGACTTCCACACCTCTGCCAGCACGATGATGCCGATGGCGGGCCAGCGTTGCGAGAGCGGTGCGGAGTCACCGACCAGCCAGCCGACCCCAGGGGTGAACGCGAAGCGCCAGGAGAAGGCGGCCACCACCGAGACCACCGCGTAGGGCATGAGTACGGCGGTGCGCACCAACCCACGTCCCACGATGGTTCGGTGCATCACCACGGCAAGCAGCGTGCCGAGAACAATCTCTAGGGCGGCACCCACGACGGTGACGAACATCGTCAATCCGAAGGCCCGCCACCAGATCGGGCTGCCCAGCACGGTCACGTAGTTCCTCAGCCCGACGAAGGTGTTGGCCTCCGGGGTGCCCAGATCTGCGCGGAACAACGACAGGTAGCCCGCGTAGAGGAGCGGATAGCCCACGACAAGCAGCATCACGATCGCGGCTGGCGCGCAGAGCAGCAGACCGAGCCGCCGCTCGGTCCGCTTGCGTGCGCCGGCGCGACTCCGTGCGATCCGCAGGCTCTCGTGATCGCCGGACGAGGCGCTCACGGAAGGATCCCTCGCCCAGTGAGCACGTCCGCTAGCCCTTGGTGTCCGCGCATCGATGGACCGTGCCCTAGGGCTGGCGCAACCACACAGCTGCATCGGTGGGCAAGGCGCCGTTCTCGTCGAGCTCAGCACTGGCCACCAGCACCTCCGCGTCCACCGGCAACGGCAGCGGCGCCTGCCCGAGGTTGGCGATCACCCGCACCGTGGCGTCGTCGCAGACGATGTCGAAGGCGAGGGCGTCCGCTCCCAGGTCGTCCCACACCAGTCGGCCTCGGCCCAGGCCGTGCTCGTGGCGCTGGGCAAGCAGGCTTCGGTAGAGCTCGAGGGTGGATCCGGGTGCTCCGCTCTGACGGTCGGGGGCCAGCTCGCCGTACGCCTCGGGCTGCGGAAGCCAGCTGCGGCCGGTCTCGGAGAAGCCGAAGGCCGGCGCGTCTGCCTCCCACGGGACCGGGACCCGGCACCCGTCGCGTCCGGGTGCCGTGTGTCCCGACTTCTCCCAGGTGGGGTCCTGGCGGACCTCGTCGGGAAGCTCGGTGGCCTCGGGAAGTCCCAGCTCCTCGCCCTGGTAGAGGTAAGCCGATCCGGGCAGCGCCAGCATTACCGTGGTGGCGGCTCGCGCCCGTCGCAGGCCTGCCGCGGCGTCGGGCTGGGGGTCGCCGGCACCGATCCCCCTGGTGTCCATCGGACCCGGCACCGGGTCGAAGCCGAGCCGGGACGCGTGCCGGACGACGTCGTGGTTGGACAGCACCCAGGTCTGCGGTGCTCCCACCTCGGCCACGGCCTGCAGGGAGTCCTCGATGTTTCGTTGCAGCTCCCCGGCGATCCAGGGACTGACCAGGAAGCCGAAGTTGAAGGCCTGGTGGAGCTCGTCGGAGCGCACGTAGCGAGCCATCGCCTCGGCCGGACGCACCCACGCCTCGGCGCACAGGATCCGGTCGGCGTCCTCACCGTCGCGGGCGTAGGAGTCGGTGACCTTGCGCCAGCGGCGATAGACGTCGTGCACGCCGGGCTGGTCCCACATCGGCAGGTCGGAGGTGTTCTCGACGCTCATCTCGTGGACCAGCTCGGTGTCGGGCAGACCGTCGGCCTTGATCAGCGAGTGCGCGACGTCGATCCGGAAACCGTCGACACCGCGGTCGAGCCAGAAACGGATCACCGACTCCATCTCGTCGCCGACCTCGGGGTTGGTCCAGTCGAAGTCGGGCTGCGTGACGTCGAAGAGGTGGAGGTACCACTGCCCTGGGCTGCCGTCGCTCTCGGTGACCCGGGTCCACCCCGGACCGCCGAAGTTGCTGAGCCAGTTGTTGGGTGGCTCCGCGTGCTCGGGTCCCTGGCCCTCGCGGAAGATGTAGCGCGCGCGTTCCGGTGAGCCAGGCCCGGCGGCCAGCGCCGCCTGGAACCACGGGTGCTCGCTGGAGGAGTGGTTCGGGACCAGGTCCACCAGCACACGCAGACCGAGCTCATGGGCACGGGCGAGCAGTGCGTCCGCGTCGGCCAGCGTGCCGAAGCGCGGGTCGACGTCTCGGTAGTCGGCCACGTCGTAGCCCGCGTCGTTCTGCGGCGAGGTGTAGAACGGCGAGAGCCAGACCGCATCGACGCCGAGTTCAGCCAGGTAGGGCAGCCTCGCGGTGATGCCCGGCAGGTCGCCCATGCCGTCGCCGTTCCCGTCCGCCCAGGAGCGGGGGTAGATCTGGTAGATGACGGCGTCGCGCCACCACGTCGTCGTGTTCTCGCTCATCCGCCCCACTTCTCGATCAGCTTCGTGATGACCGTCAGATTACGGGTGGTGGCGACCCCCGTGTGACGCTCCACCTCCGCGTTGCCGGTGGCGGCCTCGTGGAAAGGTCGCGTGCTCAGCATCAGGTGCACGGCCCTCTCTCCTACGCGCACCTCCTCGCCGTCAGCCGACCGAGACTCGAGCGCCTTCGCACCCTCCTTGGTGGGCGGTTCGGCGAGCAGGCTGAGGTAGTGCCCCTGGAGCTTCTTCCCGCCGCCGAAGTCACAGGCCTCGTCGTACACCTCACTGAGCTCCTGGGGCGTCATCAGCACGACTGGCACCTCGAAGCCACGGTCGGCGAGCATGGCCTTCTCGAGAGCAGCGACCACCTTCGCCCTCGACCTGAGCTTCGTGCGGAAGCGGACGTTGCCGGTCTGGATGTGCGTTTCCACGGCCTCGAAGCCGGCGGCGGTGAGGGCCTCGCGCAGCTCCGCCATGGGGTAGGCACGCTTGCCCACGTTGACGGCGCGCAGGAACGCGATAAAGGTCGGCACCGACTCAGCTGGGTCCGCGGCCGGCCCAGGTCCAGGCATACGCCGGGTCCTCGACCGCGCGTCCTGCCTCACCGAGCTCGAGCGGCCGGAACGTGTCCACCATCACCGCGAGCTCATCGAAGTACTCCGCACCGATCGAGGCCTCGATGGCACTGGGCTGCGGGCCGTGGGCGTGACCACCCGGGTGGAGGGAGATCGACCCGATGTCGATCCCGGAGCCCTTGCGTGCCTCGTAGTCGCCGCCGACGTAGAACATCACCTCGTCGGAGTCGACGTTGGAGTGGTAGTAGGGCACCGGAATGGACTCCGGGTGGTAGTCGACCTTGCGAGGGCAGAAGTTGCAGATCACGAAGTTGTTGCCCTCGAAGACCTGGTGCACCGGCGGTGGCTGGTGGATCTTGCCGGTGATCGGCATGAAGTCCTCGACGTTGAACGTGTAGGGGTAGAGGCAGCCGTCCCAGCCCACCACGTCGAAGGGGTGCGTCGCATAGGTGAGCCGGCTGCCCACCAGACCCGAGGGGCCATTGCCACGATGCTTGACCAGCACCTCGACGTCGACGCCGGTCTGCACCAGCGGCTCGGTCGGGCCGTGCAGGTCGCGCTCGCAGTACGGCGCGTGCTCGAGGAACTGGCCGAACTTCGAGAGATAGCGCTTCGGCGCTGCGATGTGGCTGTTCGCCTCGATCGCGTAGAGCCGGCTGACCTCACCGTCACCCTGCAGCGCAGGAGAGGCGTTGGGCACCCAACGGTGCGTGGTCGCCCGCGGGATCACGACGTAGTCGCCGGTGCGGTAGGACAGCAGCCCGAAGACCGTCTCCACGGTGCCGGACCCGGCCTCGACGTAGACGCACTCGTCGCCGACCGCGTTTCGGTAGTACGGCGAGGGCGCATCGCTGACCACGTAGCTGATCCGCACGTCGCCGTTGCCCATCACCAGACGACGGCCCGTCACGGCGTCGCCACCAGCAGGCAGGTCGTGGAGCTTGAGATGGCGCGGCTTGAGCGGATGGTTCGGCTCGGTGGTGAGGTCACCGAGCTCCCAGACCTGGCTGTCCACGATCGCGGACGGCACCCCGGAGTGGTAGAGCAGCGAAGAGTCCGAGGAGAAGCCCTCCTCTCCCATCAGCTCCTCGTAGCGCAGGTTTCCCTCCGCATCACGGAAGGCTGTGTGTCGGACGGGCGGAACAGCGCCCACAGATCGGTAGTAAGCCACGTGGCAACCCTCTCGCGCCGTCCTCTAGCGTGGCAACCATGACGGCTCCAGCCTTCCTGAACAGCTTCGTCGATGACGCCGCGATCTTCCCACCGGGCAACCTGCCGCTCGCCGAGGCGGTCATGCAGCACCGCACCCATCGCGCCTCGGGGTACGCCGACCTGGTCGGCGGTTTCGTCGTCAGCGACCTCAGGATCCCCGAGCTCGTGACGGTGGTTGAGGAGCTCGCGCAGGGAGCGTCTCGAATCCCCCTCGCCGTCAACGTCGTCGTCACCGGCGGCGCGGGCGCCATCGAACCGGCTGTGACGTGGGTGAACCGCTCGGAGCCGATCACCCTGCGCGCCGTCGAGTTCGCGCTTCGCGACGAGGACGACCTGGCACACAACGCCCGCCGCCTGGTCACGGTCGTCCACGGCCTGGGCGAGGTACTGGACGACGTCATCGTCTACGCGGAACTGCCCATCCCCCTGGGCGATCCGACGCACGGCTGGTCCGCGGCGCTGGACGAGCTCGCGGCCGCGGAGATCCCGCTGAAGTTCCGCACCGGCGGGGTCACTGCCGACGCCTTCCCCGCCTCCGAGCGGTTGGCGGTCTGCATCGAGGCCGCCCTCGATCGCGAGCTGGCCTTCAAGTGCACCGCCGGACTGCACCGAGCCGTCCGGCACCGCGATGAGCAGACCGGGATCGTCCACCACGGCTTTCTCAACCTGCTGCTCGCGACCCGGACCTCGCTGGACGGCGGTGGCGTCTCCGAAGTGACACGCGCTCTGGAAGAGACCGACGCCGAAGCGATTGCTGCGCGGCTGGTCGGTGATCCGGACCTGTTCGCGCGCACCCGCCGCTGGTTCACCTCGTTCGGCTCGTGCAGCGTGCGCGAGGCCCACGAGGACCTGATCGAGCTCGAACTGATGGGAGACGCATGATGGACAGCTGGGTCGAAGGGGCAGCCGGGTCGGCGTACGACGTGGACAACCTGCCGTACGGCGTCTTCTCCGTCGGCGACACCGCACCACGGGTGGGCGTGCGGATCGGTGACTTCGTGCTCGACGCGGCCGCGCTCGGTGAGGCACCTGCGCTCTCTGAGCCGAGCCTGAACCCGTTCATGGCGCTGGGTCGGGAGTCCTGGGACCGCACCCGCGCGTGGCTGGTGACGCTGCTGACCGACGACGAGCACCGAGGCCTGGTCGAGCCACTGCTGATCTCGATCGATGAGGTGACGATGCACCCGCCGTTCGAGGTGGCCGACTACGTCGACTTCTACTGCTCGCTGCAGCACGCCACCAACGTCGGGCGCATGTTCCGCCCCGATGGTGAGGCGCTGCTGCCGAACTGGCGGCACCTGCCGGTCGGCTACCACGGACGCGCTGGCACGGTGGTCGTCTCGGGACACGACGTCGTCCGGCCCTGCGGTCAACGCAAGCCACCGGAGGCCGACGCCCCCGTCTACGGGCCGACCCTGCGCCTCGACATCGAGGCCGAGCTCGGCTTCGTCGTCGGTACGCCGACCCGCCTCGGCGAGCGGGTGCCCACCTCCGCCTTCGCCGAGCACGTCTTCGGAGTGACTCCGCTCAACGACTGGTCGGCACGCGACATCCAGGCCTGGGAGTACGTCCCGCTGGGACCGTTCCTCGGCAAGTCGTTCGCGACCTCGATCAGCGCCTGGGTCACTCCCCTCGCCGCACTCGAGGCCGCCCGGGTCCCCCTGCCCGGTCAGGACCCCTCTCCGCTGGAGTACCTCCAGGTCCCAGACCCGGCCGGCTTCGACATCGACTTCGAGGTGGTCCTGAACGGCGAGGTGGTCAGCCGACCGCCGTACTCCTCGATGTATTGGTCACCCGCACAGATGCTGGCCCACATGACAGTCAACGGCGCCTCGCTGCGCACCGGTGACCTCTACGCCAGCGGCACGATCAGTGGCGACGAGCGTGACCAGCGCGGCTCGTTCCTCGAGCTCAGCTGGGGCGGCAAGGAGCCCTTCGGCAACGGCCGCACCTTCCTCGAGGACGGCGATACCGTCACCCTCCGGGCCTCGGCCCCCGGGGTCCTGGGCGGACGGATCGCCCTCGGCGAGGTGACCGGGACGGTCCTGCCGGTTTTTCAGGAGACCTTGTGAAACAGGCACTTCTCTGCTGTTGCAATGGCAGAGAAGTGCCTGTTTCACAGGAGAACGTGAAAAACCGACACCGCTAGCCCAGCGCCCCCTCTTGGCCCCGATTGCAACTACATAGGCACCCTATGTAATCTCAATCGACATGAGCCCTCCTGACGTCCGCGCCCTGAGCAACGAGCTCGTCGTGCTCAGTGCCCGCCTGATCAGGGAGGTACGCCGGCACGCCGTCGACGTCCCTGCTGCGAGCATCCGGCTGTTGAGCCTGCTCGACGAAATGGGTCCGAGCACGGTCGGTGCACTGAGCACCGCCGACCGGTGCAGCCAGCCCACCATGACCGGGCTGGTCAACGGCCTGGTCGACAAGGGCTGGGTCCGTCGGGACCCACACCCCGACGACGCGCGCGCCAGCCTGGTCTCGATGACAACTGCGGGCCGTCAGATGCTCACCGACATCCGGCATCGCAACGCCACTCTTGTGGCGGAGCGGGTCGTGGCCTCGGGCCACTCCACCGACGAGCTCGCCGCCGCCGTGGCGATCCTCGCCGCAGTCCTGCAACAGCACTGAGCACCATCTCGAGAACAGGAACCTGCATGTTGAAACAACCGCGCGCCGTCTGGGCCGTCGCCTTCGCCTGCGTCATCGCCTTCATGGGGATCGGCTTGGTCGACCCGATCCTCAAGCCCATCGCCGAGCAGCTGGACGCCTCGCCCAGTCAGGTCTCGCTGCTCTTCACCAGCTACATGGCAGTCATGGGCGTCGCGATGCTGATCACCGGCTTCGTCTCGACCCGGATCGGCGCCAAGCGCACCCTGCTCCTCGGGCTGGCGCTGATCACGATCTTCGCCGGGCTCGCCGGTGCCTCCGACTCGATCGGCGCGATCGTCGGATTCCGGGCCGGCTGGGGTCTGGGCAACGCCCTCTTCATCGCGACCGCCCTCTCCACGATCGTGGTCTCCTCCCGCGGGTCGGTCGCGCAGGCAGTGATCCTCTTCGAGGCCGCTCTGGGACTCGGCATCGCCATGGGACCGCTGGTCGGCGGCCAGCTGGGCACGATCTCCTGGCGAGCACCGTTCTTCGGCGTCGCGGCCCTGATGATCCTCGGGCTGGTGGCCACCACGTTCCTGCTGCCCTCGACTCCACCGGCAGGTCGGCGTACTTCTCTGGCTGAGCCGTTCCAGGCCCTGCGCCACCCGGCCTTGCGCACCCTGGCGCTGACCGCACTGTTCTACAACGTCGGGTTCTTCACGCTGCTCGCCTTCACCCCGTTCCCGCTCGACCTAGGGGCCGCGCAGGTCGGCTGGGTGTTCTTCGGCTGGGGGCTGCTGCTGGCGTTCACCTCGGTGTGGGTGGCCCCACGGCTCCAGCGCCGGCTCGGCGCGGTCCCCACGGTGCTGCTCTCCCTGTCGCTGTTCGGCGCAGACCTCGCAATGATGGCCCTGCTCACCGACTCCAAGCCGGCGCTGATCATCGGAGTGGTGGCGGCAGGCGCCTTTCTCGGTGTCAACAACACGGTGATCACCGAGGCGGTGATGGGCTCGGCCCCCGTCGAGCGACCCGTTGCCTCGGCCGCCTACAGCTTCGTCCGGTTCGCAGGCGGCGCCGTGGCTCCTTACGCCGCGGGCAGGCTCGGTGAGGATGTCTCGATCCACGCGCCGTTCTGGATGGGCGCCGTGGCCGTGTTCATCGGCGTCGGGATCCTCGCGCTGGGACGCAAGCACGTCGAGGCAACCTCGACCCCCGTCCCGACGCACGGCATCGACGAGGGCGAGCTCGTCGCGGTGGGTGACGCCGGCTGACCCGCGGCGGCGAGGGTCAGCCGGCAGCCCGGTCGCACCGACCCCTGTCGCGGCGGACGACGGGGGCCGGTGCGAGTCTGGTCAGCCGACCTTGACGGTGATCTTGGCGATCCCGACCAGCAGGCCCGGCTTGACGGCCTTGGTGCCGAAGGTCTTGTTGAGCAGCGGGGCGGCGACCGGCGAGATCTCGACCTTGGTGCCCTCGAGGATCGCGGTCTTGCCCTTGGTCTGCAGCGGGTTCAGGGTGCGACCGTCCAGCTTGAAGAGGTAGGCGTTGGTGACGGCGGTCTTGCCGTTGACTGCCACGTCGCCATAGACCCGCGAGATACCGGGGTCGACGTTGAAGTTGCTCAACCGGACCTTGGTGCCGCCGGACGCCAGCGTCAGTCCGGAGTTCTCGTGCTGGATCTGACCGATCACGTAAGGCGAGACCTCACCTGGGGTGAAGACGCTGACGTTGCCGCCGGTGATCGGGAAGACCAACGAGCCGTCAACCAGCTTGGCACCGCCGGTCACACCGGGGGTGAGCTTCAGCGAGCCGAGGGCGTCCACGAAGCCCTGGTCGAGCTTGATCGCGGTGGAGTTGCCAGTGAGGTTGTCGACCACGGCGACGGCCTTGGGCGGTCCGTCGCTGCCACCGATGCTGCACCCGGTCAGGGGTACGGCGAGCAGGGCAGCCACCGCTAGGGCGGCGAAGGGCTTGCGGGCGGCGAGACGTCGCATCAGGGGCTCCGATCGAGCTGGGACGGATCCGGGTCGATCCCGGGCCCAGCGACCGTTGTTCGTCACCCCTGCCTGACCGGATTGGTCAGGATTTGTTCACAGGTTGCCGCGGGCATCCTGTTCGCGCTCGATCGCCTCGAAGAGCGCCTTGAAGTTGCCCTTGCCGAAGCCGAGCGAGCCGTGCCGCTCGATGAACTCGTAGAACACCGTCGGCCGGTCACCCATGGGCTTGGTGAAGATCAGCAGCAGGTAACCGTCCTCGTCACGGTCGACGAGGATCTTGCGCTTCTTCAGCTCCTCGATCGGAACCCGCACGTGCCCGATCCGCTCCCGCAGCTCCGGGTCGTCGTAGTAGGAGTCGGGGGTGTCGAGAAACTGGATGCCGTTCTCACGCAAGATGTCGACCGACCGCAGGATGTCGTTGGTGGCGAGCGCGATGTGCTGGCAGCCGGCGCCGTCGTAGAACTCGAGGTACTCGTCGATCTGCGACTTCTTCTTGGCGATCGCAGGCTCGTTCAACGGGAACTTCACCCGGTGGTTGCCGCTCGCCACGACCTTCGACATCAGCGCCGAGTAGTCGGTGGCGATGTCGTCGCCGATGAACTCCGCCATGTTCGTGAAGCCCATCACCGAGTTGTAGAAGGTGACCCACTCGTCCATCTGCCCGATCTCGACGTTGCCGACGCAGTGGTCGATCGCCTGGAAGAGCCGCTTGGGGTGACCCTCGCGGCGGGTCACGGTCGAGGTCCTGGCGACGAAGCCAGGCAGGTAGGGCCCGGTGTAGCGGCTGCGGTCGATCAGGCTGTGCCGGGTCTCGCCGTACGTCGCGATCGCGGCCATGCGCACCGTGCCGTGCTCGTCGGAGATCTCATAGGGCTCATCGAGGATGGTGGCACCGGCTGAGCGGGCGTGATCGATGCATCGGTCGACGTCGGGCACCTCGAGAGCGAGATCGACGACTCCGTCGCCATGCTTGCGGTGGTGCTCGAACAGGGGGCTGTCCGGGGTGACGCCTCCAGCGATGACGAAGCGTGCGCTCCCCGACCGGAGCACGAAGACCTTGGCTTCGCGAAGCCCGTTCTCGGGGCCGCGGTAGGCCTCCAGCTCCATGCCGAACGCGAGTTGGTAGAAGGTCGCGGTCTGGGTGGCGTTGCCGACCACGAAACAGATCGCGTCCATCGCCGTGACCGGGAAGGGGTCGCTGCTCGCGTCGTACTCCACGAGGCCGACCAGCTGCTTGAGCTGGTCCAGGGTCAGGTCGGCACGGATCTCTTCGGGTGTCAGCGCAGTCATGGGCCAAGGATCACCGGACATGACAACATGTGCAACGCGCACCCGCTTGACTGCACAATCTGTCCACCTTGGAGGTCACACATGGACCAGCTCGACCGCACTCTGCTGGAGCTGTTCGCTGCCGAGCCTCGGGTCGGCGTCCTGCAGGCCTCACGCCGGCTCGGCGTCGCGCGCGGCACGGTGCAGGCCCGGCTCACCCGGCTCGCGGAGTCCGGGGTGGTCACCGGCTGGGGCCCGGACCTGGCTCCCGAGGCGCTCGGCCACCCGGTGACCGCCTTCCTCACCCTGGAGATCCGCCAGGGCTCGACCACCGAGGGGGGCCACGACGCAGTGGGTGCCCACCTGGCGGTGATCCCCGAGCTGCTGGAGGCCTGCACGATCACCGGTCCTGGAGATCTCTGGTGCAGGGTGGTCGCCCGGTCCAATACCGACCTGCAGCGGGTGATCGACCGGGTCCTGGCGCACGAGGGCATCCTCCGGTGCTCGACCGTGATCGCGCTCGCGACCCAGGTCCCCTACCGCGTGCTGCCATTGCTGGGTGCGGTGACTGACTGAGCGTTCAGCCCCGGTCGACGGGCAGCGGCAGCCTGAGCACCATGCGTGCGCCAGGCCGGTTGTCCTGCGCCTCGGCAGTGCCGCCGTGCGCAGCTGCGACGTCGGCCACGATGGCCAGCCCGAGCCCCACTCCTCCGGTGTCCCTGGCGCGAGCCTCATCCAGACGCGTGAACCGCTCGAACACGCTCACCCGCTGGTCCTCGGGGATCCCTGGCCCGTCGTCGGAGACCACCAGGGTGGCGAAGTCGCCGGCCCGCTCCAGCTGCACGCTGATCAGCCCTGCCGCGTGCCGAGCCGCATTGTCGACCAGGTTGCGCACGGCCCGGGTCAGCAACGAGACGTCGCCCTCCACACGCGCGGCCTGCACCCCCGAGACGTCCACACGCAGCCCGGGGACGCTCTGCAGCCGAGCCGCCTCGGCGAAGACGACGTCGTCGAGATCGAGCGGACGCATGTGCAGTACCGGCTGGGCATCGAGCCGGGCCAGAGCCAGCAGGTCGTCGACCAGCGTGGACAGCCGGGCGGCCTCGTCCCGCAACCTGCTTGCGTACGTCGGGTCAGCTGAGCCCGGGTGCGGCGACTCGACCTGAGCCCGGATCGCGGTCACCGGGCTACGGAGCTCGTGGGCCGCATCGGCCACGAACCGACGTTGGCGGGCGAGCGACTGGTCGAGCTGGCCCAACAGGTCGTCCACCGGCCGCAGTGCGCGTCCGACGTACCACCAGGCAAGCAGCGCGAGCAGCGCGAGCACCGCAGGCAGCATCAGGGACAGGCTGG
>JBDSBU010000030.1:0-6460 GCA_039921445.1 Marmoricola sp. | reverse complement strand
GAAGTAGAGCCGGTCGGAGGTGTCGTAGTCGGTCGAGACCGTCTCGGGGTTGCAGTTGACCATCACGGTCTCGTAGCCGGCCTCGTGCAGCGCCATGCTCGCGTGCACGCAGGAGTAGTCGAACTCGATCCCCTGGCCGATGCGGTTGGGTCCGGACCCGAGGATGATCACCGCCTCGCGCTCACGCGGCGCCACCTCGCTCTCCTCGTCGTAGGAGCTGTAGTGATAAGGCGTCCTGGCCTCGAACTCGGCAGCGCAGGTGTCCACGGTCTTGTAGACGGGACGTACGCCGAGGGCGTGCCGCACCCCCCGCACGACGGGCTCCTTCATGTCGCGGATCCGGCCGATCTGAGCGTCGGAGAAACCGTGCCGCTTGGCCAGGCGCAGCAGCGCCGGCGTCAGCTCGGTGGCGTGAATGACCTCCTGCGCCACCTCGTTGATCAAACACAGCTGGTCCACGAACCACGGATCGATGCCGGTGGCCTCGAAGACCTCCTCCGGGGTTGCGCCGGCGCGGAGCGCATCCATCACCTTGCGCAGGCGCCCGTCGTGGGGCGTGCTGATCTGGTGGAGCAGATCGGCCTTGTCGAGCTCGACGTGGCGGTGGCTCCAGTCGAAGACCGCCTTCTTGTCCTCGAGGGACCTCAGTGCCTTCTGCAGCGCCTCGGTGAAGTTGCGGCCGATCGCCATCGCCTCACCGACCGACTTCATGTGCGTGGTCAGGACCGGGTCGGCGGACGGGAACTTCTCGAAGGCGAACCTCGGCACCTTGACCACGACGTAGTCCAGGGCCGGCTCGAAGGCGGCCGGGGTGCTCTGGCCGTTCTCACGAACGGTGATGTCGTTGGGGATCTCGTCGAGGGTGTAGCCGATGGCGACCTTCGCGGCGATCTTGGCGCTGGGGAACCCGGTGGCCTTCGAGGCCAGGGCGCTGGAGCGCGAGACCCGCGGGTTCATCTCGATCACCACGACCCGACCATCGGCCGGGTTGATCGCGAACTGGATGTTGCACCCACCGGTGTCGACACCGACAGAACGGATGATCCCGATCGAGAGGTCGCGCAGGTGCTGGTACTCCCGGTCGGTGAGCGTCATCGCGGGGGCGACCGTGATCGAGTCACCGGTGTGCACGCCCATCGGGTCGAGGTTCTCGATCGAGCAGATGATCACCACGTTGTCGGCGGTGTCCCGCATCACCTCGAGCTCGTACTCCTTCCAGCCGATGATCGACTCCTCCAGGAGGACCTCGGTGGTCGGGCTCGCCGAGAGACCGGCGCCGGCGATCCTGCGCAGACCCTCGGCGTCATAGGCGATCCCGGAGCCGGTGCCGCCCATGGTGAAGCTCGGCCGGACCACGACCGGGAAGCCGAGCTCGTTGGTCGCCTCGAGAGCGCGGTCGAAGGCGAAGTCCACCCGCTCGGCAGCCGTCGCGCCGGTTGGCGCACCCGCCGCGTTGCACACGACACTGCGAGCGACCTCTCCCCCGAGCTCCTCGACGATCTGCTTGAACGACTCGCGGTTCTCGCCGCGGTTGATCGCCTCGATGGAGGCACCGATCAGCTCCACGCCGTACTTGTCCAGCACGCCAGCTGCATCGAGGGCCATCGCGCAGTTGAGCGCCGTCTGTCCTCCGAGGGTCGCGAGCAGCGCATCCGGCCGCTCCTTCTCGATCACCTTCTCGACGAACTCCGCGGTGATCGGCTCGACGTAGGTGGCGTCGGCGAACTCGGGGTCGGTCATGATCGTGGCCGGGTTGGAGTTGACCAGGACGACGCGGATGCCCTCGGCCATCAGCACCCGGCAGGCCTGAGTTCCGGAGTAGTCGAACTCGCAGGCCTGGCCGATGATGATCGGGCCCGAGCCGATCACCAGGACGCTCTTGATGTCAGTGCGCTTCGGCATCAGCTGTTGCCTTCCATCAGGTCGCAGAAGCGGTCGAAGAGGTACGCCGCATCATGGGGGCCGGCCGCAGCCTCGGGGTGGTACTGAACCGAGAAGCTGCGCAACGCGCCGTCGGGGCCGCGGAGCTCGAGGCCTTCGACCACGTCGTCGTTGAGGCAGACATGGCTGACCGTGACGGATCCCCACCGGGTCTCGGTCTCGGCGTCGAGTGGGGCATCGACCGCGAAGCCGTGGTTGTGGGCGGTGACCTCGACCTTGCCGGTAGTGCGGTCCATCACCGGCTGGTTGATGCCTCGGTGCCCGTACTTGAGCTTGTAGGTGCCGAACCCCAACGCGCGGCCGAACAGCTGGTTGCCGAAGCAGATCCCGAAGTAGGGCAGCCCTGCGTCCAGCGCCGCCTGAAGCAGCTCGACCTGTCCGGTCGTCGCCGACGGGTCGCCGGGGCCGTTGGAGAAGAACAATCCGTCGGCCCCGGTGGCCACGACGTCCTCCAGCGAGGCGGTCGCAGGGAGCACGTGCACCTCGATGCCGCGCTCGGCCATCATCCGGGGTGTGTTCGCCTTGATCCCCAGGTCGAGGGCCGCCACAGTGAAGCGCTTGTCCCCCACGGCCGGCACGACGTAGGCCTCGGCGGTGGAGACCTCTCCGGCCAGCTCGGAGCCGGCCATCTCGGCGGTGTCCCGAACCCGCGCGAGCAGAGCGTCGACGTCGGTGCTGGTCGAGGAGATGCCGACGCGCATGGCGCCTCGGTCGCGAAGGTGCCGGGTCAGCGCGCGAGTATCGATGCCGCTGATCCCGACCACGCCCTGCTCACGCAGCTCCTCGTCGAGCGAGCGCACCGAGCGCCAGTTCGACGGCACCCGGGCAGGGTCGCGGACGACGTACCCGCTCACCCAGATGCGCCGGGACTCCTGGTCCTCGTCGTTGATGCCGGTGTTGCCGACGTGTGGGCTGGTCATCACCACCACCTGGCGGTGGTAGGACGGGTCGGTGAGCGTCTCCTGGTAGCCGGTCATGCCCGTGGAGAACACCGCCTCGCCGAAGGTCTCACCGAGCGCCCCGTAGGAGGCTCCACGAAAGACCCGACCGTCCTCGAGCACGAGGATCGCCTCAGCTGTCGAAACCACTACTGCCCACCTCCGGCCCGTTTGCGGGCCATCTTCGAGATCGTCCGCACCCACTGGTCGAGATCGGGTGCGCTGGATGCCTTCTTGATGTTCTTGCTCGGCTCCATCCGGAAGCCGGTGCTCCATCGCTGGCCGTCGTGCTCCCAGCGGACCACGAGCAGGCCGGGCACGCTCTGGTCACCGAACCGGAGACCGGTTCTGGCCCCCAGCAGCGCCGAGGCCGGGATCCGGAACGAGCCGGCGATCCTGACCACGTCGATGCCCTCGGTGGACAGGTGCAGCCGGGAGGAGCTCTTCACCGAGAGGCTCTGACCGATCACCTTCTCGTCATCCTCGTCGACGGTGCCGAGGTAACGCGCTGGCGACTGCAGCTTGGCCACGGGCAGGTCCGACATCGCAGGCACCGGGTCCAGCACCGCGACGCCACGCACGCGCTCGTCCCCGGACGCCTTGCCCCTGCCGGTGAGTCTGTCGAGCAACCCCATTCAGACCAGGGCCCCGTCCAGGACGGTCGGCACACCGCGCAGCACCGTCGCGACGACCGCTCCGGTGAGCTTGCGTTCGTGCCACGGGTTGTTGCGCGAGAGCGAGGCGGAAGCTGCGCGGTCGACGACCACCGTCGCCTCCGGGTCGACCAGGGTCAGGTTCGCGGGCTGGCCCAGAGTCAGCGTTCCACCGTGACCGGCAAGGCCCGCGATCCGAGCAGGAACCTGGGACATCACCCGTGCCACGTCGCTCCAGTCCATCGCGCCCGAGCGCACCATCACCTCGCTCACGACCGACAGCGCCGTCTCCAGACCGAGCATCCCGAAGGCTGCGTCGGCGAAGGCGTGCTCCTTGTCGTGCCTGGCGTGGGGGGCATGGTCGGTGGCGACCGCGTCGATGGTTCCGTCGGCCAGGGCGTCACGCAGCGCGGCGACATCCTCATCGGGGCGCAGCGGCGGGTTCACCTTGTAGACCGGGTCGTACCCGCCGAGCAGGTCCGTGGTCAGCAGCAGGTGGTGCGGAGTGACCTCGGCGGTCACGTCGATACCGAGCGACTTCGCCCAGCGCAGCACCTCCACCGAACCGGCGGTCGAGACGTGGGCGACGTGAAGGCGGCTGTTCGTGTGCCGTGCGAGCATCACGTCGCGGGCCACGATCACCTCCTCGGCCACACCGGGCCAGCCAGGAAGGCCGAGACGTCCGGAGAGCTCACCCTCGTGACAGCAGGCAGCTGGGCCGGCGAGGTCGGGGTCCTGGGAGTGCTGGGAGATCACGCCGCCGAAGGCTCGGACGTACTCCAGCGCCCGCCGCATCACCCGGGGGTCATGGACGCACTTCCCGTCGTCGGAGAAGACCCGCACCTTGGCGCGGGAGCGAGCCATCAGCCCGAGCTCGGCGAGCTCCTGGCCGCCGAGTCCGCGGGTCACGGCGCCGACCGGCTGAACGTCGACCAGGCCGGCCGCGCGTCCGAGGTCCAGCACCCGCTCCGCCGACTCGGCCGTGTCGGTCACGGGCGAGGTGTTCGCCATCGCCAGCACTGCGGTGAAGCCACCGAGCGCGGCAGCGCGCGACCCGGTGAGCACGGTCTCCGCGTCCTCGCGCCCCGGCTCGCGCAGGTGGGTGTGCAGGTCGACCAGACCGGGCAGCGCGACCAGTCCGTCGGCCTCGATGATCCGAGCACCGGAGGGCGCCTCGGCGACGAGCACGCCACCGTCGACGTAGAGGTCGGCGACGGCGGCGCCGAGCACGGACGCTCCCCTGATCACCAGTGGATCCATCGCGCTCATGTCGCGCTCCCTTCTCCGGCCAACAGGTGGTAGAGCACCGACATCCGGATCGCGACTCCGGCCGAGACCTGTTCGAGCACGGCCGACTGTGCGGCATCGGCCGCGTCGGCAGCGATCTCGAGCCCGCGGTTCATCGGACCCGGGTGACAGATCGGGGCGTCCGGCTTGAGCACGGCGAGCCGGTCGCGGGTGAGGCCGTAGCCCACGGTGTACTCCCGCGCACTCGGGAAGTAGGCACCGCTCATCCGCTCGCGCTGCACCCGCAGCATCATCACGGCGTCGGCCTGCGGCAGCACCTCGTCGAGGTCGTAGGAGGTCTCGAAGCCGGCGTCCTTGGACCAGGCCGTCACGCCCGCAGGCATCAGCGTGGGGGGTGCCACCACAGTGACCCGGGCGCCGAGCTTGGTGAGCAGCAGGACGTTGCTGCGGAAGACCCTGCTGTGGGTGACGTCGCCGACGATGACCACGTGCTTGTCCTCCAGCGGGCCGAGCCGGCGCTGCAGGGTGTAGGCGTCCAGCAGGGCCTGGGTGGGGTGCTCGTGCGTGCCGTCGCCGGCGTTGATCACCACGGCGTCGGTCCACTGGCTGACCTGCTGCGCCGCGCCGCTGGCCATGTGCCGGATCACCAGCCCGTCCACGCCCATCGCCGCGACCGTGAGCACGGTGTCGCGCAGGCTCTCGCCCTTGCTGACGCTCGATCCCTTGGCGGAGACGTTGATGACGTCGGCGGAGAGCCACTTGCCGGCGATCTCGAAGGACGACCGGGTCCGGGTGGAGTCCTCGAAGAACAGGTTCACCACCGTGCGGCCACGCAGCGCGGGCAGCTTCTTGACCGAACGGTTCTGCACGTCGTGCATCTCGCTGGCCGTGTCGAAGAGGGTCGCTACCGCGTCGAGGTCGAGGTCGTCGATCGAGAGCAGGTTCTTGTTCATCGCGTCCCCTCCTCGGTGGCGATCCGCACCTCGTCGTACCCGTCGAACTCCTCGAGACGGACCATCACTCGCTCGGTCCGTGCGCTGGGCAGGTTCTTGCCGACGTGGTCGGCGCGGATAGGCAGCTCGCGGTGCCCGCGGTCGACGAGTACGGCGAGCCGCACCGTCGCGGGCCTGCCGAGGTCGTTCATCGCATCCAGGGCTGCCCGCACCGTGCGGCCGGAGAAGAGCACGTCGTCGACCAGCACCACCACCTTGCCGTCGACACCGCCCGGCGGCATCGCGGTGTGCGCCGGCATCCGGGTGGGGTGGTCGCGAAGGTCGTCGCGGTACATCGTGATGTCCAAGGTGCCCACCGGGACCTCGGCGCCCTCGACCTTGGCGATCCGGTCGGCGACGCGCTGCGCGAGATGGACTCCCCTGGTCGGGATGCCGAGCAGCACGAGATTCTCCGAGCCCTTGTTGCGCTCGAGGATCTCGTGGGAGATGCGAGTCAACGCCCGGGCGATGTCACGGGCGTCGAGAACGGTGCGTCCCTCGGTGAGGGGTGCCCCTTGCGGGACGGGCGGAGCAGATGCGGGCGGAACAGATGCGGACTGGGCAGGAGCCATCAGCACCGGACCTCCTTCTCCGCCTCTCAGGACGGCTCGTTAAAGGACGTCGTTCGGGCGTCACGCTACCAGCCGGTCGGCAAGCGTCTCCGGCCCTCGTGAACACCGGCTCCCAG
>JBDSBU010000029.1:0-8247 GCA_039921445.1 Marmoricola sp. | reverse complement strand
CCCGGTGGACGTCGGTGGGACGCAACCGGGACCCGGGACGCTCTCCGTGGACGCGCGCGAGCCAGAGGCCCTCGTCGGCATAGATGTTGCCGACCCCAGAGATCACCGTCTGGTTGAGCAGCAGCCGCTTGATGCCCGAGCTGCTTCGTCCCACCCGGGCCACGAAGGCGGCATCGTCGAAGAGCGGGTCGAGCGGGTCCCGCGCGATGTGTGCCATCTCCGCAGGCAGCTCTGCGCCGCCGTCGGAGAGGGAGAGGCCGCCGAACATCCGCTGGTCGACGAAGCGCAGCTCCCGCTGCGACCCGGAGCTCTCGCGCCCCACGGGGACACCGGAGGCAGCGGACGCACCGGGGGCGAAGCGGACCCGGACCCGCAGGTGTCGCTCATCCGGAGCGTCGAGGGGCTGCACCAGCATCTGGCCGCTCATCCCGAGATGGGCCTGGAGAGCGTCACCGTTCTCTAGCGGAAGCCAGAGGTACTTGCCGCGCCGCCTGGCCGCAGTGAAGTGGTGGCCGACCAGCCTGGCGGCGAAGTCGTCGGGGCCGGCAAGGTGACGGCGTACGGGACGTGGATGAAGCACCTCGACCGAGGCGATCTCACGGTCGAGAACGTGCGCCTCGAGGCCACGCCGGACGACCTCGACCTCAGGCAGCTCAGGCATCAGCCGGGGTCGCACCGGCGTCGGCAGCTGCCTCGGCATCGGCGCTGGCCTCGGTCTCGGCCTCGGCCTCGGTCTCGGAGGCAACCCGGGCCTCGGAGCTGAGCGTCCGGTAGGCCGCCTCGGCTGCCTGCTGCTCGGCTTCCTTCTTGGACCGGCCGTGTCCGTCGCCGTGCAGGCGCTCGCGGATCTTGACCTGGGCGGTGAAGGTCTTGAGGTGGTCTGGTCCAGCGTCGGTGATGACGTACTCCGGGACGCCGAGATCGTGGTTGGCGCAGAGCTCCTGCAGGCTGGTCTTCCAGTCGAGGCCCGCACCCATGGCCGCGGCGTCCTCGAGCATCGGGTCGAAGAGCAGATGGATCAGCGTGGCAGCCGCATCGTTGCCACCGGAGAGGTAGACCGCTCCGATCAGTGCCTCGACGGTGTCGGAGAGGATCGAGGCCTTGTCGCGCCCGCCGGTGCTCTCCTCGCCCTTGCCGAGCAGGACGTGGTCGCCGATACCGATCGTGCGAGCCACCTGGGCGAGCGCACGGGCGTTCACCACGGCCGCGCGCAGCTTCGCGAGCCGTCCCTCGGAAAGGTCGGGGTGGGTGCGGTAGAGAGTGTCGGTGATCACCACCCCGAGCACCGAGTCGCCCAGGAACTCCAGACGCTCGTTGGTCGGGAGGTTGCCGTTCTCATAGGCGAACGACCGGTGCGTCAGGGCAAGGTTGAGCAGCTCGGCATCCAGGACTGGATCACCGAGCTGCTCCCGGAGGTCGTCCCGGGACGCCTCCGGACCGACTTCGGCCCGGGCTGTCAACGCGGCGACCGGCTCAGAGGACCTGGCGACGCTCGGCCTTGGCGCCGTACTGCCCACAATCGGGGCAGGCACGGTGGGGCAGGTGCTTGGCGCCGCAGGCCGGGTTGGTGCAGTTCACGAGCGAGGGCGCGACGGCCTTCCACGCAGAACGACGGTGACGCGTGTTGCTGCGCGACATCTTCCGCTTCGGGACAGCCACGATTGCTCCTAGGGGTTCGGGTGATTCGGAATCAGACTCTGGTGGGTGCTGCGGTGCTGCTAGGCGTTGCGGTCATGCTGGTCGTTCTCTGTCACGATTTTCTCTGCCACGATCTCGCCGAGCGCCGCCCAACGGGGGTCGATCGGCTCCTCGTGCCCATGCTCCGGGTCATCCGCGAGCCGCGCGCCACACTCGACGCACAGACCCGGACAGTCCTCCCGGCACAACGGCTGGAACGGCAGTGCAAGCACCACCGCGTCCCGCAGCAGTGGCTCGAGGTCGAGCAGGTCGTCCTCGAGCCGGCTGACACCGTCATCCTCGTCGTCCACTGGTCCGTGGGCAGGGTCGTCGTAGACGAACAGCTCCTGGAGGTCGACGTGGATGGTGTCCTCGATCGTCTCCAGGCACCGTGCGCACTCGCCGGCTAGGTCGGCCTCAACCGTCCCACTGACGAGAACCCCTTCCATGACCGCCTCGAGCCGCAGGTCGAAGTCGACCTGTGAGCCCTCGGGAACGCCCAGGATCTCGATGCCAAGCTCTGCAGGCGCCTCGGTGGAGAATGAGATCTTGCGCTGCGACCCCGGGCGGCGGCCGAGCTCGCGGGTGTCGAGCACGAGCGGCGCTCTCGGGTCGAGACTACGCAACAGTTCACTTCCGTCGTGGTGCATGCAGAACCTGCGGGAGTCTACCGGCCGATGGAGCCAGTGGCCAAAACGCGGGTGCGGGGAGCAGAACGCTACCCGTCGAGATGCTCGGGGAGCTCCATGTCGGCGACGTCGCTGTCATCGCCCAGACCATGCACCACGCCCTGGCTGATCCGGGCCCGGCCACGGCGTACGACGTCGAGCGTGCGCTCCAGGGTCAGCTCGAAGTTGGCGAGCTTCTCCTCGATGTACTTCTCGGTCTCGACCCGCAGTGCCTCGGTCTCTCGCGTGGCCGTCTCCTCGAGCTCGGCCGCCCGTGCTGCCGCCACCTGGTAGACGTTGGTCTCACCGACCAGCCGCTCGCTCTCCGAATGCGCCTGCCGCAGGATCTCGTCGGCCCGGTCCTGGCCGGAGGCGACCACGGAGTCCCGCTCACCGACGACCTCGCCCGCGTCGGCGACCGCGTGCTGGAGCGCTTCCTCGACCCGGTCCACGAGCCCGAGCACCTCGGCCCGGTTCACGACCGCGGAAGCCGACATCGGCATCGACCGCGCCTGCTCGAGCGCGGTCCGCAGCTCGGTCAACTTCGTGGTGACGCTCTGGTCAACGCTGTGAGTGCTCATCGAGCCTCCCCCTGCCCCTCTTGTGACTCGACTCCTGAATCGGCGCCAGAACCTGTTCCGGCGGCAGCTTCCTCGGCCGCGTCCTCGGCAGCGCGCTCAGCCAGACGCTCCGTCAGCAGGACCAGCACGTCGGGCGGCACCAGGCTGGAGACGTCGCCACCGAAGGTCGCGACCTCCTTGACCAGGGATGAGGCCAGGAAGGAGTACTCGGGACTGGTCGGAATGAACACCGTCTCGACTCCGACGAGCGAGGAGTTCATCTGGGCCATCTGCAGCTCATAGTCGAAGTCGCTAACTGCCCGCAGGCCCTTGACGATGGCGCGGATGCCGCGCTCCTCGCAGAAGGTGGTCAGCAGCCCCTCGAAGCCCGCAACGGTGACGTTGGGGTAGTCGGCGCAGACCTTCTCCAGCATCTGCATCCGCTCCTCGGCGGTGAACAGCCGGGCACGGGACTTGGACTTGTTCACGCCGACAGCCACGACCACCTCGTCGAAGAGCTGCGAGGCCCTCGAGATGATGTCGATATGGCCGTTGGTCACCGGGTCGAACGAACCGGGACAGACCGCTCTGCGCACGTGGTGCTCCTCAATCCAGCTTCGTCACGAGTTCTGGGCACTCCCCGATGAGCCGGCGCGAACGTACCAGAGCACACTCTCCCCGTAGGCCTTGCGGGAGTCGAGGACGAGCGGCTCGGGCCACGTGGGCTCCACGCTACGCGCCGAGCGCTCCAGGACCAGTACCCCGGACTCGACGATCCAACCGTTCGTGACGATCTGGCCGAGCATCTGCTCCACCTCCGGCTGGCCCAGGGGGTACGGCGGATCGGCGAAGACCACGTCGAACGCTCTCGGGGCCGGACGGTCGAGCACACGTTCCACCCGCTGCGCGATCACCTCCACCTGATCGCCGACACCCAGGGTGCGGGCGTTCTGCGTCACGATGGCCGCGGTCCGCCGATCCGACTCCACGGCGGTGACTGCCTCGGCGCCGCGCGAGAGCGCCTCGAGGGCCACCGCACCGGAGCCGGCGTACAGGTCGAGCAGGCGCACGCCGTGCAGGGAGCCGAGCCGTGACTGCAGCGCCGAGAACAACGCCTCGCGCACCCGGTCCGAGGTCGGTCGGGTGGCCTCGCCCGTCGGTGTCCTGAGCCGGCGTCCACGTGCCGATCCGGCGATGATCCGCGTCATCAGGCCATCTCGAGGAACTCGGCCTGCTCGGAGTCCTCGAGCCGGCGCGCAGCCGCAGCCAGGGCCGGGCTCCCTGCCAGCTCGGGGTCGGAGGCGAGGTGGGCCCTCGCCGCGGCCCGCGCCCGCTCGATCACACCCTCGTCACGCAGCACCGAGAGCAGCTTGAGCCCCGAGCGTCCCCCGCTCTGCTCACTGCCCAAGACGTTGCCCTCGCGCCGTTGCTCGAGGTCGATCCGGGAGAGCTCGAAGCCGTCGCGGGTCGCGGC
Organism: Marmoricola sp.; assembly: GCA_039921445.1. Taxonomy (GTDB): domain Bacteria; phylum Actinomycetota; class Actinomycetes; order Propionibacteriales; family Nocardioidaceae; genus Marmoricola. Next base: position 3,868 of record JBDSBU010000029.1, on the reverse strand, counting down.
CACTGCCCGCAGACGCTCCATGGAGGGGGTCTCCGGGTCGACCGCGCTGACCAGCAGGCACAGGCCAGCGTGCCCACCGCGTCCGATCCGGCCGCGCAGCTGGTGCAGCTGGGAGACACCGAAGCGGTCTGCGTCCAGGATCACCATCACGGTGGCGTTCGGGACGTCCACACCGACCTCGATCACGGTCGTTGCCACGAGCACGTCGATCTCCCCCGCGGCGAACGCCACCATCACGGCATCCTTGTGGTCGGGGGGCAGCCGACCGTGCAACATCGCGAGCCGCAGCCCGGCCAGCGCCCCGTCGGTGAGCTCGGGCACGAGCTCCTCCACGGCGTGCAGCGGGCGGGCGTTCTCTTGAGCATCCCCCGCACCTGAACCGTCGTCGGGGTCGATCCGGGCGCACACCACATAGGCCTGACGGCCGCCGGCGACCTCTTCACGCACGCGTTCCCAAGCCCGGTCCAGCCAGGCTGGCTGCGCCAGCGTGGGTACGACGGTCGTCTGCACCTCTCCCCGTCCCGCCGGCAGCTCGCTCAGCGTGGAGGTGTCCAGGTCGCCGAAGACGGTCATCGCCACCGTCCGCGGGATCGGGGTCGCAGTCATCACCAGCACGTGCGGAGGTGCGCCGGCCTTCCCGCCGAGAGCGGCGCGCTGCTCGACGCCGAATCGGTGCTGCTCGTCGACCACCACCAGGCCGAGGTCGGCGAACTGCACGTGCTCCTCGAGCAGGGCGTGGGTGCCGATCACGATGCCGGCATCTCCCCCGGCGGCGTCGGCGAGCGCGGCCCGTCGGGCAGCGGCTCCGAGCGAACCGGTCAGCAGGGCGACACGGGTCGCGCCGTCGGCTCCCCCGAGGAAGCCGCCGTCGGCGAGGTCACCGAGCATCGCGGTGATGGAGCGGTGGTGCTGCTGGGCCAGCACCTCGGTCGGGGCGAGCAGAGCCGCCTGCCCACCGGAGTCGACCACCTGGAGCATCGCGCGCAGTGCCACCACGGTCTTGCCCGAGCCGACCTCTCCTTGCAGCAGCCGGTGCATCGGATGTCCACGGCCGAGCTCGTCCCCGATCTCCTGCCCGATGTCGCGCTGACCGTCGGTGAGCTCGAACGGCAGCCTCTGGTCGAAACGCTCGAGCAGCCCTCCTGATCGGCCGGGGCGTGGGTTGGCGACGGTGGCCTCGATCGCGGCGCGTCGCCGGGCCAGCACGGTCTGGGTCACGAACGCCTCGTCGTACTTCAGGCGCTTCTCGGCGCTGACCTTCTGACCCCAGTTGTCAGGTCGGTGGATCCAGCGCAGAGCCTGCCCGACCCCGATCAGGTCCTCGGCCTCGCGCACCTGCTCAGGCAGCACGTCGGGAACGTCGTCGACGAGGTCCAGCGCGGTGGCGATCGTCTCCTCGAGCTGCCAGGTGTTCACGGCAGCGGCCGAGGAGTAGATCGGAATCAGGTCCGGCATCAAGGCGTAGGTGTCGTCGACCGCAGCGCCGTACATCCGCGAGTCGGGGTTGGTCAGCTGCCAGGCACCGTTGAACCACTTCAGCCGACCGCTGAACAGTCCCACGCGCCCGGCCGCGAGCTCGCGCGAACGCCAGTCGGCGGTGTGCTGCTGCCGGTCGAAGTAGGTCAGCGCGAGCCTGCCGTCCTCCGCCTTGACCCGAACCTCGAGACGGTAGGCGGTGCGGTGGGTGCGCTTGTCCTGGTAGGACTTCTGCTGGGAGCCGACCACCTCGCCGACGAAGGAGATCATGTCGCCCTCCTGGAGACTGCCGAGGTCGCTGAGCTTCCCCTTCGAGACGTAGCCACGCGGGAAGATGCCGAGCAGGTCCCCGACGGTGGCGACCCCCGTGGCCTTGACGATCTTCTTGGCGTGCTTGCCGCCGATGGCAGCTACCGGCGAGTCCCAGCTGACGGCGACCATGCTCACTCCACCGCCAGCAGGAGGGGATAGCGCTCCTGGCCGCCCTGGTAGACCACGACGTCGACTCCGGGGTGGGTGTGCTCGATCCAGTGCTCGCAGGCCTCGGCCAGGTCGCCGGCCTCTCGCCCCGCGACCAGCGTCACCAGCTCGCCGCCGCCCCCGAGCAGCCGCTCCAGCACCCCGGTCGCGATCTCGAAGAGGTCCTTCCCGACGAGGGCGAAGTCACCTTGGACCACGCCGAGCGCGTCACCGGGCGCGCAGGGGCCGGCCGTGGTCATCGCCTCACGGGCCGCCACGGTCACCGCGCCGTGGCGGGCTCCTCGGGCGGCAGAGGTCATCTGGACCACGTCGCTGTCCAGGGGACGGCCGGGCTCGTGCACCGCGAGCGCTGCGATGCCCTGGACCTGTGCGCGGGTCGGGATCACCACCACGTGCACGCCCGTCTCCTCCGCGGCCCGAGCTGCTGCCTCGGCGACACCGAGGGTGTCGGGGTCGTTGGGCAGGACGATCACCTCGCGGGCACCGGTGGCCTGGATCGCCGCGAGGATCTCGCCGGTGCTCGGGCGCTTGCCCGGCCCGCCGACGATGGTCTGCGCCCCGGCGCTCTCGAAGAGCTCGGCCAGCCCCTTCCCAGCGGCGACGACGACCAGCTTGCGGCCGATTCGCTCCGCGCGCTTCTCGCGCATCCGGGCCTTCTGCTCGGCGAAGTGGGTGACCTCGATCCGACGCGGCGATCCGGCTCGGATACCGGCTTCGACCACTGCCCCCACGTCGTCGACATGGATGTGCACGTTCCAGAGTCCCTCGCCCCCGACCACGACCAGGGAGTCACCGAGCGGGGCGAGCTCGGCGCGCAGTGGCGCGATCGCGGCGTCCTCGGCCTCCAGGAGGTACATCACCTCGTACGACGGGCCCTCCTCGGTCAGGTCGCCTGTGGGCAGGTGCGCCACGGGGATCGACCGGGTGCCAAGCCGGGGCGGCGTGGTGGGAGGACGCTTGCCGGTCACTGCCGACTCCGCGGCGTCGAGCACGACGCACAGACCGCGGCCCCCCGCGTCGACCACGCCCGCGCTCTTGAGCATCGGCAGCTGGTCAGGCGTGCGTGCCAATGCCTTCTCGGCGGCCGCTGCGGAGGCGTGGATCACCGCACCGAGACGGTTGCTCTCGTCCTTGGCAGCGATCGCGGCACCTTCGCTGGCGGCCCGCGCCACCGAGAGGATGGTGCCCTCGACCGGTTGGCCCACCGCGGCGTAGGCCGCGTCGGTGGCGAGGTCCATCGCGTCGGCGAAGACCGCGGACGATCGGTCCTCAGGCCCTGCCTGGCCCAGACGACGCAGCAAGGCACCGATCAGCTGGCTCAAGATCACCCCGGAGTTGCCGCGGGCACCCAGCAGGGCACCGCGGCTGTAGGCCTGCAGGGCCGCTCTCAGGTCTCCGGGGGACTCCGCCAGGGCCAGCACCATCGCATCGCGGGCGGACTCGACCGTGAGGTACATGTTTGTGCCGGTGTCCCCGTCGGGCACCGGGTAGACGTTGAGCGCGTCGATCTCCTCGCGGGCGCTCGAGAGGCCCTCGACCGCCAGGTCCGCGAACCGGCATACGGCATCGAGGTCGAAGGTCGCGACCTCCCCGGCACCAGCCTGCATCCGACCTCCTGCGCTCGTCTCGTCCCCGCCATGGAGGGGATCACGGTAGTTGGTCGAGGCTCGATTCGCGTCTGGAGGTGGCACTGAGTTATTCTCGTGCGGTTGTCCGGCCCATCATCCTGATCGGCTCGGACCCAGAGATTTTTCATCCGTAGTTCAACCCGAGGAGTGCACGGTGGCTGCCGTCTGCGACATCTGCGCCAAGAAGCCTGGCTTCGGCAACAACCGCCCGTGGTCCCGCAAGATCACCAAGCGACGCTTCAACCCCAACATCCAGCGCGTGCGGGCCACCGTCAACGGGACCC
>JBDSBU010000028.1:0-5085 GCA_039921445.1 Marmoricola sp. | reverse complement strand
GTGACCATTACGTTCACCTGACGCTCACGTCGCCGTCATCGGCTCGACTTGGAGTCACGTCACGCTCAGCCCATGCGAATCGCACTGGCAACCGAGCAGTTCAGTCCGAGCAACGAGCCTGCCGCCGACGTCGCGCGGGCGGTGGTCACCCACTTGACCCGGCGCGGGCACGAGGTCGTGGTGTTCGCCGGCGGACGCGGTCAGGCAAGCTTCGGCGGCGCCCGGCTCTTCTGGGCCAGCCGGATGACCTCGACATCCGCGGTGCGCGAGGCGATGGCGATCTCGCGACCCGAGGTGTGCCACCTGATCGACCCGCACCGCGTCGGTCTCAAGGCAGCCGAGGCGGCCGAGCGGCTCGGCGTACCGACCGTCTACCTCGCGCCCGAGCGGTGGAGCCCCGGCGTCGACCTCGAGGACCACCACGCCGGTCTGCGCGACCAGGACCTGCACGATCGGTGGGCCCAGGCCCACTCCCCCGACGGCGGTCGGTTCGTCGTCGGCTACGTCGGTCCGCTGGTTGCCAAGAAGGTCCTCGCTCGGCTGACCACGATCGCGGGCCTGTCCGGCGTACGCCTCGTGGTGCTGGGTGAAGGTGCCGGCGCGGAGAAACTGCGTGCGGCCGGCGCGAAGGTGATCGCCTCCGCCTCAGATCTCGAGCGAGCAAGGTGCTTGGCCACTTTCGACGCGCTGGTGCAGCCACGCAAGCGGGCCGTCTACGCCCCGGTGGTGCTGGATGCGCTGGCCAGTGGGGTGCCCGTGGTCGGGTTCGCCACCGGGGCGGCGGCTGTGGCGGTGAAGCACGAGATGAACGGGCTCCTCGTAGAGGGCGATCGGGGCGGCAAGGCGCTGGCGCGTGCCGTGGCGCGGCTCGCCGCGAGCCCGGATCTGCGGTTCCAACTGGCTGCGTCCGCGCGCGCCTCCGTCGTCGGTCGCAGCTGGGACGACGCAGTGACCGACCTGCTCGAGGTGCATTACCCCCAGGCGGTCGGCCGCGCGGTCAGTGTCCCCTGAGGCGGACCACGACCATCAGAATCCGCTGGCCCAGATCCCGCGACACAGAGGCCGCGCGGGTCTATTCTCGGGTCCCGACGCATCCGTGCGTCCTGACCCGGGGGGTCACATGGCGAACGTGTCCACTGACGATGGTGGCTCCGACGCGCCGACGCCCCGTCGCGGCTTCGCCCACGACCTGCGCACATCGGTCGCGGCGGTCGCTGGCAACCGCAACCTGCGTCGGGTCCAGCTCGCGTTCGTCGGCTCCTCGATCGGCGACTGGGCCTACGGCACCGCGGTCGCGGTGTGGGCCTACGGAGAGGGAGGCGCGAAAGCCGTTGGGGTCTGGATGGCGATCCGGTTCGCCCTGATGGCCGTCTCGGCGCCGTTCACGGCCGGGCTGGCAGACAAGATGCCACGCAAGCGGTTGATGATCCTCGCGGACCTGATCCGTGCACTGTTGGTCACCGGTGCCGCTGCCTGCTTGTACTTCGAGACCCCAGCCGCCCCGATCTACGTGCTCGCCACCCTGACCTCGTTGCTGGGTACGCCGTTCATGGTGGCGCAACGTTCGCTGCTGCCGAGCCTCGCCGAACGGCCCGAGGAGCTGACCGCAGCCAACGGCACGGCCAGCACGATCGAGTCGCTCGCCTTCTTCGCCGGACCCGCGCTCGCTGCGTTGCTGATCGGGGTCACCAGCCTCGAGGTCGTCTTCCTCGTCAACGTGGCGACGTTCGGGTGGTCCATGCTGCTGGTGATGGGCCTCTCGATTCCCAGCTCCCCCGATGGTGCCCGAGACCAAGATGAACCACCCGACGTCGAGCCCGCCGGACCCGGGTTCCTTGCCGAGACCTCTGCGGGATTCCGCACGATCGCCGGCGACAGCGGACTGATCCTGGTCGCGGCGGCTGCCAGCGTCCAGACCATCATCGCGGGCGCCTCCACGGTCTTCATGCTGGTGATGGCAGACGAGCTCGTCGGCATCGGCCCGAAGGGGCTCGGCTACCTCGACTCCGTGCTGGGCATCGGTTCGATCCTCGGCGGGATGCTCGCGATCTCCCGCGCTGCCAAGGGACGACTGGGCTCCGACATGGCCGCAGGGGTCCTGCTCTGGTCCGCGCCGCTGCTGCTCGTCACCCTGTGGCCCTCGCCGGTCACCTGTTTCGCGGTGATGGCCATGCTCGGCCTGGGCAACCCGCTGGTCGACGTCAACCTGGACACGATCATCCAACGACTCTCCCCCGATGCCGTTCTCGGACGCGTGTTCGGCGCGCTCGAGGCCTGCTTCATCGCGACGATGGCGCTCGGTGCCGCGGTGATGCCGTTCATGATCGAGTGGTTGGACCTGCGCTACGCCCTGCTGGTCGTCGCCGGTCCGGTGGTGCTGATGACCCTGGCGATGATCCCGGCGCTTCGGCGGCTGGAGACGCGACTCGGAGCCCCCGCCAACCTGGCACTCATCAGTGCCGTCGACATCTTCGCGCCGCTGGCCTCCCCCGTGGTCGAGTCCTTGGCCCGGGCCGCGAGCGAGCTCGCCTTCAAGGCCGGTGAGGAACTCGTGCGTCAGGGAGGCGTGTCCGACACGTTCTTCGTCATCCAAAGCGGACTGGTCGAGGTGACCCAGGGTGAGCGAGTCCTGCGCCGTGAGGGACCCGGGGAGTACTTCGGCGAGATCGGTCTGCTCCGCGACGTGCCGCGCACCGCGACGATCACCGCGGTCGAGGACACCGTGGTGCAGGCGATCGAGCGCGAGGAGTTCCTGCAGGCGGTGTCGGGGCACAACGAGGCCCGGCGTACGGCGGAGAACATCGCCAACCGACGCCTGGCCATGTGACTCAGACCTCGCTGCGTCCCTCGTCGTCCTTGCTGCGCAGACCGATCTTGTTGCCCAGCCACACCAGCGGGTCGTACTTGCGGTCGACCACGCGCTCCTTCATCGGGATGATCGCGTTGTCGGTGATCTTGATGCCCTCGGGACAGACCTCGGTGCAGCACTTGGTGATGTTGCACATCCCGATGCCGGCCGCGCCCTGGGCGAGCTCACGACGGTCGTGGGTGTCGAGCGGGTGCATGTCCAGCTCGGCGTACCGCAGGAAGAAGCGCGGCCCGGCGAAGGCCGGCTTGTTGTCCTCGTGGTCACGTACGACGTGACAGACGTCCTGGCACAGGAAGCACTCGATGCACTTGCGGAACTCCTGGCCGCGCTCGACGTCGACCTGCGCCATCCGGCGCTTGCCGTCGGCATCGCGCGGCGGTGGCGCGAACGCCGGCACCTCCTTGGCCTTCTCGTAGTTGAAGGACACATCGGTGACCAGGTCGCGGATCACCGGGAACGACCGCATCGGCGTGACCGTGATCGTCTCGGTCGGCTCGAAGTCGGAGAGCCGGGTCATGCACAGCAGCCGAGGCCGGCCGTTGATCTCGGCGCTGCACGACCCGCACTTGCCGGCCTTGCAGTTCCAGCGCACCGCCAGGTCGCCGGCCTGAGTGGCCTGTAGCCGGTGGATCGCGTCGAGGACGACCTCGCCCTCCTCGACCGCGACGGCGTAGCTGCCCAGCTCGCCGCCGTCCTGGTCGCCGCGCCAGATCCGCATCTTCAGCTCGTAGCCCATGGAGTCCCCTTAGTCACTGTTCGAAGAACGTCTTGAGCTCGTCGGGCATGACCGGCAGTGCCTGCTCGCTCAGCTCGACCCCCGTGCGTGCGGCGTCGAGCCGCACGACGAGGTTCTTGGCGCCCCAGTCGGGGTCAGGTGTCGGGAAGTCGTCGCGGGTGTGCCCGCCACGGGATTCCTCGCGCGCCAACGCCGCCTTGGCGATGGCCTCCGAGACGAGCAGCATGCTGCGCAGGTCAAGGGCGAGGTGCCAGCCCGGGTTGTACTGCCGGTGCCCCTCGACGAGCAGGTGTCGTGCCCGCTCCTTGAGCTTCTCGATCTCCTGGAGTGAACGGCTCAGCTCCTCGGCGGTACGGATGATGCCGACCAGGTCGTTCATCGTCTGCTGCAGGTCCTGCTGGATCGTGTAGGGGTTCTCGGTCTGCGCTCCGTCGGGGGCGAACGGCGCGAGCGCGTCGGCTTCTGCGGCCTTGACGTCCTCGGAGCTCACTGCGGGAACGCTTCCCAGCCCCGAGGCGTACGACGCCGCTGCCTCACCAGCGCGACGGCCGAAGACCAGCAGGTCCGAGAGCGAGTTGCCGCCGAGCCGGTTCGACCCGTGCATCCCGCCGGAGCACTCGCCCACCGAGTAGAGCCCGGTGATCCCGCTGAGCTCGGTGTCGGCGTCGACCTCGACCCCGCCCATCACGTAGTGGCAGGTTGGCCCGATCTCCATCGGCTCCGCGGTGATGTCGACGTCGGCGAGCTCCTTGAACTGGTGGTACATCGAGGGCAGCCGCCGCCGGATGAACTCGGGGTCACGCCGCGAGGCGATGTCGAGGAAGATGCCGCCGTGCGGTGATCCGCGGCCGGCCTTGATCTCTGAGTTGATCGCTCGAGCGACCTCGTCGCGCGGCAACAGCTCGGGAGGACGGCGGTTGTTGACCTTGTCGTCATACCACCGGTCCGCCTCTTCCTCGGTGTCGGCGGTCTCGGAGCGGAAGAACTCCGGGATGTAGTCGAACATGAAGCGCTTGCCCTCGGAGTTCTTCAGGATCCCACCGTCACCACGCACCGACTCGGTGACCAGCAGACCCTTGACCGACGGGGGCCAGACCATCCCAGTGGGGTGGAACTGCACGAACTCCATGTTGATCAGCGACGCACCCGCGCGCAGTGCGAGCGCGTGCCCGTCGCCGGTGTACTCCCAGGAGTTGGAGGTCACCTTGAACGACTTGCCGATGCCCCCGGTCGCCAGGATCACCGACGGCGCCTCGAAGACCACGAACCGGCCGGTCTCGCGCCAGTAGCCGAAGGCACCGGCGAGGCGGGGCTCCCCGGTCGTGTCGTCGAGGAGCAGCTCGGTGACGGTGAGCTCGGCGAACACCCGGAGCCTTGCCTCCGGGTCACCGTGCAGGCGTTCGTCGTCTTGCTGCAGCGAGACGATCTTCTGCTGCATGGTGCGGATCATCTCGAGCCCGGTGCGGTCGCCGACGTGGGC
>JBDSBU010000027.1:0-9719 GCA_039921445.1 Marmoricola sp. | reverse complement strand
CCTGACAGGCGGAATATGGCTGATCTGGATTTTCGTTCGGGAGATGCGTCGCCGCTAGCCACGCGCGCACCTTCACGACGCTGGTCAACACGGCCGCTCCGACGACTCCGTACATGAGTAGCTGAACGGAACTCCGACCAAAGTTGAGATGGCTTCACCAGCGGGCCAAAGTTGAACGACAGGGATGCGAGAAAGCGACATCGACTCTTGGGTAGACGCCGGCCGATGCTAGAAGCTCGTTGGCCTCCCGCTTAGGCGCGGTCGGCCCCGGCGAAGGCAGGAACCTCCTGCGCGGATGGGCAGCACCCTGACCTAGCCCATTCCCCCGCGAGTGGGTCATCTTGACGACTGCGTCCTTGCACCCAGATGGACGCGGGTGCAAATTCCCCGGATGAGGCAGGAGTACCTGCCTCGCACAGCTCGAGTGCAACGCGGTGTGCGCGGATGGGTGTGCTTACACGAGCTGGGCCCGCACCCAGTCGTGGAACAGCGCGATGTGGTGCTCACTCGGAACCAGGACCCCACCGTGCGCGTAGGTGCGTGAGGCCATCGATGGCTGGGTGCGCTCGCACGCGTCGAAGTCCTGCTCGTTTACCCGGTGGAAGAGTTCGACGGAGGCATCGAGATCCACGCCGGACGCGACCACGGCGGGCAGGTAGAGCCAGTCACACTCCACCAACGTCCGGTCCGCGGCCAGCGGATACATCCGGTGGAAGATCACGTGGTCGGGCACCAGGTTCACGAACACCTGGGGCTTGATGGTGATCGCGTAGTACTTCCGGTCCTGGTCCTCGAGCAGCGTCGGCAGCCGGTCGAGCCCGACCGAGCCGTCGACGGTGAACCCCCGGATGTCTTCACCGAAGGCGACCCCGTGGTTGACGAAGAACTGGGCCGCCAGACCGTCGGCGAACTCCGGGAGCACCTCGGTCAGCTCGGGGTGGATGGTGGCGCAGTGGTAGCACTCCATGAAGTTCTCGATGATGAGCTTCCAGTTCGCCTTGACGTCGTACTGGATCCGCCGCCCGATGGCGAGGCTAGAGATGTCGTAGGCGTCGAGGTAAGACATCGCTCCGAGCCGGTCGAGGATCTCCTGCTCAACGGTGTGCTCGAAGGGCTCCGGGTCCTCGGCGAGGTTCACCCACACGTAGCCGAGCCACTCACGCACGTGGACGGTGCGCAGTGCGTACTCGTCGCGGTCGATGTCAGGCATCCGCGCCAGGTTGGGGGCCGCCATCAACCGGCCGTCAAGGTCGTAGGTCCAGGCGTGGTAGGGACACTGGATCGAGCGGGGTGAGCTGCCCGACTCCTCCAGGCACAGCCGGGCGCCCCGGTGCCGGCAGACGTTGAAGAAGCCCTTGGTCTCGCCCCGTCGGTTGCGGATGAGCAGGATCGACTCGCGGCCTACCTGCACCGTGCGGTAGGCGCCGCGCTCGGGCAGGTCCGAGACGTGCGCTGCGCAGAACCACTTCCTCTCGAAGATCCGGTCGCACTCGGCCTCGAACGCCTCCGGGCTCACGTAGCTGCGACCGCCGAGGGTTCGCATCAGGCTCTCGCTGATCCGGGAGGCGTTCACCATGGACTCGCTGTTCGCGAAGCTCGTCATGCCTCGACCTTTCGCTTGGTGGGTTCGAGAACTGGCTGCGCGATGGGTGCGACGAGCCGCCGGCGCCAACGTCCGAACTCGCGTGGCTGGTTGAGGGCGAGCACGGCCATCGGGTCCTGGCCGCGCCAGTAGACGCCGAGCAGTTTCTCCTCCTCGGCTGACCCGTGCTCTAGCCGGAAGATCTCATCGCCCGTGCGCCGTCCGGCGTACTGGATGCGCACGTCGTATTGGTCGGACCAGAAGTACGGCGCCGCCAGCGGTTTCGTCTCCTCCTCGGGGCGCAGCATCGAGGCTGCGACGATCCCGGCGCGCTGCATCGAGTCGGTCCAGTGCTCGATGCGAAGGTTTTGTCCCAGGGATGGGTCGAACCAGGCCGAGCAGTCACCGACGCCGAAGATCCCTGCAGCTGCGCGGCCTCTCGAGTCGCAGCGCAGTCCCAGGGAGGCCTCGAGACCGCTCCCGGCGAGCCACTCGGTGTTGGGCACCGAACCGATCGCTACCAGGACGAGGTCGGCCTCGAGCGTGCGGCCATCGGCCAGGGCGACGCCCTGCAGCCGGCGACCGCCCACCAGCCCCGTGACCGGTGTGCCGCACAGGACCCGTACGCCGTGGCGGGCGTGCAGACTCGATACGGTTGCCCCGGCTTGTGCACCCAGCGGTCCCGCCAACGGGGTGAGCGCTGCTTCGACGACGGTGACCGAAAGCCCCATCCCCGCTGCGGTTGCGGCCACCTCACTCCCGATAAACCCCGCTCCCAGGACCACCAAACGTGCACCGGGGACGAGCTCCTGGCGCAGGGTCAAGGCATCGTCAAGGGTCCGCAGGTAGTGCACTCCGCGTAGGCGCGGCGCTACGCCGGGCAAGCTTCTGGCCCGGGAACCGGTGGCCACCACCACGGCGTCGGCGTTGATTGTCCGGTCGTCGGCCAGCCTCACCGTACGACGGTCCACGTCGAGGTCGATCGCCCGGGAGCCGAGCCGCCACTCCACGTCCAGGTCCTCCTCGGGGTCCTCCAGTGCGAGCGCGCCTGGCTCGAGGCGGCCGGTGAGGAACTGCTTGGACAGCGGAGGGCGGTCATAGGGCCGGTGAACCTCCTCACCCAGCACCACCAGCCGTCCGTCGAAACCTTCGCGGCGCAGCGACTGCGCCATCGCGTGCCCGGCCAGGGAGGCCCCGACCACGACGACGGTGTCCATCAGCTGCTCCTGTGCAGTACGCCGGGGGGCAGGTGCGGGGGGGCATCGGAGAGCGTGACCAGCACGTCGACGCCCACCAGCTCGACCGTGTGTGAGCGCACCGGCCACTTGGCCGGGGGCTCGTCCACCGACCCGGTGGTGAGGTCGAAGCGCGAGGAGTGCAGCGGGCACTCCACCCAGCAGTCCTCGACCCAACCGTCAGCCAAGGACGCCTCCTGATGCGTGCAGGTGTCATCCAGTGCGAACACTCGGCCGTCCTCGGTCAGGAAGACGGCGATCGGTGGTTCGACCGAGGTGATCCGCAGGCCCTCGTTAGGGCGCAGATCTGTGGTGGCGCATACCCGGATCGACCTGTCGGTCATGGCTCTCTCCTCGCGAGCTCGCGACCACGGGAGGAGAAGGCCTCGCGGACCCACCAACGACGGGCCCGCTACGCCGTGGACCCGCCCTCGGGATCGCCGACAAACCCAGGCGCGGGGTCGCGCCCGGTTGCTGGCAGGTCTTCGGACTCGTGGGCCTATCCCGGTCTCCCGGGGCTCCTATTGGCCGTCGCTTCCCATGCCTGGCCGGCACAGTGCTGTTGACGGCGGTCGTTCCCACTTACCGCTGCGGGGCAGTCTCGGATTCACACCGGGTTCCCTCTTGCCCCGGAACGACCCGTAGAGGCATCGGTCCGGACCAGCACGGTCAGTCTGACACGACGAAGCGCAAGACGGAACACCTCGCGTGATACGCAACAATGTGCGGACACGTCGGGGCCACCAAGCCGCGATGCATGTGGGGTATCCCACGTGGGCCGCCCCGCCCCTACCGATGCGACCGCCCTAGTGTGAGCGATGCAGCTGGTTCGGCTCCGAAGCCATCGGAGTCGTCGCAAGAGGGAACCCGGTGAGACCCCGGGACTGCCCCGCAGCGGTGACCGGGAACGGCCATGGCCATCAAGCACTGAGCCCCACGGCTCGGGAAGCGGCCATCAGTAGGCGGTGCATCTCCACCCCGGAGATGCACCTGGCCCGGGAGTCCGAAGACCTGCCAGCGCACCACGCCACCCGACGGCGTGGTGGTCTGCGACTTCCGAGGGAGGAGTCCACGACGAGCCCGGACGCACACGTCGCCCGGGGGAACCCCTCGCTGTCGCAGGCTGCGTCACTTCCAGCTCGCGAGGGATGAGCAGATGCCACAGCAGCAACGATCCACTGTCTTCTGGTCACGGGTCCTGCGACCCGGCGCCGGCGGGTCATGGCACCACCTGGTCGGGGACGAGGAGTTCGGCACCTTCTTGTCCCGCCGCCTCCGCGAGGAACGGGCGGCTGCCGAACAGCGACGTCTTGCAGGCTCCGTTCCCGCCACTCCCTTGCGCGCATTGGAACTCCTGGACGAGTTGGTCGACGACCTCGACCGCGGGATCCTGCCCGATGAGACGAGCCTGCAGATCCTGACCACGGTCTACTGCACCCACCCCGACTTCCGTGATAGTTGGCTGCCGGCGACCATGCACGCGACGCTGTGACCTGCGTCGTTTGCGACGTGTCGACCAACGACACGCTGACACAACATGTGGTGCCCGGATTCGCATGCACCCCTAGATATGGTGGCGTTGCTGGTCCGGGAACACCTTCGCGAGAAGGGGTTCCCGGGGCAAGAGGGAACCCGGTGTGAATCCGGGACTGCCCCGCAGCGGTATGTGGGAACGACCGCCGTCAACAGCACTGTGCCAGCCAGGCATGGGAAGCGACGGCCAATAGGAGCCCCGGGAGACCGGGACAGGCCCACGAGTCCGAAGACCTGCCAGCAACCGCGCACACCGTGCGCGGTGCGTCGAGGACCTCGAGGGCGGGTCACCACGACATCGCGGCACCGGTCTGTCCGTCGGCGCTGCGTCGTCGCCTCCCCCAGTGGTTCCCGGCATCGGAACGCTCGCGAGGAGAGAGCAGATGACTATTACCCAAGAAGCACCAACCACCACCCGGATGCAGGTCCGCAAGCGCAACGGCGAGGGCGAACCCGTCGACGTCAACAAGATCGTGCGCGCTGTGGAACGCGTCGCGGTGGACCTGGCCGACGTCGACGCGATGCGCGTCGCGACTCGCACCATCAGCGGGCTCTACGACGGCGCCACCACCGCGGAGCTCGACCGGCTCTCGATCCAGACCTCCGCGGAGATGATCAGCGAGGAACCGCAGTACTCCCGGCTCGCCGCCCGCCTCCTGGCCGGGTACGTCGAGAAGGAGGTCCGCAACCAGGGTGTCGCGTCCTTCAGCCAGTCCGTCTCCCTGGGTCACGATGAGGGGCTGATCGGGGACGAAACCGCGCGTTTCGTCAAGGACAACGCGCGGAAGCTCGACTTCGCCATCGACCCGGTCGGTGACCACCGGTTCGAGTACTTCGGCATCCGCACGGTCTATGACCGCTACCTCCTGCGCCACCCCTCGACCCGGTTGGTGATCGAGACCCCGCAGTTTTTCATGCTCAGGGTCGCGTGCGGGCTGGCCCAGAGCCCGAGCGAGGCGATTCGGTTCTACCGGCTGATGTCATCGCTCGCCTACCTGCCCAGCAGCCCGACGCTGTTCAACTCCGGCACCACCCACACGCAGATGTCCTCCTGCTACCTCGTGGACTCTCCGCGAGATGACCTGGACTCGATCTACGCGCGCTATGCCCAGGTGGCGAAGCTGAGCAAGTTCGCCGGCGGCATCGGGCTCGCCTTCTCCCGGGTCCGGTCCCGGGGTGCGCTGATCCGCGGGACCAACGGTCAGTCCAACGGGATCGTGCCGTTCCTGCGCACCCTGGATGCCTCGGTCGCGGCGGTGAACCAGGGCGGGCGACGCAAGGGGGCGGCGTGTGTCTACCTCGAACCGTGGCACCCTGACGTCGAGGAGTTCCTCGAGCTCCGCGAGAACACCGGCGAGGATGCTCGTCGTACGCACAACCTCAACCTCGCCAACTGGGTGCCGGACGAGTTCATGCGGCGCGTCGAGGCTGATGAGACCTGGTCGCTGATCGACCCCGACCAGGCACCCGAGCTCCCCGACCTGTGGGGCGAGGCCTTCGAGAAGGCCTACCGCACCGCCGAGGCGGAGGGCCGCTACGTGCGGCAGGTCAAGGCACGCGACCTCTACGGGAAGATGATGCGCACGCTGGCCCAGACCGGCAACGGCTGGATGACCTTCAAGGACGCCGCCAACCGCACCTGCAACCAGACCCGCGACACCCCCGGCGGCCCGATCGTGCACCTGTCCAACCTGTGCACCGAGATCATCGAGGTCTCCTCAGACGACGAGACCGCCGTGTGCAACCTCGGCTCGGTCAACCTCGGCCAACACCTCACGACCCGGGACGGCAGGCCGGTCCTCGACTGGGAGAAGCTGCGCGAGACCGTGCGGACGGCAGTGCCGCTGCTCGACCGGGTGATCGACATCAACTTCTACCCCAGCGACGAGGCCGCCGCCTCGAATCCTCGGTGGCGACCGGTCGGTCTGGGGCTGATGGGGCTGCAGGACGTGCTGTTCGCACTGCGGCTCCCATTCGACTCCCCGGCCGCTCACGAGCTCTCCACCCGGATCTCCGAGGAGATCTACCTCACCGCGCTGGAGGTCTCGTGTGACCTGGCCGAGGAACACGGCGCCCACCCGTCGTACGACCAGACACGCGCAGCGAGCGGCACCTTCCAGCAGGACCTGTGGGGAGTCACCGGTACCCAGGACGAGCGCTGGGCCGCTGTGCGGCGGCGCGTGGCCGAGCACGGGCTTCGCAACTCGCTGCTCATCGCCATCGCGCCGACAGCGACGATCGCCTCGATCGCCGGCTGCTATGAGTGCATCGAGCCGCAGGTGTCCAACCTGTTCAAGCGCGAGACCCTCTCGGGGGAGTTCGTCCAGGTGAACTCCGCGCTGGTCCGCGAGCTCAAAGCACGAGGTCTGTGGACCCCCGAGGTCCGAGAGGCGATCAAGCGCTCCGAGGGATCCGTCCAGGGCATTACCGACCTGCCTGAGGAGATACGCGAGTTGTTCCGCACGGCTTGGGAGCTGCCCCAGAGGGCGCTAATCGAGATGGCGGCCGCCCGCTCGCCGTACATCGACCAGAGCCAGTCACTGAACCTGTTCCTGGCCTCACCGTCCATCGGGAAGCTCTCCTCGATGTACCTCTACGCGTGGAAGGCCGGGCTCAAGACCACCTACTACCTCCGATCCCGCCCCGCTACCCGGATCCAGCAGGCGACCGTCGCCGGGGGATCCACCGCCACCGGCAAGACCACCACCCCCAGCGCGCCGCCCGAGCCGGCGCTCATCACCGACCAGGAGGCGCTCGCGTGCTCCCTGGAGAACCCAGAGAACTGCGAGGCCTGCCAGTGACCACGAACCACACGAATACGAAGATGCTGCTCGACCCCGGGATGAACCTGACCCTGCGGCCGATGCGCTACCCGCACTTCTACGACCGCTACCGCGACGCCATCAAGAACACCTGGACGGTCGAGGAGGTCGACCTGCACACCGACCTCAAGGACCTGCAGAGGCTGACCGAGGCCGAACGACACCTGGTCTCGCGCCTGGTCGCGTTCTTCGCCACCGGCGACACCATCGTGGCCAACAACCTGGTGCTCAACCTCTACCAGCACATCAACTCACCCGAAGGGCGTCTCTACCTCTCTCGTCAGCTGTTCGAGGAAGCGGTACACGTGCAGTTCTACCTGACCCTGCTCGACACCTACGTCCCCGACGAGGAACAGCGCCACGAATCCTTCGCAGCGGTTGACAACATCCCCTCCATCAAGGCCAAGGCCGATTTCTGCTTCACCTGGATCGACTCGGTCTTCGAGCTCGACTCGCTCCAGACCCGCGAGCACCGTCGGGCCTTCCTGCTCAACCTGATCTGCTTCGCAGCCGTCATCGAAGGCCTGTTCTTCTACGGTGCCTTCGCCTACGTCTACTTCCTGCGATCACGGGGTCTGCTCAACGGACTCGCTTCCGGCACCAACTGGGTCTTCCGGGACGAGTCAATGCACATGGCCTTCGCCTTCGACGTCGTTGACACCGTGCGGGAGGAGGAGCCCGACCTCTTCGACGACGAGATGGCCGCGCAGGTCAGACAGATGCTCATCGACGGTGTCGACGCCGAAGCCGCGTTCGCCGAGGACCTCCTCGGGATGGGTGTCGCCGGGCTCTCCACCGCCGACATGCGCAGCTACCTGGAGTACGTCGCAGACCGGCGCATGGAACGCCTCGACCTGCCGATCATCTACGGCTCGAAGAACCCGCTGGCGTTCATGGAGCTCCAAGACGTCCAGGAGCTCTCGAACTTCTTCGAGCGCAAGGTATCCGCCTACCAGGTCGGCGTCACCGGCTCGGTCGGCTTCGACGAGGACTTCTAGCTCGTCGTACGCCCACCCCACAACAACGACACACACTCTCAAGGAGCACACCGTGACCAATCCCAACCCCTTGCAGCAGCGTCTCGACGCAGGTCCCGTGATCTGTGCCGAGGGATTCCTCTTCGAGCTCGAGAGGCGCGGCTACCTCACCGCCGGGGAGTTTGTCCCCGAGGTCGCCCTCGAGTACCCCGAAGCCCTCAGGACACTGCACGTCGACTACCAGCACGCAGGCTCCGACATCGTCGAGGCCTTCACCTACAACGGGCACCGCGAGAAGATGCGCGTGATCGGCAAGGAAGAACTTCTTGAGCCGTTGAACCGAGCAGCGCTGCAGATCGCCCGGCAGGTCGCCGACGACCGACCCACCGACCTGATGGCCGGCAACATCTCCAACACCAACATCTGGGACCCGGAGGACAAGGCCCGGCAGGGCGAGGTCAGGGGCATGTTCGAGGAGATGGTCGGGTGGGCCGTCGAGGAGGGCGCCGACCTCATCATCGGCGAGACCTTCTACTACGCGGGCGAGGCCCTGGCGGCACTCGAGGTGGCCAAGGCGAGCGGACTGCCCGTCGTCCTCACGATCGCACCGATGGCCCTGAACGAGATGAGCGACGGCGTGGGGATCATCGAGACCTGCCAGCGGCTCGAACAGGGCGGCGCCGACGTGGTCGGGATGAACTGCTTCCGGGGACCCAACACCATGCTGCCCTGGCTGCGCCAGATCCGCGAGGCGGTCTCCTGCCACGTCGGCGCCCTGCCCATCCCCTACCGCACCACCGCCGCGGAGCCTACCTTTTTCAACCTCAGCGACGACCGTGCGAGCGTGCCCTCACCGCACGGCCGGACCTTTCCCACCGCGCTCGACCCGCTCTACTCCAACCGCTACGAGGTCGGCGCGTTCGCACGCGAGGCGGCCGACCTCGGGATCAGCTACCTCGGCGTGTGCTGCGGCGCCTCACCGATGCTGGTCCGTCAGGTCGCCGAGGAAGTAGGGCTCACCACCGAGGCCAGCAGGTTCTCCGAGAGGATGCAGAACCACTTCATGTACGGCGACAACCAGCGACTGCCCGAGCACATCGTCGCCCTCGGCAACAAGGCCTGAGTGCCCACGGAGCCCGGTTGGCAAAGGACGTCGACCGGGCTCCACCAAGCCCTGGGCGGAATCGCGTCGCGATCTCTCAGTCGTCATTCATAACCCGCCTGGTGGGTCAGGCGAAGCCTGGACCCAGGGTCGATGTCGGTCCACCGCAGGGCCAGCGCCTCACCGATACGCATCCCCGTGCCGAGCAACACAAGCAGGTCTCGAGCCTGCTCGACCGTGAGCGCCTGCACTGCACGCCTTCGCGGAGGTGCGCACCGGACCTCACGCATCGGGCCGGCCGCCTGCTGTCGAGTTGGTGCGCATCAAGTAAGGGCGGGTCTTGCCGCCAACCAGGCGCTCCTGGAAGTGACCCATTCCCCCGCGATCGCTCCGTTAGATGGCAGATGACAGATGGCGAGCCGGCTTATTCGTCGCCTGCAGCGAGGTGGCGTTGGTCCCTGCGGAGTG
>JBDSBU010000026.1:0-5997 GCA_039921445.1 Marmoricola sp. | reverse complement strand
GTTCGGGTCGGGGTCAGTCCAGTCGCACCGTGTCGGCCCGGATCCCCGCTGGTGTCAAGGACGGCCAGCGGATCCGGCTCAAGGCCAAGGGCGCCACCGGCGAGAACGGCGGACCCAACGGCGATCTCCTGGTCACCGTCAAGGTCTCGCCACACCGGATCTTCGGACGCAAGGGCGACAGCCTCACCCTGGAGGCGCCGGTCTCCTTCGATGAGGCGGCACTGGGCAGTGAGATCAAGGTGCCCACCCTCGGTGCTGCGCCGGTCACCCTGAGGGTCGCGCCCGGCACCCCCAACGGACGCACGCTGAGGGTTCGCGGTCGCGGTGCGCCCCGCAAGGACGGGACGCGAGGCGATCTGTTGGTCACCGTGGTCGTCGAGGTCCCCGACCACCTCGACGAGGCGACCAGGGCTGCCGTCACGGCGTACCGCGAGGCGCGGGGCGGGACCGATCCTCGAGCCTCGCTGTTCACCGGGGGCCAGTGATGGTCGGCCGAGGACAGCCGCGCGACCCCCGGGTGCCGGGTCCCACCGTGCCGGTCTACGTGATCAGTGTGGCTGCCGAGCTGACCGGGCTGCACCCGCAGACGCTGCGTCAATATGACCGCGTCGGCCTGGTCTCACCCGGACGCACCGGTGGCGGCGGGCGGCGTTACTCCCTGCGCGACATCGAGCTGCTGCGCGAGGTAGCCGAGCTCACCGCCACCGGCATCGGCCTCGAAGGCGTACGTCGGATCCTCGAGCTCGAGCACCAGGTGGCCGCCCTGCAGTCGCGCAGCGCCGAGCTTCGGGCTCGCAACACCGAGCTGCGAGCGGCCCTGGAACAGACGCTGATCTCACTGCACGAGCGTCGTCCGAACCTGCCCGCCCTGCGGAGGCCAGGCACGATCAGCCCGTTCGAGGGTCCTCGCTAGTCAGCGTCATTGGAGCCCTCCGGTGTTGGGCATCTCAGTGACCTCCGTATGGCTCAGGCGTTAGTGTCAGCGACGCATCCGTCGCAATTGGCACGGATCCCGAGATGGGGACGAGATGGCACTGGCGATCGACTGGTTCTTCCAGGACGTGAACTGGGTGCACTTCGTCTCGGTGCCGATCTTCACCGGGGTGGTCGGTTGGCTGATCAACTGGACCGGTCTGGTGATGCTCTTCTCGCCGGTGCGCTTCCATGGCGTGACCGTCCCCGGAATGCGCCAGCTTTCGCGGGTGCTGCCTCGCAAGCTCCAGGAGATCCCCGGCATCCTGCAGGGAGGGCTCGGCTGGCAGGGCATCGTCCCTGCTCGGGCCGCGAAGATGGGCAGCATCGCCGTCGACAAGGCGATCGCCAAGCTCGGGACGCCCCAGGAGTTCTACCAGCAGCTCGAGCCGGACAAGATCGCCGAGCACATCGTCACCGTCTTCGAGCCGGACCTGCCGCGGATGATCGAGGAGATCATGAAGCGCGAGCATCCCCGGTTGTGGCGCGACCTTCCCCCGCGCGCCAAGGCGGTCGTGATCGCCCGGGTGCAGGGCCAGCTCCCCACGGTCGTGCACGCGATCACCGACGAGATCGGCGTCCACATCGACCAGCTGCTCGACCCCAAGATCATGGTGATCAACCACTTCCAGAAGAACCCTGCCCTCGTGGTGCGGATCTTCCGTGACTTCGGCCAGCGCGAGTTGAACCTGATGGTGGTCTTCGGGTTCATCTTCGGCTTCGGGCTCGGCATACCGGTCGCGATCGTGGACCACTGGTTCGCCCAGTGGTGGCTGCTGCCCGTTCTCGGCGTCGTCGTCGGGTGGGCCACCAACGCCCTGGGGATGTGGCTGATCTTCGAGCCGCCGGAGCCGAAGCGGATCCTCGGCATCAAGGTGCACGGATTGTTCCTGCGCCGCCAGGACCAGGCAGCCGAGGTCTACGCCCAGATCATCGCCGAGGACGTGATCACCCTGGAGAACATCGGCGACTTCCTCCTCGACGGACCTCGCGGCGATCGCACCAGGCAGATGCTCGCCGACGCCATGCGGCCGGCGATCGACGGCGCGGCGGGGCCGATGCGTGGCGCCGTACGCGTGGCCGTGGGAACCCGACGTTTCGACAACATCCGTGAGGCGGTCGCCCTCGAGGCGGTCGACCGCACCATCGAGCCCTTCAAGGACCCTGAGTTCAGTCGCCGTCAGGCAGACAAGATCAAGGTTCTGATCGCCACCCGCACCAAGGAGCTCCCTCCACGGGACTTCGTGGACATGATGCGCTCGGCGATCAAGGAGGACGAGTGGATGCTCTACGCCCATGGCGCGATCATGGGCTTCGGCGGCGGCCTGCTGCACCTCGGCTTGTTCGGAGTGGGAGGAACGTGAAGGACGACATCGGACATGGCGGTACGCCGCCTCGCGCCCCGGCCGTGTGGGACGAGGCGGCCGACGCGCTGCCCGGCGTCGCCCGGATCGCGGGAACGGCCCTCGTGCGCTCGACGAGGTGGAGCCTGGGCTCGGGGCTGCGGTCGAGCCGGCTGCTTGCCCGCGCGCTGACCGATCCGCAGACCGCGGGCGAGCTGGTGCAGGAGGTGGCTCGGGACGTGGCGGAGGCCTCCCGCACGGTCAGCGACATCGCTCGGGCCGTCTCCTCGGGCGTGCCCATTCCCAAGGCACTGATGGACGCGACCGTCTCCCTCTCGACAGTCGTGCTCCACGACGCCACCCCGCGCGAGCCCGAGCCCGAGCCCAGCCTCCGGGAGCAGGGCGAGCGGTTGCTGAAGCGCTCACGCGACGTGTGGAGCGAGGAGCAGAGCCATCCGGCGTACGCCCGCATCCTGACCGAGCTGGCGCCCGACGAGGCGCGGATCCTGCTGTTGCTGCTTCGTGGTGGACCGCAGCCGTCGGTGGACGTGCGCACCGGCGGACCGATCGGCATGGTCAGCTCGGCGTTGGTGGCGCCGGGACTCTCGATGATCGGCGCCCGGGCTGGCTGTCGCTACATCGAGGAGGTGCCGTCCTACCTGAACAACCTGTTCCGGCTCGGAATGATCTGGTTCTCCCGCGAGCAGCTCGAGGACCCGATGGAGTACCAGGTCGTCGAGGCCCAACCCGACGTGCTGGAGGCGATGCACTCGGTGCGGTTCCCCAAGGTGGTCCGTCGAAGCATCCAGCTCACGCCGTTCGGGATCGGTTTCTGTCGGGCCTGCCTCGTCGACCCCGACGAGTCCTCGACCCTGCCCGCGCACCAGATTCCCGAGGATTAGCGCCCCGCGGCCCCAACAGTCCGTGCATGCTCCTCAGGACATGTAGAACGCCCGCCACACTTGGAGGAGTGGGACGGGCGTTCGTCTAGCTGGGATCGATCAGAGAATCGCCCGGAGGATCGCCCGAGACGGTGCCTGCATACCTGCGCCAGCGTCGGCAGCTGCGGCCATCGGTGCGACCGTGGCGAACGCCATGGTCGAGAGAAGTGCTGCTGCGACGAGTGCCTTGACGCGGACCCGAATCCTGCTCATTTGTACTCCTTGGGTTGGTGTGGAGGGATGTGACATTTCTATCGGTGATTTTGGCGTTGATCGATAGTTATTTCGGACTATAGGTAAGCCGTAAGTCCCGTTATAAAGGGACAAAAAAGGGCGGGCGCGTAGATCTTTTTTTCGCGTTTCCCCTGTTCTGGGGCCGGAAGGATCGGTCTGGGTGCTTCCATCCCGTGAATCCTCGAGAAGTTGAGTGGAATGGACTCAACTTTGTCGGTGTTGGGCAGGACAAGGACGTCAGAACTCGCAGAGGAGCCGAACCGTGGACGCATCCAAGCTCACCTCACGCAGCGTCGAGGTGGTCAACGCCGCAAGCACCCTGGCCGTCAACGAGCAGAACCCCCAGATAGAGCCGGTGCACCTCGCGCTGGCACTGCTGCGACAGGAGTCCGGCATCACCCCCTCGCTGCTGAGCAAGGCCGGTGCCGACGTGGCCGAGCTCAGCCGCGCCCTTGATCAGGTGCTGTGGAATCTCCCGAAGGCCACCGGGACGAGCGTGACGACCCCCTCGGCCTCGGCGGCGCTGACGCGGGTGCTCGCACGCTCCCTGGACCTGATCACACAGATGTCGGACGACTACGTCGCCACCGAGCACCTGCTGCTCGCACTTGTGCTCGTCGACGGACCGGTGCGGTCCGTCCTGGAGCAGGGGGGAGCCGGCGAGGCGTCACTGCGTGCGGCGATCGCCGCCGTCCGCGGGAACCGGCGGGTGACCAGCCCAGAGGCCGAGGCGACCTACGAGGCACTCGAGAAGTACGCCGTCGACCTGACCGGCCGCGCCGAGGAGGGTCTGCTCGACCCGGTGATCGGCCGCGACGCCGAGATCCGCCGGGTGGTCCAGGTGCTGTCCCGACGTACCAAGAACAACCCGGTGCTGATCGGTGAGCCTGGCGTCGGCAAGACCGCCGTGGTGGAGGGCCTGGCCCAGCGTGTGATCGCGGGGGACGTGCCGGACTCGCTCAAGGGGCGGCGGGTGCTCAGCCTCGATCTCGCGGCGATGGTGGCAGGTGCGAAGTACCGCGGCGAGTTCGAGGAGCGGCTCAAGGCCGTGCTCGAGGAGATCAAGAGTGCCGAGGGCCAGATCATCACCTTCATCGACGAGCTGCACACCGTGGTCGGAGCGGGTGCCGGCGGCGACTCCGCGATGGATGCCGGCAACATGCTAAAGCCGATGCTGGCGCGCGGTGAGCTGCACCTCATCGGCGCGACCACTCTTGATGAGTACCGCGAGCGGATCGAGAAGGACCCCGCCCTCGAGCGTCGTTTCCAGCAGATCTTCGTGGGGGAGCCGAGCGTCGAGGACACGGTGGCGATCCTGCGCGGCCTCCAGGAGAAGTACGAGGCGCACCACGGGGTGAAGATCACCGATGCGGCACTGGTGGCGGCCGCGATGCTCTCCGACCGCTACATCCCCGGGCGTCAGCTGCCCGACAAGGCGATCGACCTCGTCGACGAGGCGGCCTCCCGGCTGCGGATGGAGATCGAGAGCTCACCGGTCGAGGTCGACCAGCTCCGACGGCTGGTGGACCGGATGAAGATGGAGGAGCTCGCCCTCGCGCGCGAGACGGACGAGGCCTCCAAGGACAGGTTGCAGCGGCTGCACGCCGACCTCGCCGACAGGCAGGAGGAGCTCCGGGAGCTCGAAGCCCGCTGGGAGCGCGAGAAGGCCTCGCTGGAGGGCAGTGGGGAGCTGCGCAAGCAGATCGACACGCTGCGCGTCGAGGCCGAACGGCTGCAGCGCTCGGGGGACCTCGCGGCGGCCTCGGAGATCCTCTACGGACGGATTCCGGCGCTGGAGACTGAGATCGAGACCACTGACGCCGCGGTCGCGGTGGAGGACCCGATGGTCAACGAAGAGGTCGGGCCGGAGGAGATCGCGGACGTCGTCGAGGCCTGGACCGGTATCCCGACCGGCCGCTTGCTCGAGGGGGAGACCGACAAGCTCTTGCGGATGGAGGAGATCATCGGCCAGCGGCTGGTGGGGCAACGGCCCGCCGTCGCAGCCGTCTCCGACGCGGTACGCCGTTCCCGCGCGGGCATCGCCGACCCGAACCGCCCCACCGGATCATTCCTCTTCCTCGGCCCCACCGGCGTCGGCAAGACCGAGCTGGCCAAGTCGATGGCCGACTTCCTCTTCGACGACGAACGGGCGATCGTGCGTGTCGACATGAGCGAGTACTCCGAGAAGCACTCGGTCTCCCGCCTGGTCGGGGCGCCTCCCGGCTACGTCGGCTACGACGAGGGCGGCCAGCTGACCGAGGCGGTCCGACGGCGGCCCTACTCGGTGGTGCTGCTCGACGAGGTCGAGAAGGCGCACCCGGAGGTCTTCGACATCCTGCTCCAGGTCCTCGACGACGGTCGGCTCACCGACGGTCAGGGACGCACGGTCGACTTCCGCAACACCCTCCTGATCCTGACCAGCAACCTGGGCTCGACCTATCTGGTCGATCCCACGTTGGAGACCGAGAAGAAGCACGAGTCAGTGATGGCGGTGGTCCGCCAGGCGT